>CAZDGH010000017.1:9788-28944 GCA_964504805.1 uncultured Myxococcales bacterium | reverse complement strand
ACATCGACATGGAGTCGTACCGGATCCAGCAGACGGGGAGCGGGAAGATCGCGCTCACGCGCAAGCCCGGCGTGCTCGATCCGGCGGGGAGCCGTACGCCCGGCGGCACCGCCCCGGAGGAGTTGGAGACCCTCTCACGCATCATCGCGGAGCTGAACGAGCGCTTCGGCCTGAACTTCGGCCCTGAGCACCGCGTGACCCTCGGCCAGATGATGGAGAAGCTCGACGAGGACGCCGCCCTCGACGCCGCCGCGCGCGTCAACACGCGGGAGAACGTGCGGCTCACCTTCGACCAGAAGGTCGAGCACGTGATCCAGGAGATCGTGGATTCGAACTTCGAGCTCTACAAGCGCATCACCGACGACCGCACCTTCGGCGAGGTCGTGAAGAACTTCCTCTTCGACCAGTACCTGCGCGCCCACCGCAATGCCGAGGAGCTGATCAAGCGCGGGGAGTCGAAGACGCTCGAGTTCAAGTCCACGCTGCGCTGGAGCCTGAAGGAGGACCGGCAGGACGACAAGGGAGTGACCCATGCCGTGCTCAAGACGATCGCCGCGTTCCTGAACACCGAGGGCGGCGATCTCCTCATCGGCGTCGCCGACGACGGGTCGATCGTCGGCATCGAGGTGGACCAGCTCGAGAGCGACGACAAGTTCATGCGCCACCTCGCCCAGGTGGTGCGCAACGGCCTCGGCGATCGCGCAGGGACCTGCATCGACCCGAAGTGCCAGGTCGTCCAGGGCAAGACCGTGTGCATCGTGAGCTGCCAGCGCAGCCCGGAGCCGGTCTTCCTCAAGTGGAAGGGCCTCGAGGCCACGGCGGAGGGAGATCTCTTCGTGAGGACCGGCCCGGGGACGGTGAAGCTGGCCCCGCAGAGCGCGCACGAGTACGTCCGGACCCGGTTCACCGCACCGACGGCGGAGCGGAAGCCTGATGCACCATCGAGTGAAGCCGGCGGTGACCCCGCAACCTGAACACCTCGACGAGCTTTGAGCCGCCGCACGTGGCCGGGCACTGCGCCCGCGAGGTCGGCGACAAGCGTCCCGCTCGAGCCCTTGGCCGCCGGCCAGCACCACCCCGACGAGTGCGAGATCGGCGTCGTAGGGCGTACGCCGCCTGCTCCTCGGTGCCGAGGTCGAGGTCGAGGTCCTCGAGGATCGGCGGGCGGTACGACTCAAGCTTGCCATCCGGAATCAGGTCGAAGTCGTGCTCGATCTGCCGCCGCAACTGGGTGTCTATGACTTTGGCTCACGTCTAGACGCCAGCAATGCGAGCTCCGCTCGGCTCAACATCTCTAGCAGTTCTGCGCGGGCCGGGTTTGTTGAACGAAGCCGGCGAAGCCTCCGCCGAGCGTCCTCAAGGGCATCGCGAGCACGAGTTACCTGCTGATGGGACTTCGCGCTCCACCGCGCGAGACCGCAAGCGATGAAGACTCGCCGATCAACGTGATCAAAGCCGAGTCGCTGCATTCGCGACCACCATGGCTGCATCAGTTCCCAGGCAACCCCCTTTTGCACGCCACGCAGGAATATCTCTTCCGCAACTGCGCGACGGATCGTGCGCCGTTCGCCGGCAGACCGCGGAGAACGCGCGAGAGCCACCTCTACCGCCTTGAGATTCGACGCGTATTCCGGGAAGCCACTGCTCAGCGATCTGAGGATGGTGTTCGAAAGGAGGTCGACGGCTTCACGCTGGCGGTCATCTCGTGTTCTAGACTTGTCAGCCTTCGCGGGAGCTATGGGCACCGGTAGCCCCCGGGCTTGAGTACCGATCGGAGCGTGGTAGGCCACCCTCCATCCGCGATGCACTGGTCCTTGCACCTCTGGCACAAATTTCCGCCGCGATCCGGGTGAATGCTTGGCCCGTTTGTCTCGGTCATGCACCTCATGAAGTTGGCATCGCACTCGTCTTCCTCCTCCTCGTCGTCCTCCTCACATGCATATGGATCACCGAAGATGGCATCCATGCCATCCTGTATTGCGTCGCCCGCGACGTAGTCAATTCCAACGCCGATTCCCACGCCCACGGCCGCCGACGCCGCTACCGCCGCCGCCGCCGCCGCAAATGAGATCTTGGCAGGAACGGGCGCAGGCGCGACGACAACAACGATAATCGTGATGGTAACCGCGGCACCGCTGTCCAGCTTGCCGCTGGGATCAATCCGGTTCACGGGATCATTGCCGACGTAGGCATATATGTTGGTGTCGCCGCCGGCGAACCGGATCGGGTCCTTCGCCATCCACCGGCCGACCACGGGGTCGTAGTCACGCGCCCCGAACCGCACCAGCTCGAGGTCGCTGTCGTAGAGGCCGCCCGCGAAGCCGAACGGGTGCAGCGGCGTTGCAACCGGCGCGCTCGTGACCTTGCCCCAGGCGTCGAAGTTCATCCGGTCCGTCACGTCGCCCGTCACCGCGTCGATCACCATGCGCGGGCTGCCGAGGTGGTCGGCGACGATGCGGTACGTCGTGCCGTCCGCGAGGATCAGATCCGGGACGTTCTCCCGCGTGCCATAGACGAACCGCTTCGCGACCGCGCCGCTCCCGTCGAGCTCGGCCACGACGCGGAGCTGGCCGTCGTACAGGAAGCCCTGCACTGGCACGCGCTGCTCGACGCCGCCAACGACCGTAACCTCGTACTTCGCCACCCGCCGTCCCAGGCCGTCGTGCTCGTACTCGAGCACCTTCAGCAGTGCGCCGTCCTCCCACTTCTCGGCGCGGCGCAAGTTGCCGGCAGCGTCGTACGAAAGCAGCAGGTCCGGACCCGCCGAGTCGAACCGGCTCGTCACCTCGCCGTTCGGACCGTAGGTGAACGAGATCGTGCCGTGCGTCAGTAGCCGGTCCTGATCGTCGTACTCCGTCGTGACGCCGTAGGGCGTGCGGTTGCCGTTCACGTCGTAGGTCCACGACGTGCCGCCCGCGCTCGTCAGGAAGTCGAGGGCCGAGTACCCGTACGACGTGTCGACCGAGCCCGCTCCCTCGAGGTTCTCGCGCTTGACCCGGATGCGGCCCAAGCCGTCGCGCCTCCGCGTCTCGTAGTCCGGGGCACCTTCCTCCGCCTCGAGCTCCTCCAGGAATTTCTGGCCCGGAGCCTGACCGGCGAGGACGTTCACCTCGATGGAGCGAACCTCGCCGTACTGGTTGTACGTCATCGACGTCGTGACCACAGCGTCGGTGCCGACTGTACCCACCGTCGTCGAGGTGGCGAGCCCCGCGCCCTTCCCCGCCGCCGAGTCGCGGACGATCGTCATCGCCTTGCCGCCCGTCGGCTCGAGTTCCGAGAGCGAGCCATCAGCGTCGTAGCGGAAGCGCGTCGAGACGCCGCCCACCGTGAGCGTGTGCACCCGGAACGCCGAGTCGTAGGTGCGGCTCACCGTCCCGGTCACCGCGCCCGACCAGGTCGTGCTCTTCGGCAGACTCCCCGTATACCCGAGGGTGAGATCCACGTCCTGCGGACCCACGATCGAGGAGACCCGCCCCTTCTCGTCGTAGTCATACGCCGTGGTGCCGTCGTCCACCGGCCAGGTCGGCCCGTTGATCGCCGTCAGGCGGCCAGAGACCGGATCGTACACCCGCTCGAGTTCCCGGCCGCCGGGCAGCACGACCCCGACGAGGGCGAGGTCGGCGTCGTAGGCGTAGGTCGTCTGCGCCTCGGCATCAGAATCGAGGTCCAGGTCGGCGAGGAGCGGCGGGCGGTACGACGCGAGCTTGCCGTCAGGCGTCAGATCGAAGTTGTGGTCGATCTCCTCGGCGCAGACGCCGCCCACCGGCACACACGGCCGCCGCACCTTCACGAGGGCGCCTGCACCGTCGTACTCGAAGAAGTACGCGGCGACCGGCGCTTGCTGCGCGTCCTTGCGGACCACCGAGCTCACCTTGCCGTCGGCCCTGTATGAGAGCTCGTGTTGCCGGTTCTCCGGATCGGTGATCCGCCACAGCCGCCCTTCGTGGTCGCCGCTCGCGTAGTACTCGAGCGTGTAGGTCCGGGCGCCCGTCACCACCGAGGTGACCTGGCCCTGCGCCGGGCCCGGCACCTCCGACCGATTCAGGAACACCGGCTCGAGGTCGCCGACCCGCCGCTGGACCTCCCGCCCGAGGGCGTCGAGCGTCACCACCGTGACCCGATCGAGCGGGCTCGTGGCGGTGATCGTCGCCGGCGGGCCGACCTCGTACTCGGTGGTGAACTCACACGCGACCGTGTCGCACCACGTCTCGCCGGCGCAGATCGGCAGCTCTCGGTTCGAGCCGGCGTTGCAGTCGACCGCGCAGTCGGAGGTGAACGCGCAGTCCGGGTCGGCGCAGTCGACGAGCCCGTCGCCGTCCTCGTCGAGTGCGCCCGCGCACGCCTCCTTGTCCGGGACGCACACGGAGGTTCGGGCACAGTCCGGGTCGGCGCAGTCGACGAGCCCGTCGCCGTCCTCGTCGATCTGGCCCGCGCACGCCTCGGCACCCGGGGGGCACGCGGAGGTCGCGGCGCAGTCCGGGTCGGCGCAGTCGACGAGCCCGTCGCCGTCGTCGTCGACTCCGCCCGCACACGCCTCGGCGGCACACGCGGAGTTCCCGGCGCAGTCGGGATCGGCGCAGTCCGCCCGACCGTCCGCGTCCTCGTCGCCCGAGAGCGAGCAGTCCTCCGGCGGTCCCGAGCCGCCGATGCGGAAGGTCTCCACGGACCCGGTCGCCGTCACGGCCTGGGTCCGCTCGAGCCGTCGCACGACCCCGCCCTCGGCCGTCACCTCGTCGCTCGGGTACGACGCCGCCGCGCCCCACTGTGGCGACGGCGTGAGGCTCGCCAGTCCGAACCCGGTCGGCGACGTCATGAGCGCGGTGCCGTCTGGCCTGCTCGTCCAGACGGTCGTCAGGAACTCGTCGGGCGCGACCTGCTCCTCCCGCTTCCACGCGAGCGTGCCGTCGTCGCGCTGCTCGGAGGACTCGCGGCGCACGCGGCCGAGCGGCGTCACGACCTCGACCGACGCGCCGTACTCGGGCTGCTCGTCCGCGGGGTCGAGCGCCTTGGCGTAGCCCGAAGCGAAGACGTCGACGTCGAGCTTGCCCGTGCCCTCCTCGTAGAAGAACGCGTGCTGCTCGCCCCGCGCGTCGTGGAACGACTGGAGCAGGCCGTCGTCGGCGTAGGTGAAGACGAGCGCCGCGCCGCCTTCCTGCTGCGGCCCCGGCAGGTCGATGGTCTCCACGTACCCGTCGAGCCCCAGCGTGACGGTCGTTGCCGCGTTGATCCCGCCGTGCGGCGGCGTGATCGTGGCGGGCGAGACGGTGTAGTCGAGCACCGTCGTGTCGTAGGTGATGACGCCTTGCCCGTCTTTCAACGCCGGCACCTTTACCTCGGTGAGGCAGCCCGTGCCGTCCTCGGGAGCCGAACCGCACTCGCCGTGGACGAACTCGACCTTGATCGCACCGGTGCGCGCGTCGATCGTCTTCTCATGCTGCCCGCGGAGGTCGAAGACGTAGACCTCGGTGCCGTCCTCCGACGGGACCCGGTACTTGTCGTCGGGGCCGGGCACGACGGCGCGGCGGAGCCGGCGGACCCAGCTGCCCTCGAGCAGGAGCAGCGAACCGTCGGGAAGGAGCGCCAGGTCTTTGACTTCGCCGAGCTGCACCGACAGCGCGGGCAGGCCGGGCACGTGCGCGTCGACGCCGGTCAGGCCACCGCCGTTCGGCGTGCCCGCGATGGTGCGGATGCGGCCGTCGGCCGTGACCACTCGGACGACGCCGGTACCGACCCCGTTCGGGTCGGGGTACGTGACGTCGCCCGGCGTGCAGCCGCGGAGCAGAGCGTCGAAGCAGTACACGTCGTTCGCCAGCTCGCGCGTCCCTCCACCGAGGTAGAGGTCGCCCGACGGCGCCGCGGCGAGGGCGGTGAAGTGCCCCGCAGTCTCCGTGGCCGGAATGCCCTCGCCCCAGCCCGGTCTCGACGAACTGATGAAAGGCGCGCCGGCGACGAGATCGAGGTTCCCGTCGTCGCCGAGCCGGAAGACGCGGTCACGCTCCGTGAAGTAGAAGCCACCCCTTGGATCTGGCGTCAGCCGCTCGATCTCGGCCGCAACAACCTCCGGCGGGCTGAGTTCGACAAAGTTGACGGGCGCAGCGTCGACCAGCATCGGCGCCGTGTATGCGATGTCGTTGACCCACTCGTACTCACCACCGACAACGGTGTAGAGGAATCCGTCCGGCCCCACGCAGCGGATCCGGGAGCTTCGACCGGCGTCTCCCTGCGTGAAGTTCCAAGGTGTCGTGTTGTGGATCAGCTCCGACTGCGTCTGCGCCCTCGTGCTGAAGCAGAAGCTACCGCCCGGCATCGCCTGCACGTCGACGGGCATCCGCAGTCCACATCGGCCGGGATTCTCGAAGTTGAGCCGGTCGCACGTCGCTGGGATGGGAAGAGCTCCCTGCCCCTCGCCACCCTCGGTCTGCCAGACGTAGAGATGTCCGGAGTCTTGGGTGTCGAGGTCGTCCTGCTCGAGCTCGTTGCCAGCGACGACCTGGACGCCGTAGGTGCCCGTCGAGATCCGCCTGATGACGTGGCGCTGCGCGTCGCTCACGAGCAGGCCACCGTCGGGCATGAGCGACATGCCCCAGAAGTCGCGGACGTTCTCGGGATAGCTACCCGGCCGGAGGAGTGTCGTCACGGTGAGCGACGGGCCCAGGTCGACCTTGCGGATGTGGTCCTGCTCGATGAGGAAGAACGAACCGTCGGGCCCCGGCTCGATGCCGATCGGATCCACGAGCTCGTACGCGAGCGGGTCCCCTGCCGACACGTCGGTGTGCGGCAGCGTGGCCGCGGGCGCCGGGATCGGCAACGGATTGCCGCTCGTCGGCGCACCCAGGATCGTGTCCATCACCCAGCCGATCCGATCGAGACTGCGCGTCCGACCGTCGCCGAAGTGCAGCGTGCCGCGCTCGACGTCGAGGCGGTGGTGCAGGTCGACGGTGAACCCTGGAAGCGGCTCCCCCGCGGCGTTCCAGCGGCCGAGCTCGTGCGTAGTCGTCCTCCAGACGATCCAGGCAGTGGCCTGGCGTGTACGCGAGAAGGTCGTGGGATCGCCCACCACCGTGGCCGTGCCCCGACCCCAGTTGATCTTGCCGAAGCCGGAGGGCGTGTTCCCCGCCGACGTGACCGGCCACTGCACCCACTCGTAGCGAGCCGGGTACTCGTAGCCGAGCCGCACCGTGGCCAGCGTCTCGCCCTGGACTTCGCGGCCGTAGGCGTCGAGACCGTCCCAGTCGTCGAAGGTGAACGTCTGGTTCGGATAGGCCTCGAGCTCGTACGAGAACAGGCGACCCGCCACCTGCACCTCGAGGTGGATCTTGGTGGCGTTGCCGAGCTCCGCGGCGGAGCCGGACACGGGGATCACGAGCTGTCGCGCCGATGCCCGTCCCGGCACACGGCTCGAGGAGTAGACGAGCGAGATCGGGGTGCCCGGAATCGCGACATGCTCCCGCAGCGTGCGGTTCTGGACCTCGATGACCGAGCCGCAGTCCTCGCACGGCTTCGGATCGTTGGGGTCGGGCTTCGGCGGGCGCACCTTGGGCCCGTCATTCCCGACGCCCGGCACCGAGAGGCGGAAGTTGGGATCGATGGGAGTGAAGTGCGTGAGCTGCAGTCGGACGAGCTCCTGGCCCACCGGGTAGCCAAGGCTCGCGAGGGCGTTGCGCTCCCAGGTGGCGATGCCCATCGCGGTGTGGTCATGAACACCGTCACCCGTGAAGTCGATGTACGGTCCGTCGACGTCGCCGGCAAGGAGCCGCACGAACGCTCCGTCGTTCTCGGCGACCCATGCCGCTCGATCAGAATCGTAGGTGCCGAGCGGCACCAGGCTGAAGTTGTCTGCGCCGCCCGGCGCGAGGCCGCCGAGGCCCAGGAAGTCCTCGTGGTAGACGGACACCGGTAGCGGATCGTCGTTCCCGTTCTTGAAGATCACGGAGTCGGCGCCGTTGATGGAGAGCTCCGCCGCGTAGGTGTAGGCGCTCGCGCCCGGCAGCTCGCCCGGCATCGCCGCTGGCCCGAGGTTGCCCACCGTGTACTCGGTGAGCCGAACGGTGGCTTGCACCGGGTTCTGAGCATCTCCGATCTCGATCGGCTGGCCGCCACCGGCAGGCACCACGAACGCGTGGGTGCCGGGCGGGAAAATCACCGTCAGACGCCGCTCGCCGTCGGCGTCGCCGACCCGGGCGCCCTGCGCAACCGCGAAGCCGGTGGTGGGGAACGTGACCTGGGTGCCCGCGGGATCTTCGAACGTCATCGCCACGTCGTCGACCACGGTGTAGTCGCCCGCCGGCACGTAAACCGTGCGCTGCACGGGCAAATACCCGGGCCGGCGGTACTCGAGCGTGAGGCGCTCGCCGCCGAGGACGGCCAGGTCGAACCAGCCCGCCTCCGACGGCACCGAGCCGCCGACTCGCGTGTACGTGTAGCCGTAATCCTCCGGGTCGTTCTGGTCGTGGCGGAGGACGGCGACGCGCACGCCGGGGAGAGGGATGCCGCTGGTGTCGGTCACGAGCCCGCGCACCACCGCGAGCCGGTCGGACTTCGCGGCGAAGAGATCTGCGAGCGAGGCTCCCTTCTGGATGCAGTCGCTGCCGCAGTCGTAGAGGAAGCCGACCCGCTCCGCGAACGGCGCGGCGACGGTGAAGGCGGTGTCGGAGCGGAGCGTCGTGGCGTCTGCGCTGACGCACCCCGCGCCGACCGTGACGGGGCATGCGGCGGCCGTGCCACTGCACAGGACCGACTCGCCGGGGCAGTCGTCGCCGAGTCCGGAATCGCAATTCCCTGTGGCGCGGAACAGGTCCGACGGGCAGGCGGGGCTGCCGCCCGTGCACACCTCTGCCTCGTCACACTCACCGGCGGGGCGGCGGCAGAGCACGCCGCTGCCGAGGTAGGTGTCCGTCGCCGGGCAGATCCCGCTCTCGCAGTGCTCCGCCACATCGCAGGCACCGACCGCAGGCCGGCAGATCTCGTGGTCGGGGAGCACGTTGGGCAGGTCGACGCAGCTCTTCGCGCTTCCGTCACACTTGTCGGGCGCGTCGCAGGTCCCGACGACGTGCTCGCGGCAAACGACGCCGTCGGGCTTGACCACGTCGGGGCAGTCGGCGGCCGAGCCGGTGCAGAAGTCGGGTAGATCGCAGTCGTCGCCCTCGACCGTGGAGGCTTCGCGGCACTGGACCGTGGCGGGCGCGAATCGGTCCGCGGGGCAAGTCGCATCGACGCCGTTGCAGGTCTCGGGGAGGTCGCAGTCGCCGGCGGAACCGCGACACTCGAACGCCGGGTCGGCCGGGATCGGCGTGCACGCGCCCAGGTGCGCGGACACGTCGCAAGCCTGGCAGTCCGAAGGACCGCCCCCGCACGCGGTGTCGCAGCAGTACCCGTCCGTGCAGAACCCGGTGACGCAGGCCGTGTCGGTCTCGCAATCCTGGCCCTGCGGTTCCCAGATCAAGGTCTTGCCGAACAGCCGCTCGGTGCCCGAACTCGTGGTGCGGTGATGATAGGCGAGGAGCAGGTTCCGCTCGTCTCCGAACGCGACGGCCGCCCCCGTCTCGTCCTCCCCTCCGCCCACCAGGAGAAAGCCATCCTCGGTCACCACCGTGCCGTCGCGAACCAACGTACCGTAGATGTCGGCCGACCCAGGGAAGATCGGCGTTCGGGACCATGCGACGAAGTACGATCGTGCCGACGCCGCTGGCGCCGCGGCGACCGCCGGAGTCGACTCCCAGTGAAGGCTTTGCGCGATCTCGACCGGCTCGCGAAGCCCGCCGACGGCGTCGAGAAAACGGCCCGTGACGTTGGTCAGCGTGTACGAATTCTCCGTTTGCCACGCCACCAGGTACCCTCCTCCGGCGGAGGCAATCACCGGCAAGAGCTCGGGCCCTGGCGTGCCGGCGACCCGCAGCGCAGGTCCCAGCGGCGTGGCGCCGCCCGAGACCGCGATCCGGGCCCGGTAGATGTCGGGGTCGGAGGTCGGGCTCTGGGTCTGCTCCCAGACCGCGACGAACTCGTTCTCGCCGCCCCAAGCAAGCCTCGGGTGGCTCGCCTCGGCGAGTGGCACGTCGCAGCAAACCTCGATCGGATCGACGTCGACAGGCGTGAGGTCCGCGTAGAGGCGCCGTGCCCGGACGCCTACGGACCGCTTCCAGATCACCAGCAGCACGTCGTGCACGTCGTCCCAGGCGAGGTCAGGCTGGGACTCGAACTCGATTTCCCCTGCGATCGTCGTCGTCGTGGGGCCCACGACGCCCGCAAGACTGATCGTCTTCGCCCGGATGTAGTCGTTCGGTGGCGCGCTCTCACGGTAGACCACGATGAACTTCGTCCCGTCGTAGACGACCCGCGGGTATGACTCGACGCCGCTGGACGTCGCGACCGGAATGCCCTGCGAGGTCTGGAGCTGGCCGCCCTTCGAAACGAGGGCCCCGTAGATGTCGTAGTTCGTGGCCTGGTTGCGGCCGTCCACCCAGACGATCATGTAGCGCTCGTTCGTCGGGTCGAACGCGATGCTCGGGTTGATCTGGAGGCCGTTGTGCCGCGAGATCAGCTGCGTTCCAGAGACGGCGCCGCTCACGAGGTTGGCCGCGTAGACCGCCAGCCCTGACTCGCTCTTCGTCCAGCCGATGCGGGCCTGTCCAGTCGTGGCCGCGAGCGCCGGCGTGCTCTCCTTGCCCTGCGCGAGGAGGATCCCGCTGGCGTCGAGCAGGCTGCCGTCGGTTTGGACCCGCGCGGCGAACACGTGAGGAGAGGATTGGCCTGCAATCGATCTCGTGTCGGTCCACGCCGCCACGTACGACGTCCCGTCGAACGCGACCGACGGCTTGGTCTCACTGGCCGTGCCGGCCGAGATCGCCGTCCCGCTCGTTCCGTCGAGGACCGCGCCCGCCGCCGAAACACGCGTTCCATAGACATCTCCGGACGTGCCGTGCCTCCACGCCACGTAGAAGTTCGAGCCGCCGCCCGTCACGGCAGGCTCGGCCTGGATGTCCGAGACCGTGTTGATCCCGATGCCAGCGGCATCGACGCGGTAAAGGTTGTCACCCGTGTCGACGTCCAGGCGCGTCGCGTAGATGTCGCCGTCGGTGCTCGTCCGCTCGTCGCGCCACGCCGCGAGGAACTGCGTCCCGAGATACGCAAGGTCGGCGTCGAGCTGCTTGCCCGTCGCGTTCGAGATCACGATTCCGTCCTGCCCCGCGGCGCCGCTCGAGAACACCGTGGACGCGAACACGTCGACGGCGGAGTCCCAGAGCACCACGAAGCGACCGTCCCCGAACGCAGCCGCTGGGCGGAGCGCCGCCGTGCCGGGGGCGGAGTCATGAACGACGAGGCTCGTCGCGGCGAGCGCGGTGCCGGAGGTCGGCACGAGCGCGCCGCGGATGTCCCACGCCACGCCGTCGCGGAAGTCCTGCCAAAACACGCCGAACTGATCGGTCGTGGCGTCGAACGCCACGTCCGGGTAGATTTGGTTGTTCGCAGGAGCCGCGTCGGCCTCGCGCGAGATCAAGAGACCGTTCGGATCGAGCAGCTCGCCGGCGGTGGTCACGCGGGCGCCGTAGATGTCGTAGCTGGTGCCGCTCCGGTAGTCGTGCCACGCATACAGCCATACTCCACCGCCGTACGCGACCGTGACCGCGTCCTGCGTGTTCACCACGTCGACGGGGATCGCGTTGTCGATCGAGAACTCGCCACCGATCTCGGGATCGAGCACGGCGGGATACGAGGAGGCCTCGAGCAGCGATTCCGCCACGCGCAGGCGAATCTCGCCGTCCGCGAAGCTCGGTGCGACCGTGGTGCGCCGGCCGTCCCCGTCGACCCAGGTCGCGACGCCATAACGCAGGCCCAGACCGGAGGACTCGTCACGGAAGTGCAGGCCGTGCTCGGACACGCCGACGAACGACTGCCCGGAGACGCCGACGCGGACCACGAGGTCGCCGTGTCCGTCCGGCTCCCCCTCGAACTCCCAGCGCTGCTCGACCCCGGACTCGGAGGCCTTGAGGCGCTCCTTGCCGTGGGCGAGCCGGATCTCGACATCTCCATCGGGTCCCGCGACGGGGCTTCCGCGGACCATCTCGGCCGGTGCGCCGCGGCCCATGGCGATTGTCTCGAACCGCGCGGGGCGGGCGCGAACGACGCCACCGGGAAGCGTTCCGTCGGGACCGGGCACGTTGGCCGGCTGCACAGGCGCGAGCTCGACGCCGCGGTCGTCGACGACGGCCTCGAACGTGCGCTGGACGTTGCGGAAGCGGCCGTCCTCCGCCCGAAAGGCGTGGCCGACCTTGCGCATGACGTCGGAGATCGCGAAAGGCGTGCTCGACGCCGCGCCGAGCGGCACCGAGACGCCGCCCACCGCGTTGTCCGCTTCGGGCGGCGATCTCGGCGGCGCGCCGGGCTTGTCCGTGCATGCTGCGAACAGAGCGAGGCCGAGACCTACGACGAGCAGCGGATGTCGGGCAGGCCAGGAGAACCGGCGCATGAACACTCCCTCGGATGATGAAACAAACCGGTCGCGACGTAGAGGCGCGCACGGCCGCACGAATAGACGAGCAGAACGAGCCTGACAGTCGAGCGTTGAGTCGTCAACACGCAATCACAAAACCCTTGAAGCACTACATTTTCTCGTCACCCTTCGATCTCATCCGTTCCGTTCGGGGTCGTTCTGACGGTCTACGGCGCCGCTGCCGGGGCCTGCGCGCAGACGAGTCACTCGACGGGCGAATGCCCTCGCCAGCGCAGCTCTGATTGTCAGCCGAGGAGCGTCCGCGGAGATTGCGGCGCCGCTGGATCAAACGCCGGGGTCCCAAGCAGGTGAGAGCCGACAGCCGGCGCAAGTCCTCGAAGAGCTGCACCTGGTCAAACCCAGCCGGCAGGGCTAGCGTGCAGCGGTGCTCTCACCGCGCGTCCATCTCGCAGTCGCCTGCGCGGCCGTCGTCTTGGCGGCTTGTGGTCGGACGCCGCCGGACCCTGATTTCACGCCGGCCGTTCCGCCATGGCCCGAGTTGCTACCGAGAAGTCCGGCGCATCCCGTCCCGCGCAGTCCCGATGTGGCGGCGCCGTCGCCGGTCGTGCCCGACCGAGCTCCGCCACAGCTCGAGCGCTTCACGGCCGCACCGTCGTTCGCCCGCGTCGGCGATGAGATCGAGCTTCGCTTCACCGCGTCGGAGCGACTCGCACCTTGGGGCCGCGACGCTGCAAACCCGGAGGTCCGGTTCGCCGGTGCTGCGATGACCTGCGCCTCGGCGCTTCGCACCTACGTCTGCACCGTCGAAGTCGACGCGACGATGGCGGAGGGCACGCAGGGGTTCGAGGTGGTTGCGGCGGACGCGGCCGGGAATCTGGTCGGGCCGATCATCCCGCCCGTCACCGTGGAGCTCGACTACACGCCGCCCGTCCTCTCGATCCAGCTCGATCCCGAACGCGTCACGGAGGGCGATCTCCTCACCGCCGTCGTCGACGCGAGCGAGCCGTTGGATGACCTTCCGCACGTCGACGGGCTGGCTTGCGCGGCTACCGCGGAGCGTCGGATCCTCTGCACGGGCCTCGTCGGGTCGCAGCCGCGAGGGCCTCTCTCGGTTCGAGCCACCGGCAGGGACCGAGCCGGTAACACTTCGACGGCTGTCGACGCTGTCGCCGACTACTACGTCGCGCCGACCATCGCGCTCGGCGAGGTGGCCCCGGCGTTCGCCCGAGAGGGCGTCGCCGTCGCCATCGGCTTCTCCGCGGACCAGCTGATCGACGAGTGCCGCGCGAGCCTCGGCGGCAGGGACGCGTCGTGCAGCCTGCCGCTCGGCTCCGTGTGCTCGTGCACCGCCGTGGTCGGGCCCGAGGTCGCAGACGGGACCGTCGAGGTCGTCGGAGTCGGGATCATCGGGCGGCTCAGCGGCACCGCGAGCACGCAGATCGAGGTCGATCGCAGGCCGCCTGCTCTCGACGTCACGGCAGACCGGCCTCGCGCGACGGCCGGCGAGCCGATCGCGTTCTTCGTCGACGCCGACGAGCCGCTCGGGGAGCCTCCCGCGATCCGGAGCTCGCTGTTCGGCGCCGACGTCCCATGCGCGGGCCCAGCGCCGGGTCGGCACTTCCGCTGCGACGCAGTCGTGGCCCCGTCGGTGCAGGCCGGAGTCGCCGTCTACCTGGCGACCGGCGCCGATCGGGCGGGGAACGCGGGTGAGAGCTCGCAGGGAACGATCCCCGTCGTCGTCCCTCCTGCCGTGCACGTCGCCGACGTCGATCCTGCGATCGCCCGGGACGGCGCGCAGGTCACCCTCACGCTGTCGGCGGACCAGCCGCTCCTCTCGTGCGGCTCCGATGCGGGTGGACCGGCGGTCCGCTGCGATCCCCCCGCGGGCAGCGCCTGCACCTGCTTCCTCGTCGTCGACGCGAGCGTCGCGGAGGGTCCGCTCGATCTTCCGCTCTTCGCGGAGAACGAGAACGGAACGGGCCGCGCCGTCGCGACGCTCGTGGTGGATCGAACCCCTCCGACCGTCGACCCTGCGCGCGCGACGATCGTCCGTTACCCGCTCGGCGTCGACGACGCCGTCGCCGGCGCGGCCGCGGTCGCGATCGACGGGGGCGTCGGCTATCCAGGCCAGGCCGTCGTCGAGCTCCGTATCTGGGACGAGCTCGCCGTAGGATCCGTGCTCCTCTCGATCTCTCCGTCCGGTGACGGTTCGTTCGCCGAGCTCCCGATCCCCGGGACCGAGCTGCGCGGCCCTCGGGCGCTCTGGGCATCCGCGGTCGACGCCGCGGGCAACGAAGGCCCCAGGGTCGAGCTCTCCGGCTCCGACCGCGAGGGTCCCAGTGGGTCACCCGCCGCGCTTTCTTTCGTGCGCCGGCCGTGGGGCGAGGTCGACGCCGTCCGTGGCGGTCCCGGCGCGTTCTCGGACGCGAGCGCCATCGTCGAGGTCGAGCTGTTCGACGCCGCTGTCGGAGGAGCGGCGCTCGCCTCGGCCGAGGCGGCCTCCGACGGGAGCTTCGGCCCCGTCGACGTGGGCACCCCGACCTTCGCGCCTGGGCGGGCGTGGGCCTCGGCGACGGACAAGTGCGGGAACACCGGCGAGCGTTTCGAGGTGCTCGACGGCCGCGATGTCGATCCTCCCGCCATCGACCGAGTCCGGATCGTCCTCGCCCGCGGCCGCGCGGGACTGGACGACACCGTGGAGGGCTCGCCGGGCGCCATCACCGACAGCCCCCCTGGGGAGCTCGGCCCGGTGCGTCTGTTCGATGCGCCGGCCGGTGGGCGCACGATCGGCGACCCGTTCTTCGTGGACGGGGCGGGCGGGTTCCCAGCTCGTTCCGCGGGGGCGCCCGGCGTCGGCGGCGTGTGGATCGAGGCCACGGACAAGTCTGGAAACGTCGCGCGCGCGGCGGCGGGCGCGGAGCGCGTCGTTCTGGGCCTCGCCGGCCGCGTGCCGTACGTCCCCGACTCGGCGCCGGGATCCGTCGTGCCGTTCGTGGCGGACGTCGATCCTCGCGGTGCGCCCGCGGGACTGGCGTGGACGATCGCGCCCGAGGCGTCCGCATCCGAGTCGGCGTCGATCGCCGCGACGGATGGGGAGCGGCTCGTGACGATCGCGGAGCCCGAGACCGACCTCGTCCCGCACGCGTGGGTGCAAATCTCTCCGAGCCACCCGGGCCCACGTCTTCGCCACGCCATCGCGTACGACACGGCGCGCGGGGTCACGGTGCTCTTCGGGGGCATCGCGGGTGGGGCTCGGAACGACACGTGGGAGCGCACCGACGGTGGATGGGTACAGGTCGAGACCCCTGTCTCGCCGCCCGCGCGTGCGGGGCACGCGATGGCGTTCGACGAGACGAGAGGGCGGCTCGTCCTCTATGGCGGCAGCGACCCTCAGAGTGGTCTGCTCGATGACACGTGGGAGTACGACGGATCGACCTGGACGCAGATCGTGACACCGACCCTTCCCGGCGCAGGCTTCGCGCTGGCGATGGCCTACGACGCGGGCCGTCAGCGCGTCGTGCTTGGCGGAAAGGCGGCACACGCGGGGTGGCGGCTCTGGGAGTTCGATGGCACCGACTGGATATCGATCCCCGCCCAGCACGCGCCGTCGCATCCTGGGAACGCCAAGCTGGCCTTCGACACCTCTCGGAACGTCCTCGTGCTGCTCGGGAGGAACGTGGACAACTACGTCATGGAGCTCGAAGGGCTCACTTGGGTGCTTCGCGCCACGCCCACGTCCCTGCCTCGCGATCTCTCTCTTGGATCGTTGGTCTACGACGCGGCGCGCGGCCGGATCGTGCACTTCGGCGGTACGACCGGCAGGGGCAACGGCGACCGAGACGACACGTGGGAGTACGACGGGACGACATGGACGCTCGCTACGCCGCTCGCACGGCCACCCGCTCGCGTGGGACACGCGATGGCGTACGACGCGGGGCGAGGGCGAGTCGTCGTCTCGGACGGCGCCACCGGCTGGTACGATTTCGATCGGGTGCCGCCGATGGTCTGGGAGTACGACGGAACCACGTGGACATCCGTTCCCGAGACGGCGATGGCTGCACAGCCAAAGCTGGCCCGCACCTGTGCTTGGGACGTCGCGAGGGCACGGCTCGTCGCGATCGACAGGGGTCCCGCAGGCACGAGGACGTGGACGCATGACGGATCGTCATGGACCGAGCTCGCGACGACCGGCGCGTCGCCGCCTTCCGACGCTGTCTACAATGCCTCGCTCGCCTACGATGCGGTGCGCGGGCGGATCGTGCTGTTCGCCGGCATGACGCAGCCGCGCCTGACCTGGGAGCTCGACGGTTCGGCGTGGACGCAGGTCGCGACGGCCACCGTGCCGTCGTCGGAGCGGGATCACGCGCTCTCCTACGATCCGCGTCGTCGAAGGGTCGTGCTATTCGGCGGCATGGCGGTGGGCCCGACGGAGTTCGACGAGCTGTGGGAGTACGACGGCGCCTCGTGGGCACTCGCCGTGGCGGGCGGAGGGCCCCCCGAGCGCTGGAGCGCTTCCCTCGCGCACGATGCGGTGCGTGGCCGCACGATTGTCACCGGGGGGATCGAGCGAACCCGTCGAGGGGGGGTGGGGCGCTTCCCCGGAGCCTGGGAGTGGGACGGCACGGCGTGGACGGAGGTGCCTCCTGTGCCGAGCCCAGGCGGCGGCCTCCCCGGCTTCACCTTCGACCCCGCTCGCGCACGCTCGGTCTTCTTCGGAGGCGACCTGGAGCGGGACGAGACCTGGGAGCTCGAGGCCCAGGGTTGGAGCCAGGTGATCCCGCTCGAGGGTCCCCACCCGCGCAACTTCCCCTGCGCGGTGTTCGACACGGTCCGGCGGCGGGTGATCGGCGGCGGAGGCGTCGGGTTCGATAACTTCCGCGATCTCTGGGCGCTCGAATCCCGGATCCCGCACGCGCGCGTACCCGCCCACGCGATTTCGTTCGAGTTCGGGCCACGGCCGGTTCTCGACGCGACCGTCACGTACGTCGGCGCCGGCGTTGGCGACGGTGGAGCGGGCGCCACGGCGGGCGTCGAGCTCCTGGCCTTCCGCAACCAGGGCGGCACGTGGACCTCTCTCGGCTCGCACGTCGCCGCGGACGTCGCGCCCGCGCTCGAGCGGACCATCCGGGCAGCGATTCCGCAGCCGCTGGACGAGCATCTCATCGAGCGCCGGCTCGAGCTCCTCGCCGTGCCGCTCTTCGGCTCGGCGCAGCCGCCCGGGCTGACCGAAGCGGAGCTGTCGACGGACCTCGTCGAGGTCGAGGTGACGTACCCGCTGCCGTAGAGAGGAAAGCCGGGCCGCTCGAAGACGCCGCGCGCGTTCTACGGGCGACACCGAGCGTCAGCTACCGGGCGCCGTCGCCGCCCGCCGCGCCTCGACCTCGTCGAGGAACGGCTCGAGCGCCTCCAGGAACTGCCGCGGGTGCGAGAGGTACGGGACGTGGCCCGCGCCCTGGATCTCGACGTAGCGCCAGCCCGGCACGGCCGCCACCATCTCCCGCGCCTTGCGCGGCGGGATGACGCGATCGCGGGTGCCGTGGACGACGAGCACCGGCACCTGCACGGCGGAGAGCAGCGCCGCCATGTCGGTGCCGAGGATCGCCGCCACGCGCCGGAACATCTCGGCGGTGGAGATGAGGCGCGATTCGCGGACGAGCTCCTTGCGCGCCGCGGGGTCGAGGCGCGCGCCGCCGAGGATCCGGGCGGCGAGCGGCGCGGCGAGCCAGGCGAGCGGCCGCGGGGCGAGCATGGCGCCGGCGAACGCGGCGTAGCGCCGCGGGACCATGTGGCCGCCGGTGACCGCGGAGACGAGCACGAGCCCCGAGATCCCGTCGCCGGCCTCGAGGGCGGCGTCGAGGGCGACGAGCGAGCCGAACGAGGTGCCGAGGAGCACGGGCCGGTCGAGGCCGGCGACGTAGGCGGCGAGGACGTCGGCGAGCGCCTCCGCCGGGCTGCCGGGGAGCGGCACCGAGAGCGGCGCGGTCACCATCCGCAGGTCCCAGCGGTGCCGGAGCGGCGCGAGCCGCGCGAACGAGCGCCCCGACGCGGCGAGGCCCGGCACGCAGACGAGGCTCCGGGACGGATCGACGAGGCCGTCCTCGAAGTAGAAGCGGCGGAGCGGCAGGCCGCGGACGTGCTCGTCGCGGTAGGGGATCCGGAACTCGGCCGGGACCTGCGCGCGCGACGGGATCAGCGGGGCGAGCATGGAGGCTCCAGCGCGCGGAGGAGCGACTCGACGGCGCGCCGCACGCGGTCGCGCGTCGCCACGAGCTCCACGTCCGCCGCCCCCGGCCGCGGCGGCGGGATCGGCGGGCCGAGGGCGAACCGGAACGTCGCCCGGCGCGGCACCGGCCCGAGGCCGACGCCGACGGGCACCGCGTACTTCTCGTGGCCCGCGAGCCGCGCGAGCGGCGCGAGGCGGCCCACCACGCGGAACGTGTCGTCGATCCCCGCCCCGGCGAACGGCACGATCGGCACGCCCGCCTCCGCCGCGACCCGGGCGAAGCCGAGGGCGCGGCCCCACGCGAGCCGGTGCCGGAGCCTCGCGTCCTTGAACACCTCGCGCGCGCCGCCCGGGTAGCAGACCACCCACTCGCCGCGCCGCAGCAGCGAGAGCGCGTTCTCGCGCGTGCCCTCGACACCGCCGAGCGCGCGCAGCAGCTCGCGCAGCGGCGGCGCCCGGCACAGGAGCCGCTCCGCGAGGCCGAC
>CAZDGH010000017.1:0-9778 GCA_964504805.1 uncultured Myxococcales bacterium | reverse complement strand
GCCGGTGCGCTCGAGCAGCAGGAAGAAGAAGACCGGCGTGTCGAGCCCGTAGAGCCCCTGGGTGCCGACGAGCAGCGCGGGACCGTCGGGCAGGTGCGCCTCGCCCTCGAGCGTCGCCCGGTGCCACCGCGCGCCGAGCGCCGCCAGCGTGCGGCCGACCTCGAAGGCGGCGCCGCCTCGCGCTGCGGGCGGCAGGTCGAGCGCCGGGGCGCCAGGCGAGCGTTCGCGGTTCGGGGTGCCACGCATACGCGGTGGAACGTGGCCATCGCGCGGTCGAGACGCGAGCGGCGCGCCTCAGCCGCGGGCGGCGCGCACGAGGAGCGCCGCGGCCCGGTCGACGTCCGCCTCGGTCGTGCCCCGCCCGAGCGAGAGCCGGATCGCGCCGAGCGCGTCGCTCGCGGCGAGCCCCATCGCGAGCAGCACCGCCGACGGGTGCTCGGTCCCGGCGTGGCAGGCGCTCCCGGTGGTGAACGCGAGCTCCGGCACGCGGGCGAGGAGCGCGCTCCCGGCGACGCCGGGAAACCGGCCGTTCAGCGTGTTCGGCAGCCGCGGCCCCTTGCCGTGGACGACGAAGCCCGCGGCGCCGAGCGCCGCCTCCAGCCGATCGCGCAGCGCCTTCTGCCGCGACGCCTCCGCCGCGAGGTCCTCCCGGGCGAGCGCGCACGCCTCGCCGAGGCCGGCGATCCCGGCGACGTTCTCGGTGCCGGGCCGGAGGCCCCGCTCGTGCCCCGCGCCGCGGAGGAGCGGCGCGAGCCTCGTCCCGGGCCGCACGTACAGGGCGCCGACGCCCTTCGGCGCGTAGAGCTTGTGGCCGGCGACCGACAGCAGGTCGACGCCGAGCGCCTCGACGTCCACCGGGATCTTCCCGACCGCCTGCGCGGCGTCGGCGTGGACCACCACCTCGCCCCGCTCCTTCGCGAGCCGCGCGAGCGCGGCGACCGGCTGGATCACCCCGGTCTCGTTCTGCGCCAGGATCGCGGAGACGAGCACCGGCCCGCGCGCGGCGGCGAGCGCGACGGCGGCGTCCGCCGGATCGATCGCGCCGGACGCGCCGACCGGCAGCGCGGTGACCGGCGCGCCGAGCGCCGAGAGCGCCTCGGAGGTCGCCGGGTGCTCGACCGCGGTCGTCACCACCGACGGCGCGCGCCCGAGCGCCGCGGCGTGGCCCCGGAGCGCGAGGTTCGTCGCCTCGGTGCCGCCCGAGGTGAAGAGGATCGACGCCGGCTCGCAGCCGAGCAGCGCCGCGACCTCGGCCCGCGCCCGCTCGACGAGCTCCTTCGCGCGCCGGCCGAACGGGTGCGAGGCGCTCGGGTTGCCGAAGCCCTCGGCGAGCGCCCGCGCCACCGCGTCGCGGACCCGCTCGGGCACCGGCGTCGACGCGTTGTGGTCGAGGTAGATCGGCTCCACGTAACCTCCCGGGGCGCGCGAGCGTACAGGAGCCCCATGGTCCCGAGCAGCCTCCGCACCTGGTTCGTCGTCCACTTCGTCGCGGACGTCCTCTTCGCGGCGCCGCTCCTCGTCGCGCCCTCGTGGCTCCTCGGGCTCCTCGGCTGGTCGTGCGTCGACCCGGTGGCGTCGCGCCTCGTGGGCGCGGCGCTCCTCGGCATCGGCGTCGAGTCGCTCCTCGGGAGGAACGCCTCGGCGGAGTCCTTCCGCGGGATGCTGAACCTGAAGGTGATCTGGAGCGGCGCGGCGACGCTCGGGATCCTCGCCTCCCTCCTCGAGGGCGCGGCGCCTCCGATGGCCTGGGCCTTCCTGGCGGTGTTCGCGGCTTTTCACCTGGTGTGGCTGCGCTACAGGCTGCTCCTCCGGAAATCCGCTGGGCAGCCGGGCGCTTCCGTGCTCTAGAATCGGCCGTCCCGGCGGGCCGTCGATCGTGCGGTCCCGCCCTTCGGAGAACCCCACGCATGCGTCTGACCGCCCTCGCCTCCCTCCTCGCTGCCACCCTCGTCGCCGCCCCGGCGCTCGCCGCCGACGAGGCCGGCAAGCCCGCCGACGCGGCCGCGAAGCCCGCCGATGCCGCCGCGGCGCCCGCGGCCGGCGCCACCGATCCCGCGATCAAGGCGCTGTTCAACAAGAAGTGCGCGATGTGCCACGGCGAGGACGGCAAGGCCCAGACGAAGATGGGCCAGAAGCACAAGATCGACTCCTTCGTCGACGCCGCCTGGCAGGCCAAGGAGTCCGACGAGGAGATCCGCAAGGCGATCTCCGACGGCGTGCCGGACACCAAGATGAAGGCGTGGAAGTCGAAGCTCTCCGCCGCCGAGATCGACGGCCTCGCGAAGTACGTCCGGACCTTCAACCCGGCGCCCGCGAAGTAGCGCCGCGACGTCCCACGAGCGGCCGCCGGATCTCCACAAGGAGCCGGCGGCCGTTTTCTTTACCGATAGCGGGTCCGACTCGACAGTCGGCGGCATGGCCCGCTCGCACGATCCCCTCTCGCTCCTCCCCGGCAACGACGACCGCTTCCGCGTGGCGCAGGGCGACTGCCTCGCCCTCCTCGAGCAGCTGCCCGCGGCCTCCGTGGACCTCGTCTTCGCCGACCCGCCCTACCACCTCTCGAACGGCGGCTTCACCTGCAAGGCCGGCAAGCGCGCCTCGGTCGACAAGGGCGGCTGGGACGTCTCCCGCGGCCTCGCCGAGGACCACGCCTTCCAGGTCGCGTGGCTCCGCGCCGCGCAGCGCGTGCTCAAGCCCTCCGGCACGCTCTGGGTTTCCGGCACCCAGCACGTGATCTTCTCGATCGGCTACGCGCTGCAGGAGCTCGGCTACCACCTGCTCAACACCGTCACCTGGTTCAAGCCGAACGCCGCGCCGAACCTCGCCTGCCGGATGTTCACCCACTCGAGCGAGCTCGTGCTCTGGGCCGCGCCGCGCCGCTCGAAGAAGCTGCTCCACACCTTCAACTACCGCGACATGAAGGCCGAGAACGGCGGCAAGCAGATGCGCGACGTCTGGGGCCTGCCGTTCGAGCTGCCCGAGCCCGGCGGCAAGCAGGTCGTCTGGAGCCTGCCGACGCCCTCCAAGGGCGAGAAGCTCCTCGGCGCCCACCCGACCCAGAAGCCGCTCTCGCTCCTCGAGCGCATCGTCCGCTCGAGCTCCCGCCCCGGCGACCTCGTCCTCGATCCCTTCTCCGGCTCCGGCACGACCGGCGTCGCCGCCGTCGCCGCCGGCCGCCGCTACCTCGGCCTCGAGCGCGATCCCGCCTACGTCGACCTGGCGCTGCGCCGCCTGGAAGCGGCGGTGCGCGGCGAGCGGCGCGAGGCCGGCGCGGCCTGACGCCGAGGCTCCGGGCTCCAGGCTCCAGGCTCCAGGCTCCAGGCTCCAGGCTCCGGCACCCCCCGCGGCGCGACGCGTCTCGGGCGACGCCGCGCGCCCTACGCTGTCGCCTGCAGCCTCACCCGCGGCGACCGGCCGCTCCGCCAGCCCGCCTGCTGGAGCCCGGAGCCTGGAGCCTGGAGCCTGGAGCCTTCCCCCATGGCTTTCCGCATCTACACCAAGACCGGCGACACCGGCTCCACCGGCCTCTACGGCGGCGGTCGCGTGCGCAAGGACGATCCGCGGGTCGACGCGTACGGCGAGGTCGACGAGCTGAACGCGACGCTCGGCGTGGCGGCGGCGGCGCTCCGGGACGAGGAGCTGCGCGGGTTCGTGAAGAAGCTGCAGGACGAGCTGTTCACCCTCGGGGCGGAGCTCGCGACGCCGGATCCGGCGTCGGTGCGCAAGCAGGTCGTGCCGCTCGGCGAGGAAGCGATCGCGTGGATGGAGCGGACGATCGACGCGGCGGACGGAGAGGTGCCGCCGCTCCGGAAGTTCGTCCTCCCGGGGGGCGACCCGGGGGCGGCGCAGCTCCACGTCTGCCGGACGGTGTGCCGGCGGGTGGAGCGGCGGATCCTCGCGTTCTCGGACGTGGCGCCGGTGCGGCCGGAGGTGATCCGGTACCTGAACCGGCTCTCGGACCTCCTCTTCATGCTGGCGCGCCTCGCGAACCACCGGGCGGGCGTGGCCGAGCCGACGTGGGATCCGCCGCTCGAGCCGAAGCCGTGATGCCGCCGGCGGAGCGCGGCGCGCTGGTGCGGCGCCTCGCCCGCGAGCTCGGCTTCGACGAGGTCGGCCTCGCGAAGGCGGGGCCGCTCGATCCGGCCCCGTTCGACCGCTTCTTCGCCGAGGGGCTCCACGCCGACATGGAGTGGCTGCGGGATCCGCGCCGCACCGACCCGCGCCTGCTCCTCCCCGGCGCGGAGACGGTGGCGATCTTCGCCCTCTCGTACTTCGATCCCGCGGCGCGGCCGTCGGGCGTCGCCCGCTATGCCCGCGGCACCGACTACCACTCGGTGCTGCGGCGGAAGCTGAGGAAGCTCCGCAAGGCGCTCGCCGCCGCCGACCCCGGCGTCGGCACCTACGGCTCGGTCGACTGGGGGCCGATCGCCGAGAAGGCCTGGGCCGAGCGCGCCGGGATCGGCTGGATCGGCAAGAACGGGTGCCTGGTGACCCGCACCCGCGGGAGCTGGGTGCTGCTCGGCGCCCTCGTCCTCGACCGGCCCTGCGAGCCCTTCGACGCGCCGCACCCCGAGATGTGCGGCACCTGCCAGGCCTGCCTGCCGTCGTGCCCGACCGGCGCGTTCCCGCGGCCCTACGTCGTCGACGCGCGGCGCTGCCTCTCGTACCAGACGATCGAGAACCGCGGCGTGGTGCCCGACGAGGTGAAGGCGCGCACCGGCCCGCTCGTGTTCGGCTGCGACCTCTGCCAGGAGGTCTGCCCGTGGAACGCGCGCTTCGCCTCGCCGACGCGGGAGGCCGCGCTCCTGCCGCGGGCCGGCGCGCTCTGGGACGTGCCGCTCGCCCGGCTCGTGGCGATGCCGTTCGAGGAGTGGGCGGCCCGGGCCCGCGGCACGGCGCTGGCGCGGCCGAAGCACCACGGCACGGTCCGCAACGCCCTCGTCGCCGCCGGCGCGAGCGGCGACGCGTCCGTCCTCGAGGCCGCGGCGGCGCGCCTCGCCGATCCCGATCCGGGCGTCCGCGACGCGGCGGCCTGGGCGGTGCGCCGCCTCGGCGGCGAGCCCGAGGCGCTCGCCACCTCCACGCCGCAGCTCCCCCCGACGGGCGGTGGGCTCCCGAAGGACGGCGAGCCGGAGCCGTGACGGGCGAGCGTGCGCCCGCGCCCGAGGAGGAAGAGGTGCGCTCCGCCTCGCGGTACCCGCCGGCCCGCGCTACCATCCGCCCCGTGAGCGAAGACCTCCTCGTCGACGCGAGCGCCCTGGTCCCCGGCCTCGTGCTCGACCTCCGCTACGCCTCGGACCAGAACCCGTTCCGCCGCGCGCTCTACGACGTGCCGGTGTTCGCCGTGCGCCGCTCGGTCGCCGAGCGCCTCGCCCGCGTCGCCGAGGGGCTCCGGCCGCAGGGCTTCCGCCTCGTCGCCTTCGACGGCTACCGGCCGGTCGCGGTGCAGCGGCTCCTCTGGGAGCTCTGCCCCGTCCCCGGCTACGTCGCGCCGCCCGAGCGCGGCTCGAACCACAACCGCGGCACCGCCGTCGACGTCGGCCTCGCCGATCTCGAGGGCAAGCCGGTCGAGCACCAGTCCGACCACGACGAGTTCACGGTCCGCGCGCACCACGGCTTCCCCGGCGCCTCCGAGGCCGCGAAGAAGCACGCCGGGATCCTGAAGGCGGCGATGGAGGCGGCGGGCTTCACCTCGAACCGGATGGAGTGGTGGCACTACGACGCGCCCGATCCCAAGGCCGCGAGCGTCGAGGACGTGCCGCTCGCCGAGCTCCGGGGGCGCTCGTGACCCGCGCGCTGTGCCTCCTGCTCGCCCTGGCCGTCCCGGTCGCCGCCGCCGGCGCCAGGAAGACGCTCACGCCCGAGGAGAAGCGCCGCGCGCTCCTCATGCAGGGCGGCGCCGCCGAGCCCCCGCCCGACGGCGGGCCGGTCGAGCTGGTGCTGAAGCAGGTCCTCGACGTCGACCGCTGGCCGAAGGGCGTCGAGCTCACCCCCGATCAGAAGTGGGCGGTGGCCACGAACTTCTCCGACAACACGCTCTCGATCATCGACGTCGCCACGAAGAAGATCGTGAAGCGGGTGAAGACCGGCAAGAGCTCGCCGGTGGAGATCGCCTTCGACCGGGACGGCGGCCGCGCGATCGTCACCGGCGGCTGGCAGAAGGACGAGGTGCTCGTCTACGAGACCGCGACCTGGCAGGTGATCCACCGGATCCCGGGCAACAAGTCCGGCAAGAAGCCGCTCCGCGTCTTCCCGAAGGTCGTCACCTTCTCGCCCGACTTCGCGCGGTTCTACGTCTCCTACTGGACGTCGAACAACCTCGCGGTCTACGACGCGACCACCTACGCGCTCCTCGGCGTGGTGCCCGCCGGCGTGAACCCGCGCGGCGTCGCCATCACCCCCGACGGCAAGAAGGGCTACATCGCCAACTTCGACACCAAGGGGAACTCGGTGACGGTGTTCCAGGCCGACGCCGCGCCGTTCGCCGTGCTCGCCACGGTGAAGCCGCTCGCGAACCCGCGGCACGTCGCCATGGCGCCCGACGGCAAGCACGTCTACGTCTCGCTCTTCGGCGGCAAGGGCGGCGCGGTGAAGATCGACACCGCCACCGACCAGGTCGTGGCGACGAGCGTGCCGACCGGCAAGCGCTCGAAGACGATCAAGGTCTCGCCGGACGGGAAGTGGCTCTACATGACCAACTTCGGCGCCGACACCGTGAGCGTCCTCGAGGCGGCGACCATGAAGGAGGTCGAGCGCGAGCCCACCGGCGACGAGCCGTGCGGCCTCGACGTCTCCCGGGACGGCAAGACGCTGTGGACCTCCGACTGGAACGACGACAAGGTCCGGATCTGGGACGTCGTCGTGAAGGAGTAGGACGCCGATGCCGCGCCCCACCCTCGCCATCGACGCCATGGGCGGCGACTTCGCGCCGGACGACGTCGTCCGCGGCGCCGCGCGGCTCTCCCTCGAGGTCGACGCCGACCTGCTCCTCGTCGGCGACGAGCCGAAGGTGTCGGCGATCCTCGCCGAGCTCTCCCACAACCCGGAGCGGATCGCGGTCCACCACGCGCCGGACTGGGTCGGGATGGCGGAGAAGCCGTCGGAGGCGCTGGAGCGGAAGCCCCAGGCGTCGATCCTGGTCGCGGCGAAGCTCGTCGCCGACGGCCACGCCGACGCGCTCGTCACCGCGGGCAACACCGGCGCGGCGGTCCTCGCCTGCTCGCGCACCCTGAAGCTCCTGCCCGGCGTGCGCCGCGCGGCGCTGGCCGCGGTCTACCCGACCCACGCGACCCGCGGCGCCAAGGAGGATCCCTTCTCGCTCATCCTCGACGTCGGCGCGACGCTCGACGTCACCGCCGAGGACCTGGTCGCCTTCGCGGTGATGGGCTCGACCTACGCCCGGGTGATCTCCAAGAACCCGAGGCCGAAGGTGGCGCTGCTCTCGAACGGCACCGAGGCCGAGAAGGGGCTGCCCTCGATCGTCGAGGCCCACAAGCGCCTCTCGGCGATCGAGGGCATCGAGTTCATCGGCAACATCGAGGGCCTCGACATCCCCAAGGGCACCGCCGACGTGGTGGTCACCGGCGGCTTCGTCGGCAACGTGGTGCTGAAGATGCTCGAGGGCGTCGCCGAGACGGTGGTCGAGCTCGCGCGCTACGCCTACAAGGAGAAGATCGCCTGGAAGGCGGGGCTGATCATGCTCTCGGGCGGGATCAAGCGGATCAAGCAGCTCACCGACTGGGAGCAGTACGGCGGCGCGCCGATCCTCGGGTTCGACCGGCTGGTCATCAAGGCCCACGGCCGGAGCCGCGAGCGCGCCATCGCCAACGCCGGGAAGGTCGCGCTCAAGGGCGCCTCGTCGAAGGTGCTCGACACCGTCTCGGCGACGCTGGGCGCGCCCGCGAAGGCGTCGGGGGCCTGAGGTGGAGCCGATCCGGCACGTCTACCGGTGGGATCTCGACAAGACCTACCTCCGCACCGACTTCGACTCCCTCCGCGGCCTGATCCGCGCGGCGATGGAGCGGGCCCGCGACAAGGTGAACGTCGCCGGCTCGGCGTCGCTGCTCCGCGAGCTCAAGGCCGCCGGCGACTCGCGGATCACCATCGTCTCGGGCTCGCCGACGCAGATGCGCGAGAAGCTCGAGGAGAAGCTCCGCCTCGACGGCGTGGTCTGGGACGAGTTCGTGCTCAAGCCGAACCTGTCGAACATGGCCCGCGGCCGCTTCCGCGCCGTCCGCGACCAGGTCGGCTACAAGCTGCCGGCGCTGCTCGAGGGCCGCACCCGCGTCCCCGCCGCTGCCACCGAGACCTGCTTCGGCGACGACGCCGAGGCCGACGCCTTCATCTACTCGCTCTACGCCGACGTGCTCTCCGGCGTGGTCGACGTCGCGCAGCTCGCGCGGATCCTCGAGGGCTGCGTCTCCTACGAGGAGGACGCGGCGAAGATCCTCGACCTGGTGACGCGGCTCGAGCGCGCCGAGGCGGTGCGCCGGATCTTCATCCACCTCGACGGCTTCACCCCGCCCGCCCGCTTCGCGCCGTACGGCCGCCGGGTGGTGCCGATCTACAACTACTTCCAGGCGGCGGTGCTGCTGATGATCGACGGCCGCCTCGGCGCGCCGGCGGTGGTCCGCATCGCCGCCGAGATGGTCCAGGGCTACGGCTACTCGCTGGTGTCGCTGGCGAACTCGTTCCAGGACCTCGTCCGCCGCGGCTTCGCCCGCGAGGAGGACGCCCGCGCGCTCCGGCTCGCCTTCGAGGCGCAGTCGGCGCTCATCGACGCGCTCCGGCCGGCGGGCGACGTGGTCGAGGCCTTCCTGAAGCGGCTCGCCATGGTCGCCGGCGTGCGGCCGTCCTCCTCGGGCGACGGCCGGATCGACTACGCGGGCATCCTCGCCAAGGAGGGCCCGCCCCGGCAGTGGCGCAAGAAGGGCAAGCCGAAGCGCGGCGGCGCGGGGCCGCTCGAGTAGCCGCTACCGCTTCCGGGGCGGCGGCTTGCCGCCCTCGCGCTTCCCGCCCTTGTCGGCCCGGGCGGACGGCTTCGCCGCGGCCTTGCCGTCGTCGAAGAGCCCGCCGGCGGGCTTCGCCGGCGCCTTGGGCGGCAGCTTGGCGGCGAGCGCCGAGTCGGCCTCGAAGCCCGAGAAGCCGAGGCTGAAGCCCGCGCCCTTCGGCACCACCTTGAAGCGCCCGATGATCGAGGTCGGCGCGCGCTTCCACCACAGGGTGGCGATCGCCTCGCCGGTGCCGAGGAAGCGGACCTCCTTGGCGGCCTCCGGGCCGTACGGATCGGCGGGGTCCTCGAGGTGGGTCCGCCACTCGCCCTCGAAGCCCGGATCGGCGAGCGCCTGGGTGAGCTTCGCCTTCCCGAGCGCCTCGTAGAGCGCGCGGGACGGAGGCAGCGTCGCGGTGGAGAGCACCATCTTCTCCGCCTGCTCGTCGCGCTCGAACTTGAGGAGCGACACGAAGGCGTTGACGTCCTCCTGCAGGCGGGCGCGGGAGGGGGGCGTGGCGTAGAACTTCACGGCGGCTCCGTCGGGTCAGCGAAAAGGGGCGCATCTAGCCACGGGCCGCGGGAAAAGGCCACCTCGCGGGCCCCTGGCGCAAGACCCCGGGGGCGCCCCGGGCCTTTGCGCCAGCCCGGGCCGGGACGATGATCGCGCAGGAGGTGCTCCATGCGCCCGCTCGCCGCCGCGCTCCTCGCCCTCGAGGCGCTGCTCCTCGCCGCCCCCGCGGCCGCCGCGGAGCCGCGCCCGCCGCCGCCGCCGGCGAAGGAGCGCGC
>CAZDGH010000016.1:24485-29512 GCA_964504805.1 uncultured Myxococcales bacterium | reverse complement strand
CGTGCGACCCGGCGCTCCCCGACATCTTCTGCGAGTGGATCGGGGGCATGCCGACCGAGTGCAGGCCGACGGGCGGCGGGAGCACGTGCCGCCTGGCCGCGTGCGCGAACGGCGCCGACGACGACGGCGACGGGCTCGTCGACTTCGCGGATCCGGACTGCGTGAGCATGGACGACGACGACGAAGGCGTCTCGGCGCCCAGGGGGGGACCGTGACGCTCTCGGTGAAGCCGCTGCGCCGGCCGCCGCCGCTGGTGCCGGCGATCGCCCTCGCGCTGGTGGCGTGCGGCCCGCAGGACCGCGAGGCGCCGGCGCCGGCGCCGCGCCCGCCCGCGACCGCGGCGGTGTCGGCGTCGCTCGGCCCCGCGCCGGGCCTCTGCGCCGGCATCGTCCCCACCGAGCTCGCGCCGGGCTGGCTCTCGCCGTCCGTGGCCGTCGACGGCGACACGTCGGCGTCCGTCTCGTTCGCGGCCGCGGCCGGGGATGACGGCCTCCTGGTGCTCCAGAACGGAGACGGCCACGGCGCCGGAGAGGCGCGCCGGGTCGAGGCGCGGCTGAACCGGCGGCGGGCCGGCACGGTCCGATCGGGCGAGCGGCTCCACGTCGAGCACGTGGAGCTGCGCGCGGCGAACGACCTGGTCCTCGAGCCGGCGAGGCGGAGCACGGGTGGCGCGCGCGCCGCGGTCGCCTCCCTCGACGCGCTCCCCTGCGGGCTCGCGGACGTGACCGCCGTCTCTCCCGGCGCGGACGACGTGCGGGCCGCGATCGCGCGCCCCGATGCCGCAGCGATCGGCGTCGTCGTCGTCGAGAACGGCGTCGACGGTCACCGCCGCGCCCGCGGGACGATCACCCTCGACGGCGTGGAGATCGGCCGGATCCGCGGCCGGCGCGACGCCTTCGTGGTGGACCTGCCCGCGTCCGGCGAGCTGCGCGTCACGCTCACCCGTCGCGGCGCCGCGCGGGTGCGCGTCTTCGCCGCGGACCAGCTGGTCCCGGCGGTCACCCTGGACGCGCCCGCCGACGGCGCCGAGCTCCACGCCACGCCGGCGCTCGCCTCCGGCACGTCGAGCGGCGCGGCGGCCGTCGACGTCGCCGGCGTACCTGCGCCGGTCGGCGCCGACGGCGCCTTCGCCGCCACCGTCCCGCTCGCCCCAGGCGACAACACGCTCGTCGCCACCGCCCGCGACGCCTGCGGCAACGTCGCCCGGGCCTGCAGCGCGGTGGCGCTGGCGACCGCGCCGGTGATCACGATCGCCGGCGTCGCCGACGGCGAGGTGACCGCCGGCTCGCCGACGATCACCTTCAGCGCGACCGATCCCGCGACGGCGCTCCTCGACGGCGCGCCGTTCGCGAGCGGCACCACGGTGGCCGGCGAGGGTCCGCACGAGCTCGTCGTGACCGCGACGAGCGCCTCCGGGGTGACGACCACGGCCACGGTCCGCTTCCGCATCGACCGCACCGCGCCCGAGCTCTCGCTCGCCGGCGTCGTGGACGGCCTCTGCGCCCAGGGCCCCGTCGTCGCGACCTTCTCCGCGACCGATCCGACGCTCGCCTCGCTGGCCGCCACGCTCGACGGCGCTCCTTACGCGAGCGGCGAGCCGATCGCCTCCGAGGGAGCGCACCTGCTCGAGCTCGTCGCCGCGGACGCGGCGGGCAACCGCGCGGTCCTGGTGGTGCGCTTCACCCTCGATCGCACGCCGCCCGTCGCGCTCGTCACCGGCGTCTCGGCCGGCGACCTCCTCGGCGCCGCGCCGGTGGTCGGCTTCGCGTCGGGAGACGGCTCGCCCGTGGCCGGCTTCCTCGACGGCGCGCCGTTCCCCGGCGGGCTCGTGGGCGAGGGCGACCACCTCGCCGTGGCCGTGGCGACGGACTGCGCCGGCAACGAAGGTCGCACCGAGGTGGCCTTCGCCGTCGATCTCACCCCGCCGGCGATCTCGATCGCCGGCGTCGCCGACGGCGCGCAGACCCGCGACCCCTCGGTGACGCCCGCCTTCACCGCCACCGACGCCCACCTGCTCTGGGTCGACGGCAGCCTCGACGGCGCTCCGTTCGCGAGCGGCGGCGCGGTGTCGGCGGAGGGCGCGCACGAGCTCGTCGTCACCGCGCGCGACGCCGCCGGCCACGAGTCGACCGCGACCGTGCGGTTCACCCTGGACCGGACACCGCCGGCGATCACCGTCGACGGCGTCGCCGACGGCGAGCGCCGCCGCACGGCGGCGACCGTGACCTTCGCCGCGACGGACCCCGGCCTCGCCTCGGTGGGGGCCACGCTCGACGGCGCGCCGGTCTCGAGCGGCGTGGTCGTGTCCGTCGAGGGACCGCACGAGCTCGTCGTCACGGCGGCCGACCTCGCCGGCAACGAGGCGGTGGAGCGCCGGGCGTTCACCATCGATCGGACCCCGCCCGAGCTGACCGTCGACGCGCCGCTCGACGGCGCGCGGGTCGGCGCGCTGGCGGTGGAGGTGCGTGGCCGCGTGACCGAGGGCGCGGCGGTGACGGTGAACCTCGCGCCGGCGTCGGTCGACGCGTCCGGCGCCTTCGCACACGTCGCAGGGCTGCCGCCCGGCGCGAGCGAGCTCGTCGTCGAGGCGAGCGACGCCGCCGGGAACGTCGCGGTCGTCCGCCGATCGGTCCGCGCCAACGACGTCCCTCCCACGCTCTCGGTGTCCGCGCCGCTCGACGGCACCGTGACCACGGCGCCCTCGATCCGGGTGGCGGGCACGGCGGCGCCCGCGGACGCGACCGACGCCGTGTCGCTCACCGTGGCGGGCGTCGCCGTGCCGGTCGTCGCCGGCGCGTTCGAGACGACGGTGGCGCTCGCGGTGGGGGCGACCCCGATCGTCGTCGAGGCCACCGACGGGTACGGGCTCGCGACCACCCGGACGCTCGCCGTCGAGCGGCGCGAGGACACCGCGCCGCCGGTGATCACCGTGGGCGGCGTGGCCCCCCGGGCCGGCACGACGGCGAGCCCGGCGGTGACGTTCGCGGCGACGGACGACCACGCCGTCGCCTCGGTGACGGCCACCCTCGACGGCGGGCCGTTCGCGAGCGGAGGCGTGGTCGGCGACGAAGGTGCCCACGAGCTCGTGGTGACCGCCCAGGACGAGAGCGGGCTCTCGGCGACGGCGCGCGTGGCCTTCCGTGTGGATCGCACGGCGCCCGCCGTGGCGCTCGCCGGCGTGGCGGACGGCGCGCTGCTCCAGGAGACCCCGCCGGTCACCTGGACGGTCAGCGACGCCAGCGGGCCGGTGCCGGGCGTCGCCACGCTCGACGGCGTACCGTACGTCGGCGGCCCGATCGCGGCGGAGGGCGCGCACCTGCTCCGGGTGACGGCCATCGACTGCGCGGGCAACGCCGGCGAGGCGACCGTCGCCTTCACCGTCGATCACACCCCTCCCTCGATCGTCGTCACCGGCGTCGCCGACGGCGAGGAGACCCGGGCGGCCACGGTCGTCCCCGTCTTCACGGCGACCGATTCGCACCTCGCGACCGTCGAGGCGACCCTCGACGGCGGGCCGTTCGGGAGCGGCGATCCGGTGTCCGCGGAGGGGGCCCACGAGCTGCGGATCACGGCCCGGGACCTCGCCGGCAACGAGGCGGGCTCGACGGTCCGGTTCACGCTCGATCGCACGCCGCCGGTGGTGACCGTCGGCGGCGTCGCCGACGGCGAGATCCGCTCGGCGCCGGTGACGCCGACGTTCTCCGCGACCGACGCGGGGCTCGCGAGCGTCTCGGCCACGGTGGACGGCGCGGCGATCGCGAGCGGCGCCACCGTAGCCGCCGAGGGGCTCCACGAGCTGGTGGTGACGGCGCGGGACCGCGCGGGCAACGAGGCGATCGAGCGGCGGCGCTTCACCATCGACCTCACACCGCCCGTGCTCACGGTCGAGGCCCCGTCCGCGGGGGCGCGGATCGCGGCGCTCACGGTGGAGGTGCGCGGGGCCGCGACCGACGCGACGCCTGTGTCGGTGACCGTCGCCGGCGCTCCCGCCGCGACCGGCCCCGGCGGAGCGTTCTCGGTGGTCGTGCCGCTCCTCCCAGGCGCCAACGACCTCGTCGTCGAGGCGACGGACGCCGTGGGGCTCACCACCGCGGCGACCGTGCAGGTCCGCGCCAACGTCACCCCGCCGGCGCTCGCCGTGACTGCGCCGGCCGACGGCGCGACCACGTTCTCGGCGACGGTGGCGGTCACCGGCGTGGCGACGCCCGGGGATCCCGCCGACGCCGTCGAGCTCGCGGTCGCCGGGCGGCCGGTGTCGCCGGCGGCCGACGGCACCTTCGCGGCCGACGTGGCGCTCGTGGTCGGATCGAACCCGATCCTGGTCACGGCCACCGACGGCTACGGCCTCGAGACGAGCCGCACCGTCACGGTCGAGCGCCGCGCCGACACGGCCGCACCGGTGATCGCCGTCTCCGGGATCGCCGACGGCGACTGCACCTCGGCCACGCCGGTCGTGTCGTTCTCCGCCACCGACGAGGACGCCGTCGCCTCGCTCTCCGCGACGCTCGACGGCGCTCCGTTCGCGAGCGGCAGCCCGGTGGGAGGCGAGGGGCCGCACGAGCTGGTGGTGACCGCGACCGATCCGTCCGGCACCACCGCCGTCGCGCACGTCGCCTTCCGGATCGACCGGCTCGCGCCAGAGGTCGCCGTCACCGGCGTCGCCGGCGGCGCGTTCGTCGCCGTCGCGCCGTCGATCGCCTGGAGCGTCACCGACGCGAGCGGCCCCCTCGAGGCGACCGCGACCCTGGACGGCGCGCCGTTCGCCGGCGGCGCCGTCGACGCCGAGGGCCCGCACCTGGTCCGCGTCGTCGCCGCCGACTGCGCCGGCAACGCCGGCGAGGCGCAGCTGTCGTTCACGGTGGACCGCACCGCCCCCACGCTCTCCGTGACCGGCGTCGCCGACGGCGCGTACACGAGCGCCGACGTGGCGCCGCACGTCGGCGCGACCGATGCGAACCTCGAGGCCGTGATCGCGACCCTCGACGGCGCGCCGTTCGTCGACGGGACGACGCTCTCGGCCGAGGGCA
>CAZDGH010000016.1:1671-24475 GCA_964504805.1 uncultured Myxococcales bacterium | reverse complement strand
CCCCCCCCCCGAGGGCCGCCACCAGCTCGTGCCCACGGCCCGGGACCGGGCGGGCAACGAGGCGACGGCGACCGTGCGGTTCACCATCGACCGCACCGCCCCGGCGATCACCGTCGCCGGCGTGAGCGAGGGGGAGCGGCGCCGCACCCCGGCGACGCTCACCTTCTCGGCGTCGGACCCCGGCCTCGACGTCCTCGCCGCGACCCTCGACGGCGCGCCGGTGTCGAGCGGCGCCGTGGTGTCGGCGGAGGGCGCGCACGAGCTGGTGGTGACCGCGCGGGACCGCGCCGGCAACGAGGCGATCGAGCGCCGCACGTTCACGATCGACGTCACGCCGCCGAGCCTCGTCGTGGACGCGCCGGCCGACGGCGAGCGGATCGGCGCGCTCGCGGTGGAGGTCCGCGGCTCCGTGACCGACGGCGCCGCGGTCACCGTGAACCTCGCGCCGGCGTCGGTGGACGGCTCCGGCGCGTTCGCCCACGTCGCCGGCCTGCCCGCCGGCCCGAGCGAGCTCGTCGTCGAGGCCACCGACGCCGCCGGCAACGTGGCGGTGGTGCGCCGCTCTGTGCGGGCGAACGTGACGCCGCCCTCGCTCGCGGTGACCGAGCCGCTCGACGGCACCGTGACCGTCTCGTCGTCGATCCGCGTGGCCGGGACCGCGAGCCCGGCCGACGCCACCGATGCCGTGTCGGTGACGGTGGCGGGCGCCGCGGCGGCGGTGGCGGCCGGGGGCGCGTTCGCGACGACGGTCGCGCTCCCGCTCGGCACGACGCCGATCGTGGTGGAGGCGACGGACGGCTACGGCCTCGTCGCCACGCGGACCGTCGCCGTGGAGCGGCGGGTGGACACGGCACCGCCGGTGATCGCGGTCTCCGGGATCTCCGACGGCGCGTGCACCGCCGCGAGCCCCTCGGTGACGTTCTCGGCGACCGACGACGACGTCGTCGCCTCGCTCTCGGCGACGCTGGACGGGGCGCCGTTCGCGAGCGGCGACGTGATCGCGGCCGAGGGCGATCACGAGCTGATCGTCGTCGCCCGGGACGCGAGCGGCCTCGAGGCGAGCTCGCTCCTCTCGTTCCGGGTCGATCGGACCGCCCCGGCGGTGAGCCTCGCGGGCGTCGCCGAGGGCGCGATCCTGGCCGTCGCGCCCCCGGTGACGTGGACGGTGACCGACGCGAGCGGGCCGGTGCCCGCGACCGCGACCATCGACGGCGCGCCGTACGTCGGCGGCCCGGTGGAGGCCGAAGGACCGCACGTCGTCCGGGTGACCGCGACCGACTGCGCGGGCAACACCGGCGAGGCCGCGGTCTCGTTCACCGTCGACGGGACGCCTCCGGCGATCTCGGTCTCCGGCGTCGCCGACGGCGAGGAGACCCGGGCCGCGTCGGTGATCCCGGTCTTCTCCGCGACCGACGCGACCCTGGCGACGCTCGCTGCGACCCTCGACGGCGCGCCGTTCTCGAGCGGGACCGCGGTGACGGACGAGGGCGCCCACGAGCTCCGCGTCACGGCGCGCGATGCCGCCGGCAACGAGTCCACGGCCACCGTGCGGTTCACCCTCGACCGGACGGCGCCGGCGATCACGGTGAGCGGTGTCGCCGAGGGCGAGCGCCGCGGGAGCCCGGTCACGCTCGTCTACGCGGCGACCGACCTCGCGCTCGCGAGCGTCGAGGCGACGCTCGGCGGCGCTCCGTTCGCGAGCGGCGCCACGGTCTCGGCGGAGGGGCCGCACGAGCTCGTGGTCACGGCGCGGGACCGGGCCGGCAACGAGGCCGTCGAGCGGCGGCGGTTCGTCATCGACCTCACCTCGCCGGTCCTGGTCGTCGACGCGCCCGCGGACGGGAGCGCCGTCTCGACGGCGAGCGTGGAGGTCGTCGCGACGGTCACCGACGACGGGCCGGTCGCGGCGGTGGAGGCGGGCGGCGTGCCGATGGTCGCCGGCGCCGGGGGCGTCTACCGCCTCGTGGTCGCGCTGGCCGAAGGCGCGAACGCCATCGACGTGATCGCGCGGGACGAGGCCGGGAACACCGCCTCGCGGCTCGTGCACGTGGTGCGCGACGGCGAGCCCCCGGTGCTCGCCGTCTCCGCGCCCGCCGAGGGCGCTCGGATCGGCGCGCTCGCGGTCGAGGTCCGCGGGAGCGTGAGCGACGCCACCGCCGTCACCCTCACCGTCGGCGGGGCGCCGGCCGAGGTCGCGCCCGACGGGTCGTTCGCCCACGTCGCGGGCCTCGTCGCCGGGGCGAACGAGCTCGTCGTCGAGGCGACGGACGCGCTCGGGCAGTCGACCGTCGTGCGGCGCGCCGTCCGCGCCAACGACGTGCCGCCGACCCTGGTCGTCACGGCGCCGGTCGAGGGCCTCGTCACCTCCGAGGTGGAGGTGCTCGTCACCGGCATGGCGACGCCGGCCGACGCCGGCGACACGGTCGAGGTCGAGGTGGGCGCCGGGCGCACGACCGCCGCCGCCGACGGCAGCTTCTCGCTCCTGGTCCCGCTCGCGGAGGGGAGCCAGCTCCTCACCGTCGTGGCGGTCGACGGGTACGGGCTGCGGACGACCGAGCGGCGCACGGTGGTCCGCGAGGCCGCGACCGACGGCGGGACCGAGCCGCCCGACGGCGGGACCGAGCCGCCCGACGGCGGGACCGAGCCGCCCGACGGCGGCGAGCCGCCCCCCGTGCTCGCGCTGTCGATCGACGAGCCCGCGGAGGGCGTCGTCACCGGCGCCGCGTCGCTCACCGTGAGCGGCGCCGTGACCGGCGGCACCCTGCCGATCGCCGTGACGGTCGACGGCACGGCGGCCACCATGACCGACCGCGCCTTCACCGTGTCCCTCGCCCTCGGCGAGGGCGATCACGAGCTCCTCGTCGAGGCCACCGACGCCGCCGGCGGCCGCGCCACCGCCACCCGCGCAGTGTCCGTCGACCGGACCCCGCCGTTCCTCGCCATCACCAGCCCCGGCTCGAGCCCGGCGGTGGTCACGGAGCTGCCGTTCACGCTCGCGGGCACCGCCGGCGATCCGCACCTCCTGGAGGTCCGCGTCGCCGGCGCCCCGGTGGCGGTGCTCGGCGGCGGCTTCGCGGCCGTCCTCGACCTTCCGGTGGGCGACACCGACGTCGTCGTGGAGGCCGTCGACGCCGCGGGCAACCGCTCCAGCCTCGTCCAGCGCCTCACCGTCTCCGACGTCCCGCCCGACGTCGTCATCCTCGAGCCGCTCGCCGGCGCCGAGGTGGAGACGCCGCTCGTCGACGTGCGCGCCCGCGTCCGGGCGAGCGTCGCCGTCCGCGAGGTACGGATCGGCACCGGCCCGGCCACGGACGAGGGCGGCGGCGTCTGGCACGCCCAGGTGCCGCTCGCGTTCGGCGAGAACACGATCGCCGTCGTCGCCACCGACGCCGCCGGACGCGTCGCCACCGCGCAGGTCACCGTCCGGCACTCCGACGCGACGGTCGAGCCGCTCGAGGTGATCGCGATCTCGCCGGAGCGAGGCGCCACCGGGGTCGAGCCCGACGTGGTGGTGAGCGTCGGCTTCAACAAGGCGATCGCGCCGGCGACCATCGGCGGCCTCGAGGTCCTCGTCGACGGCGTCGCGCTCGAGGGCGGCCGGAGCGTCGCCCCCGACGGGCAGACCGCGAGCTTCTCCGTCCGGGGCCTCCTCCCGGAGGGGCGCACGGCCGTCGTCCGGATCGCCGGCGTCGAGGCCGCGGTGGGCCCCGGCCTCGCGGAGGACTTCGTCTCGCCGTTCACGGTCCGGCCGCCGCTGACGCTCCTGCACGGCGTCGTCGTCGACGAGGCGCGGCAGCCGCTCGGCGGCGTGCGGGTCGAGCTGCGGGGGCGGGGCGCCGAGACGCGGACGGACGCCGACGGCAACTGGGCGATCTTCGACGTCGACCCGGGCCCGGCGACGCTCCGCTTCGACGGCGGCACCGCCGAGGACGGCGTCCGCTACGGCACCGTGCACCGCAAGGTCGAGGTGGCCGCCGAGACGGCGAACCGCGTGGAGCCGGTGATCCTGGTGCCGATCGACCAGGCGACCGCGGTGCGCTTCGACACCGGCCGAGCGGTCCAGACGACCTTCCAGGGCCGGCACCCGGGCCTCTCCCTCGACGCGCCCGCCGGAGCTTTCGCGCTCGAGGACGGCTCGACAAGCGCGGTCCTCACCGCCACCCGGGTCCCGAGCTGGGCCCTGGGCATCCCGGTGGAGAGCCCGCTCGTGCCCGACGCGGTCTGGCACTTCGCGCCGGTGGGGATGCGCGCGCTGCAGGGCGTCACCTTGACGCTGCCGAAGCCCGGGGACGCGCCCGCGGGCCGGCTCGCGGTGGTCTTCACCCACGACGCCACCCGCCACGTGCTGCAGGAGGGCGGGTTCGCGCGGGTGAGCGCGGACGGCACGCGGATCGAGCCCGAGGGCTCGATCGTCGCCCGCTCGCTCGAGTACGTCGCGGTGACGGTGCTCTCCGAGGAGCTGCACGACGCGGTGGAGGCGGCGCGGGCGAGCGCCGCGGTCGGCGGGTCGCCGCCGGGCGACATGGGCGCGCAGCTCCTGTCGCCGGAGCAGCTCCTTTACGACCCGCTCCGCGTGCTCCGTGGCCCGCTGCTGGTGCGGGAGGCGCACGCGCAGCTCGCGCTGGTGCCCCTCGTCACCGGCTTCATGGCGGCGCTGCCGACGCCGCAGCTCACCTTCCTCGGCGGGACGGTGCGCTCGCCCCACGAGCGGCGGCTCGTGCTCGAGCTCACGACGCCGGCGGTGGACGGCGGCCCGACGACGATCCCGGCGGGGACGCCGCTCGAGCTCGCCTTCACCGCGCGCTACGAGACCGACGGCCCGTTCGGCGCCGAGGAGACGAACGTCGTCGCCAGCGTCGCCGCCACGGGGCCGAGCGGGATCGCCCTGGCGCCGCCGGTCGGGGCCCGCTGGGCCACCGAGGGGCTCGCGGAGACCGCGGTGAGCACCTCGGTCCCGCTCGCCGAGGGCGTGACCCGGATCGTCCTCACCGGCACCGCCGGCTTCGACTCCGCCACCATCACCCTCGAGGCCGAGGTCGGTCCGCCCGCGCCGGACGCGACGCCGGACGCCGACCCGCGGACGCTGACGATCCGCAAGCTCTCGGACACCAGCGAGGGCGAGGCGGACCCGCTGATGGGCTCGGTCCGGTTCCCCGGCCTCGCCGTCACGGTCACCCACGACGGCGGGCAGTCGCGGACCGTCACCGGCCCGGCCGGCGAGTTCGGGGTCCTGCGTCCGCTGATGTTCCCGATCTCGTCGATCGCCATCGCCGAGCTGCCGGAGCAGCCGCTCCTCGGCAACTACGAGGGCAAGTGGCGCCTCCGTCCCCGCAGCATGCTCGCGGGCTCTCCGTCGTTCCAGGTGTACCCCGGCTCGCAGGTCCGGACGACGATCCTCGTCGACACGCGGTTCCTCAAGGGCCAGCTCACGTTCTCGGACCGGGAGGGCAACCCGCTCCCGTCGATCTGCCCCGGCACGCCGACCGAGCGCGGCGACGACGGCGACCTCCTGCGGATCTCGGAGGACGACGCGAACGAGACGGACGTCTTCTTCTTCCGCGAGGACGATCTCACCTACCCGATCGCGAAGTTCACGCCCGCGGCGCCGGTCGTGGACGAGGCGTGCGGCGGCACCGGGCCGCACGCCTCGTACGTGCGGGTCCGCTTCGGCCCCTCCGACCAGTGGACCCAGAGCGTCACGCTGAGGTGCCGGCAGCACGAGTTCGAGGGCGACACCGCGAACGACTTCTACCGGGCGAACTGCCTCCCGGGTCGCCTCCGCCGCCACCTGGTGCGGCTCCAGGGCGGCGACCGGCTGAAGGTCGTCGCGGTGAACCACGCGACCGGCTACACCGGGATGAGCACGGTCGTGGTCCCGCCGATCGGCGGCTCCACCGCGCTGCCGGACGGGTCATGCCCCGCCGACGACGCGGCAGGCGGGCCGCTGGTGGTCGACGTCCTGGGCGAGCCGCGGCCGTACTCGCGCTGCACCGTCGCCCAGCTCGAGATCCCGGGCGACGTCATCCTCTACCCGCCCGAGATCGATCTCCGCGTCGAGCGCCGCGCGCAGGACGTCGGCGTCTCCCGCCCGGGCGGCAGGGCCGAGCCGCACCTGGTCCGCCACGGCGGCGCCGCGACCACGCGGGACGAGTACCTGAAGATCTCGACGCGCTGGCGGGTGCGCAAGGCGCCGGCGCCGCCGGAGCCGGTCCGGCCCGAGGGCGGGGCGCCGCCGGACGGCGTCGAGTCGCGCTGGGAGCGCCTGCGCGACAGCGGCCAGGCCGGGCACCTCCTCCAGGTGCTCTGCTCCGAGCTGCCGCCGGAGGCGCCTCGAGAGGACTGCCTCACCGACGACGGGCCGCTCTCGGATCTGCCGCCGGGCGTGACGCCGCTCGCCGGGCGCATCTGGAGCGCCACCGGCTCCGCGGCCGGCGTGTCGCTCCCGGTCTACTTCCCGATCCGGCCGGGCTCGTCGACAGAGTCGCTGCTCACCGGCCTCCCCATCGTCGACGCGCACGGCGTGCACGTCACCATCGGCAACCTGACCCGCGCGAACTACTACGTCCAGGCCGTCGGCGCGCCGCTCGGCCTCCTCGACGCCAACGCCAACGGCATCCGCGACCCCGGCGAGGACGGCAGCACCCTGAGCCCCCAGGTGCCGGACTGGAGCGACGGTCCGACCACGGGCCTTCCGGACGGCGCCATCGCCCTCAAGTCCGTCTACCGGGCCGTCGAGCCCGACGGCACGCGGCGCGAGCGCTACGACGTCACCCGGGAGCACGAGGTCCGCGTCCTCCAGATCGACGAGGAGGACCAGAGCGTCACCGTCCGGCGCGGCGACGAGGAGCACCGGCTCCAGGACGACGCGGCCCCCGCCGCGCAGGAGGGCGAGCTCGCCTACGACTTCCTCCTCCACGTCCTCGAGCCGGACGACCCGAGCCGCGCCGCCGACCCGCCCGACGGCGAGTACGTCGTGCGCCTCGGCGGCGACCTGAACGGCGTGAACTGCGAGGTCCGGATCTCCGGCGGCGCGCTGAGCGGCACCTGCGACGGCGAGCCGATCGAGGAGGTGCTCCGCGGCGAGGACATCCTCTACTTCGAGCTCTACCTGAGCGGGAACGCGGAGAACGTCCTCTACCGGTTCAACTTCTTCGGGATCCGCGATCGGCAGGACTACCTCGCGGCCGGCACGTCGCTCACCGCCGCACGCGCCCGCGATCCGAACACCGGCGGCGTGCGGGCACGGCGCCAGCCCATCTCGCAGCCGGCCATCGCGCAGTTCTTCGTGGAGCCTCGCACGCTTCGGGAGGGGACGGTCTCGGTCTGCCTCAGCCCGGACTGCGCCGATCCGGCCACGATCCTGAAGTCGGTCTACCTCACGCTCCTGCCCGACGGCACCTACGACATGGTCCCGCTCGGCGGCCGCGCGCCGGCGCCGATGCGCCAGCGGGAGGTGAGCGGGGTGAACGGCGCGCGGCTGTTCTACCTGTCGCTGCCGCCGGACGTGACGGAGATGCTCGGCGACGGCAGCCTCGGGCGGCGGGCGTACTGGGTCGTCGAGCCCGTCGATCCTCCGGCGCGCCCGATCACCGCGGACCTGGGCGTCGCCCGCGGCTCCTTCACGAACTTCGGCGCACACGCGGCCGGCCAGCTGACCTTTGCCGGGGTGAACGTCGCGGATGGGCACCTCTCGTTCTCGGAGACCGATCTCTCGGTTCCGGAGAACGGCTGGCAGGTCGAGCTGGTCCGCACCTACAACAACCAGAACGACGTACCGACGCCGCTCGGGCTCGGCTGGGTCCACAACTACATGGGGATCGTCATCGAGGAGCGCCGGCCGAGCGTGTTCGAGCCCGGCGCCGCGGCGGCGGGAGACGACGAGCGGGCAGGGGCGTATGCCATTCTCCTCGGCGGCCAGAGCTTCGAGTTCCCTCGCTGTTTGGCGAGGGCCGGGGCGGGCACCATCACCTGCGATCCCGATCTCACCCACGCGGGCGCGTTGGCCATCGACGTGGTCGCGCACGACGACGGGCATGGCCACCTGGTCACGAAGCCGTCGCGGTTCGAGTTCACGCACCCGAACGGGACGAAGTACACGTTCGGCGCACGCACCTTCTCGATGGGCGGGGAGTCGCCCCTCGACTCGCGTCCGACCTGGAGGCTCACCGAGATCGAAGACGGTCACGGGCCGGTGGAGCTCACCTACCGCGATCGCTCGAACCTGCTCGAGCGCGTGGAGCGTCGATCAGGCGCGAAGGTCCGCCTGCGGTTCTCGTACCGTCCGGTGACGTCCGACGCCGCCGGGTGGCTGCTGAACCGGCGCCGGAGCCAGAATTTCGAGCTGCTCACGAGCGTAACGCTCGAGCGCACCGACGGGTTCGCCCTCGACACGGTCGTCTACGATCACGACACCGACGAGTTCGGCGCCGACCTCGCGCGCAAGAGCGGCAACCTGACCCGCGTGACGAAGCACGGCGTGCCGACGCAGCGCTGGGTCTACGTCTACGACAGCTCGCCGCTCTCGCCTGCCCGGAACGTCGCCAACGAGATCGTCGAGCAGCGCTTCCTTGTGAACGACTCGCGGCAGCGGACGACTCGCTACGAGCGTGGCGCGGCCTCGCACCCGTTCGAGCACGTCGATCCGCACGAGGTCGTCACCGCCATCTACGAGACGGGGAAGGGCGGGAGGCCGACGACGATCCAGTACGGCGATACACAGCGGTTCGTGGTGCCTGCCGGGGTCGATCGGACCACCGTGCTGACGCTCAACGAGTACGGCAACGTCACCGCCATCGATGGACCGCTCGGCCACTGGGACAGCCCGTGGACGAGCTCCGCCGACAGCGGCGCCGTGCGCGTCGAGTCGATGACGGAGCCTTCGGGCCTCCGGATCGACTTCCTCTACGGAGCGTCGTCGTCGCTGTATCCCGAGGAAGAGCGGATCGGGGCGGTGCCGGCGGACGCAGCGACCCGGCCGTCGTCCTCGCTCGTCCCCGGCACGACGTTGCGAAGGTACGAGTCCCGCGACCCGCGGACGCACCGGCCGACGCGCGTCCGCGAGCTGATGACCGGGGGCCACCGCACCGTCGACACGCCGATCGACCCGGACACCGGCGATCCGCTCGGGATGACCGTCACGTCCGCCGACGGCGCTTCGTTCGTCCAGAGCGTCATCGCCTACAACGCGGGCAAGCCGGCCTCCGGCACGCTCGCGAACGGCGCCACGTTCACGGTCACCCGCTACTCCTCGCTCGGCCTCCCGGAGGCGCGGGAGCTGACGAAGGGTGGGACCACCATCCACACCGAGTACGGCTACGACCGGCTCGGCCGCCTCACCTCGATGCGGGACCTGGAGACGGGCCACGAGCGGACCTGGGCGTACGACGACGCCGGCCGGACCGTCGCGCAGAGCGAGCCGGGGCGGAGCTGGGAGTACCGGTACACCGAGAGCGCCGAGCGGCTCGAGGTGGTGTCGATCCTCAACGGCCTGACCCGGCGGACGCACACCTACGAGGACGGGCTCATCACCCGTGAGGTCGTCGAGCTCGGCGGCGGCATCGCGCTGGAGACGACGCGTACCTACACCGGCGGGCTCCTCACCGGGAGCACCGAGACCCGTCGCGACGGCAAGACGATCGCCTCCGTGCTCGCGTACGAGGCGGGCCTGCTCGCGTCGGTGACCACGAACGGCGTGCTCGAGACGCACTACACGCGCGACGTGGCCGGCCGCATCACCGCCGTCCTCGACCACGAGGGGCGCTCGACGCAGATCGGCTACGACCCGCTCGGCAGGCAGGTCTACTGGGACTACGGCCACGGCGACGTCGAGGAGGTCGAGCTCGATCCGATCTTCGGCTCGATGGTGAAGCGCCTGTACGGCGCCGGACACGTCGTCGACGTGACCCGCGACGCGACCGGGCGGATGACGTCGCTGCGGAGCACCGACGGCGCGTGGGATCACGCCTTCGGCGGCACCGACGGGAGTGGCGCGGTCGAGAGCTTCGTCGACCACGGCACCGGCGTCCGCGAGACGTTCGCCTTCGACGATCCGCTCGGCCGGATGACCCGCCACGAGCGGATCGCGCCGAAGCGCCTCACCGAGACCTTCGCGTACTCCGACGCTCCGGGGTTGCGGACGGTGACGATCACCCAGGACATCGAGGGCCCGCCGGCCCGCACCCGGGTGATCACGCGAACGCTCGACGCCGCCGACCGGATCCTCTCGGAGGAAGAAGTCGTCGACGGGACCGTCTCCCGCACCACCTATGCGTACAACGAGCACTCGCAGGTCCGGGAGGTGACGGTCGCGCAAGGCACCGATCGTGAAGCGACCACGACCTACTTCCACGATCTCGGCGGCAACCTCACCGACATCCACGGCCCCGAGGGCCAGACGACGACGATCCGCGTAGTCGGCCACCAGCTCGTCACGACCGGGCCGCACCCCGAAGAGGTCTGGGAGGAGGAGCGCGACGACTTCGGCGAGCTCCTGAGCAGGACGCTCCGCGCGACGAGCCATGCCCCCGCCGCGACGTGGAGCTGGGTCCGGGAGCCGTTCGGCTCGAAGGTCGAGCACGGCCCGACGGCCGGCCTCACCACGCGGCGGCTCACCAACGGCAGGGGAAAGGTCGTCCGCGAGGAGGTCAGTGGCACGGGCGGCAGCCGGCTCACCACCTACTCGTACGACGGCGACTGGGTCTCGGGGGTCGAGTCCACCGAGGGTGCCTGGCGCTCGGCGGTGGCTCGCGCCTTCGACGCCCGGGGCCGTGTCCTCGAGGAGGCCGAGAGCTTCTCGGGAGCGGCGGGCGCGTACGACTACCTGACGCGGACCGACTGGACGAACCCGCTGCGGCCGACGATCACCGGTCGCTGGACCACGGACGCGGGGCTCGAGGTCCGCACCACGGAGCTCGAGCTCGACGGCCTGGGCTCCGTGCTCTCCACGACCCGCGGTGGTGTCACCGAGAGCCGCACCTTCGACGCCGCGGGGCTCGTCCTGTCGGTGCACAGCCCGGACGTCGCCCACGACACGACGTTCGAGTACACGCCGAGCGGGCACCTGAAGCGGCAGGTCGTGGGCACAGAGCAGACGATCTACGCGTACACCGCGGACGGCCTGGTCTCCCGGCTCGACGAGCCGTCCGGGCGGTTCCTGCAGGCGACGTACGACCGGCTCGGCCGGCCGCTGACCCGTAGCTACGGCGACGCCGCGGACCGTAGCACCGAGAGCTACGCCTACCCCGACCTGGCCACCACCGTCCTCACGCGCGGTGGTCACTCATGGACGTATCGCCGTGGGCCGCAGGGCGAGCTCACCTCGGTGCGGCTCCCGGCCGGAGCTGCGGGCGGCGGCGGAACCTACACCTACGGGTACGACGCGCTCCGGCAAGTCGTCTCCATCGACGAGCCCGGCCGGCCAGGCGCGCAGACCTTCCAGTACGACTACCTCGGTCGGCCCACCCGCCGGACGCGCGGAAGCTCCATGCGCGAGAACACCACATGGTCGGGCGGGGTGGCGACGACCACGGATCTCGAGGGGAACGTCACCGCCACCACGTACGACCCGCGCGGCCGCGTCACCGAGAAGCGGCAGACGCCTGGCGGGAGCAGTGTCGGGGGTCTGGTCTCGAGCACGCTCGCGTGGGACGGCGAGGATCAGCCGCTCGAGCTGCGGGAGAGCTCGGACGCCGGCAGCTTCGTCACCGCCTACGACTACGACGGGGCCGGGCGCCTGCTCCGCATCGCGCGTGGCGGCGTGAACGTCGACTACTCGGGCCACACCTCGTTCGGCGAGCCGCGCCGCATGACCACGCCGAGCGGCACGGTGGACTACACCTACGACGCGTACGGAAGGCTCTCTTCCCTCACGGGCGCCTCGGGTTCCGTGGACGTCGAGTGGGAGCGGGGTGGGGCGCGGCTCGCGCGGGTCCGTGGCGCCGGTCCCACGGGGGTCGGCGAAGCGCGCTGCTACGACGGACGCGGCCAGCTCTCATGGATCGTCTCCGCCGACTCGAGCTCGCTGGCCGGCGACCCGTGCGTCGCACCTGCGGCGATCGCCGATCCGATCGCTCGCTTCCACTACGTCTACGACGACGCCGGCAACCGCATCCGCGAGACCTACGACGACGCGACCGGCTCCGAGGTGGTGCGCTTCGGTTACGACTCCGCCGATCGCCTCACCGGCGTGCGGTACGGCGACGGGACCGCGGTGCTCTACGGGCTGTCCGCCGCCGGTGCCCGCGAGCACACGGTCGAGGTCCCCGGCTACCCGGAGGCCGGCGATCTCGGGCCGACCGCGTGGGCCGGCGCCGCCGGCGCGAACCGCAGCCTGCGCTACTCGCTCGACGACGCCGATCGCCTCACCGGCATCATCGACGAGCTCGCGGGCGCGCCGGCGGCGTCGGTGGTGAGCGACGCGCGGGGGCGGATCCGGGAGATCACCGGCGACGGGACGAGCCGCACGTTCCAGTGGGACGCGGCCGACCGCATGACGGGCGCCGAGGTGACGACCGGCGGCGTGACCAGCACGCTCGCGTTCACCTACGACGGCCAGGGGCGTCGTCGCAGCGCCACCCGCGGTGCGGCGCGGACCGACTTCGTCTGGAACGAGGGCGAGCTCGTCGAGGAGCAACCGGCCGGGGCGGCCGGACGCACCTACGACCGGGCGGGAGCCCTCGTCGCCGGCGTCGGCGGCGACCGCGTGCTCCAGGACGCCCTCGGCAGCCCGGTGGCCCGCCACGGCGCCGGCGGCACGGCCATCTCGCGCTTCGACGCGGACGGCGGCTACCGGCTCTCCGCGACGTGGTCGAAGCCGTCCGCGGGCGCGTCGCAGCTCGGCTTCACCGGCCACCAGTGGGAGGAGGACCTGGGGCTCGTCTACGCCGAGGCGCGCTGGTACGCGCCCGAGCTCGGGCGGTTCCTCTCCGAGGATCCGGTCCGCGGCGCGCTCGACGTGCCGCTCAGCCTCTCGGGCTTCGGCTACGCCCACGGCAACCCCGCCCGCTACGTCGATCCCGACGGCCGCGTCATCGTGGTGCCGTTCATCGTCGCCGCCGCGGTCATCGGCGGCGAGCTCGCGTTCTTCGGCAACGTCTTCTACCAGATGGGCGTCGAGGGGCGGGACCTCTCACAGGTCGACTGGTTCCGCGCTGCGCTGTTCGGCGTCGCCACGGGCGGGCTCATCCTGTCGGGCGGATCGTGGGGATCGCTCGCGGGCGTCGCAGTGGGCTTCGGCCACTCGATCGTGCGCGAGCTGGCCGAAGGCCGGAGCTTCGGCGAGATCGACTGGGAGAGCGTCTACGTCGGCGCCGGCATCGGCGGCCTCGGTGGTCACTTCGCGCAGCTCGGGCTCGCGTCCTCCTCCTTCGCCGTCAGCGCCAGCACGCGTCTCGTGCTGACGGGGCTCACGGTCCACGGCGGCGTCACCGGGGCACAGACCGCCGTTCGAGGGGTCCGCGAAGGGAACTACGGTCTGGCGGCGCTCGGAGTGGCGGAGCTCGGACTGAGCGCCTTCGGCTTGAAGAGCCTCTGGGCAGGGTCGTCGAACGCGGCGCATCGTGCATCGTGGCGGGAGCGGCTGCTCCGCGGCGCGCCCGACGAGGAGGCCGCCCTCGCGGGAGGGAGAAGGTGCGGCCGCTCGGGCTGCAGGACGGGGAGCGAGCCTCGACCCGAGGGCATCTGCTTCGTCGCCGGGACGCCGGTCGCCACGCCCGACGGTGCGGTCGCGATCGATCAACTACGCGTCGGTGATCGCGTCTCGACCACGGACGTCGAGGAAGACGAGGCCGACCTCGTCGAGGACCCCGCGGAGTGGCGGCTCGTCACGCTCGCCATGCCGAATCCCGACGGCAGCGGCGACGTCATCGACGTCGAGACCCTGCGTCGCGTCGAGGAGATCGAGGAGGGCGCCTGGGAGGCCGGGGCGTGGGTCCCCTTCCGCCTGCCGGAGATGGGGCTCTCGGGACCGGCGCTGGTCGTCGAGGTGCAGCCTGCGCCGCCGCTCGCCGACGGCCCCGGCCGCCTGGTGCGCTCGACCGTCACGCACTTCAACGGCTTCGTCGTCCACCTCAAGCTGGGCGAAGAGCCCGAGCAACTCGGCACCACCGCCGACCACCGCTTCTTCTCGGAGGCGAGACAGGACTGGGTCCGGGCGGCGGAGCTCACCGCAGGCGAGCCGATCCGGACCCGCCACGGCGTCGCCTTCGTCGAGTCGGTCGAAGCCGACCCCGAGATCCGCCGCGTCTACAACATCGAGGTCGAGACCTCGCACTCCTACTACGTGGGGGATGCGGGGATCCTCTCGCACAACGAGATCCCGTGCGGCGAGGCACAGGACCTTCTGGCGAGCTACCGTCGCCGGTACGCGGACAGGTTCAAGCGGCCCCAGCTCGCGGAGTACAACCCGGCAGATGGCAAGACCGGGACGGCGGCGCTGGTCGAGGTCGACGGCTGGGTCTACTACGGCATCAACGGTAGTCAGAACCGGAGCACGCTCGGGCTCCGTCGCACCGTCTTCGGAGTGATCCAGGATGTCTTCGGGATCCACGCAGGCAAGAAGCTGAATGCGATGCAGTCGCTCAGCCATGCGGAAGGCATCGCCTTGATCCGCGCTGCGAGAGGGATGGGCTCGCTGGAGGGTCGCAGCCTGACGATCCACGTGGATCGGATGCCGTGCAGCTTGTGCCGCAATCCGAACGGTCTCATTCGCCTTGCAGAGCTGTACCGGCTGAGGGCCCTGCGGGTCGTGGATGCGGACGGCACGCCCTGGAACATCAAGGAGTAGGGGGAACCATGAGGGTGCTGTACCTGGGGCCGTCGGGCGAAAAGGTGGAGAATCCCGCGCTCGCGCTCGTTGAGGATCGGATCCGAAACGCTGGCTCCGCGTACTGGCACCGCCAGTCCGGTACAGGGGAGCTTGGCTACAAAGGGCCAGGCGTGAACGCCGGCGCCCAGCTGGTGATCATGGTGGAGGAGCCGCATGGGGTGCTCCTGCGCTACACACCGCCGGACGGCGCCGACGAGCTCGTGCTGACGAATCCCGCAGGTGACGCAGAGACGGAAGTGACGACTTTCCCCGGTGGAGACGAGTGGTTGGTTCCCGCCAGCTACTTCGTGGACGTCGCCCAAGCCCTTCCGGTGATCGAAGCGTTCATCGCGGATGGTCGTCGGCTGGACGGGCCGTGGATCGTGCTCGGTACTGAATAGGCGTCTCCGGCAGGGCGGCCTGGAACGGGGCGAGGCCGGCCGGACGTCAGCCCTCTCTCCTCGCCACGATCACGCTCGCCGGCCCCGACCTCCACCGCACGTCCACCTCCGCGAACCCCGCCGCCGCGAGCATCGCCAGCTCCTCGTCGATCCCGAAGTACCGGTCCTCCGTCGCCCACTGCGCGAACCGCGCGTACGCCTCCGCCTCGGTGTCGCCGCCGGCGACGAGGTGCGCCGCCCAGCGCCGGTAGAGCGGCTCCGCGAGCGCCTTCGCCGCCGGGATCGTCGCGTCGGCGATCGCCAGGATCCCTCCCGCCCCGAGCGCCGCCCGCACGTTCCGGTACGCCGCCACCTTCGCGTCCTTGGTGTGCAGGTGGTGGAGCGCGAGCGACGCCATCGCCGCGTCGCACGGCGGCAGCGCCTCCGCGAACGACCCGCGCACGAGCTCGATCCTCCCGCGCACCGCCGCGAGCCGCGCCTCGGCCTGCGCGAGCATCGCCGGATCGGCGTCGAGCAGCACGAGCCGCACGTCCGGGAGGCGCGACGCGACCACCGCGGAGAGCGCGCCGGTCCCGGCGCCGAGATCGAGCACGCGACCGGCGCCGCCCGGCAGGTGCTCCGAGAGCGCGGCGGCGACCTCCTCGAGCATCGCCTCGTAGCCCGGCACGAACCGCCGGATCTCGACGTCGTAGGCGGTGGGCGCCACCGACAGGTGCCGCTCGACGGAGTGGGCCACGCGTCACCTCGTCCGGCGCCGCGACGCCCGCTCGATCCGCGCCCGTTCCGCCTCGTCGAGGCCGACGAACTCGACCGCCATGCCGGCCTCGGCGCCGTTGCCCGGCGGCACCACGAACAGGATCTTCACCTCGGCCTCGAGGGCGTCGCCGTCGCCGGGCAGCGAGCAGAGCACCTTGGTGTGGGTGCCCTCGGTGAGCGGGTCGTCGGTCTGCACGAACATCCCGACCGGCGAGACGTTCTTCGCCTTGGCGTCGACGGTCTTGTCGCCGGCGCGGAAGCTCACCGGCAGGCCGCCCCCGAGCGCCCGCAGCCGCTCCCGCGACGCGGCGCCCGGCTGGGTCGGGCCGTCGGAAGGCACCTCGTCGTCGGCGGCGCGACGCGCCGGCTCGGCCTCGAGCGCGCGGCGCACCGCGGTCCCGAGCGAGGTCGCGAGCTCCTGCCGCATGTGGTCGGCGTTGCGGAAGCGCGCCTTCGGGTCCTTCTCGAGCGCCCGGAGGATCGCCGCCTCGAGGCCCGGCGGGAGCCTCGTCCCGGGCGGCGCCAGCTCCGACGGCCGCGGCGGCGCCTTGCCGACCTGCGAGGTCATCACCTCGACCGCGTTCTTCCCGACGAACGGCGGCCGCCCGGTGACGAGCTGGAACAGCATCGCGCCCACCGCGTAGACGTCGGTCGCCGGCGAGAGCTCGCCGCCGCGCACCTGCTCGGGCGCCATGTAGTCCGGGGTCCCGACGATCTCGCCGGTCCGCGTCGTCGCCGGCGGCCGGCCGTCCCTCGCGCCGCCGACGAGCTTCGCGAAGCCGAAGTCGAGCACCTTGGCGACGTCGCGCCCGTCCCGGTCGGCGACGAGCATCACGTTCGCCGGCTTGATGTCGCGGTGGACGAGCCCGAGGTCGTGGGCCTCGCCCAGCGCCGAGAGCACCTGGGCGGTGACGAGCACCGCGCGCTCCGGCGGCAGCGGCCCCTCCATCGCGAGCACCGTCGCCAGATCGCGGCCGTCGACGTACTCCATGACGATGAAGAGGAAGCCCTCCTCGTCCTCGCCGAAGTCGTGGACCGAGACGGTGTGCGACGACGTCAGCTTCGACGCCGCCCGCGCCTCGGTGGTGAAGCGCTCCACCGCGCGCCGGTCGTCGAGGCCGCCGCGCAGCACCTTGAGCGCCATCGTCTTCTCGATGCGGACGTGCTCGACCTTCCAGACCGAGCCCATCCCGCCCTCGCCGATCGGCTCGAGCACGCGGTACCGGCCGGCGATGAGCCGCCCCCGGGCCATCGCCCGCGCCGGCCCGGCGGAGAGCCGCGTGGCCCCGTCGCCGGAGACGCCGCGCAGATCGGCGCCGCAGGTCCCGCAGAAGTTCGCGGCCCCCTCGTACCTGGTGCTGCAGACGTTGCAGAGGCCGGCGCGCACGGAACGCCGCGGATTCTACCAGCGGGTCCCGTGGCGTCGTTCGCGCCCCTAGATGCAAATAATCGAGACGGACGGCGGTCGGCCGGTCAGCGACCCGCCCGCACCCGCGCCTGCTCCAGCACCCGCAGCGCCAGCCGGACGTCGTCCGACCGCTCCGCCGCCGAGGGCGCGCCGGCCGGGTGCGCCGGCCCCGACGGACCGCGGGCCCGGGCCTCCTCGATCCGCCGCGCCACGAGGTCCCGCCACACCGCGGCGCCGACCACGTCGCCGGTCGCCTCCGCCCGCCGCGCCACCGCCAGGTCGAGGTGCCCGCGGCACAGCCCCACGAAGGTGTCGAGCAGCGGGTTCTCGAACCCGAGGATCCGCTCCTCCGCGGCGGCGAGCGGCTCCTCCGCCTCGTCGAGCCGGTCGAGCCCCGCCTGCGCCGCGCCGATCATCGCCTGGGCGAAGCCCTCGAGGACGCCCTCGCCGACCTCCCGGGCGATCTCGAGCGCCTCGTCGTAGTGCGCGAGCGCCTCGCCGGGCCGGCCCTGGGCGTGGTGCACGGTGCCGAGGAAGTAGAGCGCGTCGCCCTCGCCCTTGCGGTCGCCGACCGCCCGGTGGATCCGCAGCGCGCGCTCGAAGTGCGACTGCGCCTCCTCGAGGTTGCCCTCCTCGTGGAGGAGCTGCCCCAGGTAGTAGTGGTCCTGCGCCTCCCACCGCCGCTCGTTGCGGCGGCGGTGCAGCGCCAGGGCGCGCTCGTAGCTCTGCCGCGCCTGCGCGAGCTTCCCCTGCGAGTGCTGGCTGTAGCCGAGCAGGCCCACGAGCGAGCTCTCGGTGGCGGCGTCGCCGGCGGCGCGGAGCAGCCCCACCGCGCGCGTCAGGTGCGCCTCCATCTCCTCGATCCGGCCCTGGTAGAAGCACAGGTCGCCGACGGCGCCGAGCGTCTGCCCCTCGAGCTTGCGATCGCCGAGGGTGCGCTGCAGCTCCATCACCTCGGCGAAGCGCGCCTCGGCGAGCTCGAGCCTGCCGAGCGCGCCCTGGAGCCGCCCCTCCGCGAGCCGGACCTGCCCCTGCAGCAGCACGTCGCCGGCCTCGGCCGCGAGCGCCGCCGCCGCGGCGAGATCCGAGAGCCCCTCCTCGACGCGGCCGAGGTGCCGGCGCACCACCGCGCGGGCGAGGAGCGTCTTGGCGCGGAGCCGCCCGTCGACGCCCGCGACGCCGGCCCGCGCCAGCGCGGTGTCGAGCCGCGCCTCGAGCATCGCGTACGGCCCGCGGGTCGAGAGCAGCGCCTCGAGCACGAGCGCGGCGCGGAGCGCCACGGTGGCGCGCGAGGCCGACGGGGTGCCCGAGGTGGCGCGGTCGTGCACGGCGCCGAGGTTCTCGAGGTCCGCGGCGAGCTTCGCCAGCGCCGCCTCGCGCCGGTCGCCGGCGACCTCCGCCGCCCACTCCTCGCCGCGGCGCAGGTAGTACGCCGCGTGCCGCGAGATCACCGCCGGCGCCGCGCGGTCCTGCGCGAAGCGCTCCTTGGCGTAGGCCCGGATGCTCTCGTACATCCCGAAGCGCAGGTCCGAGGCCGGCCCGCTCCCGTCGCGGGCGCGGAGCAGCGACTTCTCGCGGAGCACCTGCAGCACGTCGGGCACCCAGGGCGCGCCGGGGAAGGCGGAGAGGTCGAGGACCTCCTCCGCCGCCTCGAGCGTGAAGCCGCCGCGGAACACCGAGCACTGCGCCAGCGCCGCCTGCTCGTGGGCGGCGAGCAGCTTCCAGGACCAGTCGATGGCGCCGCGGAGCGTCGCCTGCCGCTCGCCGCCGTCGCGCCGCGGCGAGGCGAGCAGCTCGAAGCGCCGCGGGAGCCGCTCGAGGATCTGCCGCGGCGAGAAGACGCGGACGCGGGCGGCGGCGAGCTCGATCGCCAGCGGGAGGCCGTCGAGCGCCCGGACGATCTCGCCGACCACGTCGAGGTCGGAGACCGACAGCTCGAGGTCGGGGCGCGCCGCCCGGGCGCGATCGACGAACAGCTGCACCGCCTCCGAGGCGCCGGCGTCCTCGCCCTCGGCCGGCACGGCGAGCGGGTCGAGGTCGTAGGCGAACTCGGAGGGCAGCCGGAGCAGCTCGCGGGAGGTGACCAGGAACCGCGCCTCGCGGGCCAGGCCGAGCCAGCGGCCGACGGTGGCGGCCGCCTCGCCGGTGAGCTGCTCGAAGTTGTCGAGGATGCAGAGCACCTTGCCGCGGGCCGCGAGCGCGTGGCCGAGCTGCGTCACCGCCCGCTCGCCGGAGGTCGCGAGCGTCACCCCGAGGGCGCCGGCCATGACGCTGCAGACGTCGTCGAGCCCCTCGCAGCCGGAGAGGTCCGCGAGCCAGACGCCGCCAGCGCCGCGCCGCGCGTACTCCTCGAGGTGCAGCGTGCCGAAGCGGAGCGCGAGCCGCGTCTTGCCGGTGCCGCCGGGGCCGAGCAGGGTGACGAGCCGCGCGCCGTCCGAGAAGCGCCGCTCGAGCGCCCGCAGGTCCGCCTTGCGCCCGACGAAGGTCGCGGCGTCCGCCGGCAGGTTGGTGCGCGGCCCGCCGGAGGTGCCGCCGGACTCGTCGGCGTAGTCGGCGAAGCCCGAGCCGGTGCCGTCGCGGTTGGCGACGGTCGGCTCGTCGCCGGGATCCACCGGCTGCGGCGGGAGCGAGCCGCGCCGGCCGCCGGGGTTCGTGACCACCTCGGCGCCCGCGACCCTGGCGATCCCGAGCGCGGTGTTCGGCCTCGGCGGCGCCGGCGTCGGCACCACCGGCTCGGCGGGCGCGACCTGCGGCTCCGGCGGCGGCGCCAGCTGCTCGCGCACCCACTTGCCGACGCGGGCGGTCGAGTGCGGCAGCGACTGCTGCGCGAGGAACTGCTCGAGGTCGGCGGCGAGCTCGTCGCAGTCCGGGTACCGGTCCTCCGGCTCCCGCGCCAGCGCGCGGAGCACGATCGGCTCGAGCGCCGGCGGGTAGCCCGGCGCGAGCTCCGTCGGCCGCGGGATCTGCGCCGCCATGATCGCCTTCGCCACCGCCGCCTCGGACGAGAGCGCGAACAGCCGCCGCATCGTCGTCAGCTCGTAGAGGACGATCCCGAGCGAGAACTGATCGGAGCGGTGATCGAGCTCGCCGCTCGTCACCTGCTCGGGCGACATGTACGTCACCTTGCCCTTGAGCTGCCCGGCGGTGGTCTCCTGCGCCTGGCTCTGGGCCTTGGCGATGCCGAAGTCGATCACCTTGGTGGCGCCGTCGAGGCTCACCACCACGTTCGACGGCGAGACGTCGCGGTGCACGATCCCGAGCGGGCGCCCGGCGAGATCGGTCTTCCGGTGCGCGTAGGCGAGGCCGTGGGCGGCGTCGATGACGATCTGCACCGCGTGGGCGAGCGGGATGGTCGTCTGCCGCTCGATGGCGCCGCGGAAGAGCTGCCGCACGTCGGCGCCGTGCAGGTACTCCATCACCAGGAAGTACGTGCCCCGGTCCTCGCCGATCTCGAAGACGGTGACGATGTTCGGGTGCCGGAGGTCCGCCGAGGCGCGCGCCTCGTCGAGGAACATCCGCACGAAGCTCGGATCCTCGGCGAGGTGCGGGTGGATCCGCTTCACCACCACCAGCTTCTCGAAGCCCGAGAGGCCCTCCTGCCGCGCCAGCCACACCTCGGCCATGCCGCCGGCGGCGAGCTTCCGGAGGAGCGAGTACTTCCCCGCGAGCTTGGGCGTGTCCATCGAGAGCGCCCGCCATCAAACCGCAGGCGCGACCGCGCGTCGAGGGGATGACGGCCGTCAGAGCGGCTCGACGACGAGGTCGTCGAACCAGACGTCCGCCTGCCAGGACGAGAAGCCGAACCGGTCGTGCCCCTCGCCCTGGAGCGGCTCGGGGTCGTCGAGCTCCAGGAACGTCTCGCCGTCGATCCTCCAGGTCAGGACCGAGCCCCTCCGCTCGAGCTCGAACCGATAGCGGCGCCCCGGCTCGACCTTCGGCGTCCGCCGCTCGAGCCGGTCCTCGCCGTGCTCGTCGAGGCGGGCGAGGACCGAGAGCGTGTTCTTCCAGCCGCCGAAGATCAGCACGTAGCCGGAGGCGTGGTCGCGGCCGTCGCCGAACAGCTCCACCTTGACGTCGCCGTGCGGGGAGGCCGCGCGGGCGGTGAACGAGATCTTCACGTCGGGTGGGAGCTTCGCCTCGAGCCAGAGCGGGTTGTTCCGGGTGCCCGGCGCATGCAGCTCGCCGCCCTCGACCCGCCAGAGCCCTCCCGCCGCCCACCACGGCGCGCCGGGCAGGCCGTCTTCGTCGAACGAGGCGCGGAAGGGCACCTCGGCCGACACCTTCGCCTCGCCCCGGAGGACGAACCGGTGGAGGAGGGGCAGGTTCACCAGGAAGACGAGGGCGCCGAGGCCGGCCAGGAAGACCCGCCGGGCGGTCACGCGTCCTCGTCCTCGACCGTGAGCTCGGCGAAGTCGGGCAGCTTCTCCCGGAGCTCCTCGCGGATGCGGGAGACCAGCCGCGCCTCGAGCTGCCGGGCGCGCTCGCGGCTCACGCCGAACCGCTCGCCGATCTGCTGCAGCGTCAGCGGCTCGTCGGACATGAGCCGGTTCTCGAAGATGAACTTCTCCTTGCCCTCGAGCGTGCGGGCGAACGCCTCGAGGTGCGTGCGCAGCATCGCCTTGAGCTCGGCGTCGCCGAGCGCCTCCTCGGCGCCCACCGCGTGGCCGGTGAGCCGCTCGCCGACGGTGGAGCTCCCGTCCTCGCCCACCGGGAGATCGAGCGAGGTCTCGTCGCCGGCGAGCCGGCGGTCCATCTCCTCGACCTCCTGCTCGGTGACGTCGAGGCGCTCGGCGAGCAGCTTCGGCTCCGCGGCGTAGCCCTCGGCGGCGAGCTTCTGCTGCTCCTTGCGGAGGTTGAAGAAGAGCTTCCGCTGCGCCTGGGTGGTGCCGAGCTTCACCATCCGCCAGTTGTCCATGATGAAGCGGAGGATGTAGGCGCGGATCCACCAGGCGGCGTACGAGGACAGCTTCACGCCCTTGTACGGGTCGTACTTCTTCACCGCGTGCATCAGCCCGACGTTCCCCTCCTGGATGAGGTCGAGGACGTTGAAGGCGGCGCGGCGGTACTCGTACGCGATCTTCACCACCAGCCGGAGGTTGGACGCGACGAGCTTGTACGCGGAGGCCAGGTCGCCGGTGTCCCGGTAGTGCACCGCGAGCGCGTGCTCCTCCTCGCGGGAGAGCACCGGGTGGCGGTGGACCTCATGCATGTAGCGGGCGAGGGGATCGGTGCGGGAGAGGGCGGCGGTGCCGGGGCCCTCGTCCTCGTCGAGCTCCTCCTCGACCGGCAGGGCCCGCACGGCGCCGCCGGCCTCGGCGACCAGCGCGCCGGGCTCGACCTCCGCGGGCTCGCCGTCCGCCGGCTCGACCGCCTCCGCTTCGGCCTCGGCCTCGCGCGGCGCCCGCTTGGCCGCGCGCCGCGGCGGCCGGCCCGGCA
>CAZDGH010000016.1:0-1661 GCA_964504805.1 uncultured Myxococcales bacterium | reverse complement strand
GGCATCTTCCGCTTCTTCGGCGCGGGCGCGGGGATCACCTCGGGCTCGACGGGCTTCGCGGTCGCGCCGGGCGCGGTCTTGGGCTTTCGAGGCAAGGGAGGGCTCGTCCGCTGCGCTTTCCGCGGCTGGGTGAGTCTGATATAGCGGTCCGCCATTCCATGCAAGGGCTCAAAACCCAAGAGAAACGGCCACTTTGACGATGGACGACATGACGCAGACCGAGGTCGCAGCGCCCCCTTCCGAGCCGACGAGCGACTACGTCGCCACGGTCACCTTCGACGAGCTCGCGCTCTCGGAGGAGCTGCGCAAGGGCATCGCCGACCGCGGCTACACGAACCCCACCCCGGTGCAGGCGACCGCGATCCCGAAGGTCCTCGAGGGCCGCGACGTGATCGTCCGGTCGAAGACCGGCACCGGCAAGACCGCGGCGTTCTCGATCCCGGTGCTCGAGAAGCTCGAGGCCGGCGCGCGCAAGCCGCTCTCCCTCGCGCTCTGCCCGACCCGCGAGCTCGCGGTGCAGGTCGCCGAGGAGGCGGCCGCGCTCGCCAAGCACAAGGACCTCCGCGTCTGCGCCATCTACGGCGGCGCCTCGATGGACCAGCAGCTCCGCGCCCTCGAGGAGGGCGCCGAGTTCATCGTCGGCACGCCCGGCCGCGTCTACGACCACATCCGCCGCAAGACCCTCGACCTCTCGCACGCGAAGTTCGCCATCCTCGACGAGGCCGACGAGATGCTCTCGATGGGCTTCTACGAGGAGGTCACCCGGATCCTCGACTGCTTCCCGAAGGACCGGCAGACGCTGCTCTTCTCGGCGACGGTCCCCGCGGACATCGACCGGCTGATCAAGAAGTACCTCCGGGATCCGGAGACGCTCCTCCTCACCGGCGACACCTACACCGTCGAGGGCATCGCCCACGTCGCCTACAAGATGGTGGACGCGTACCCGAAGCCGCGGAACCTGCTCTACCTGATCGAGCTCGAGAACCCGTCGAACGCGATCATCTTCGCGAACACCCGCGACGACACCGCCCTCGTCACCGCGGTGCTGAACCGCAACGGCTACGACGCCGAGCTGCTCAACGGCGACCTCCCGCAGAAGGAGCGGGAGCGGGTGATGGCGAAGGTGAAGCGCGGCGAGGTGCGCTTCATGGTGGCGACGGACATCGCCGCCCGCGGCATCGACATCTCCGACCTCTCGCACGTCATCAACTACTCGCTGCCCGAGGATCCGGCGGTGTACCTGCACCGCGTCGGCCGCACCGGCCGCATCGGCAAGAGCGGCACCGCCATCTCGCTGATCGGCGGCCGCGACTTCGTGACGCTGACCACGCTCGAGAAGCAGTTCGGGATCACCTTCGAGCAGCGGCAGCTCCCGACCGCGGAGGCGGCGAAGAAGCTCTGGGTCGAGCGCCACGTCGCCGAGCTGCGCGACGGCATGGGCACGAGCGTCTTCGAGGCGTTCATCCCGCTGGCGCAGGAGCTGAAGGCGCGCCCCGACGGCGAGTACCTCATCGCCTACGCGCTCAAGTACTTCTTCCAGCACCACCGCATGGACCGCATCGCCGCCGAGCGCGCGCGGGAGCGGGCCGAGGCGGGCGTCGAGGAGTTCGTCGTCGGCCGCAAGGAGCGGCCGAAGCGCGAGGGCGGGCCGAAGGGCCGGC
>CAZDGH010000015.1:28770-29659 GCA_964504805.1 uncultured Myxococcales bacterium | reverse complement strand
CACGAACCGGAGCTTGCGGCGCCACGGCTCGCCGGCGGTCCGCGGCGCCTGCCGCGCGGCGACGTCGGGGAGCCGCTTCGCGTCCACGGCGAGGGAGGCCCGGAGCTCGTCGGGGACCTTCACGTGGCGCGACGACGCCGAGAGCGCGCCACCGAGATGGCCGACCGCCGCGAGGAGCCGGCGCAGCCCGCGGCCGTGGTAGGCGCGGATCGCGTCCTCGAGCACGTCGGGGGTGACGCCCGGGTGGCCGTCCATGTCGCCGCCGACCCAGGAGTGGAGGCGGAGCGGCGGGCCGGCCGGGCCGAGCGGCTCGCCGTAGACCTCGGCGAACGCCGCGGCGAGGAGCTCGGGCACGACGGGCACGAGGTCCGAGAGGATCTCCTCCGCGTACCAGAGGACGTTCTTCACCTCGTCGCCGACCGACGGCCGCTCGTGGCGCACCTCGTCCGTCTGCCAGAGCGCCAGCACCTCCTCGCGGATCGCCGCCGTCGACGCCGCCTGCTCGGCGGGGAGGAGCTTGCAGCGGTCGCGCTCCTCGAGCCGCCGCGCGATCCGGTCGAGCTTCTCGAGCACCGTGCGCCGCACCGCCTGGGTCGGGTGCGCCGTCAGCGTGAGCACCACCTCGAGCGAGCGGATCGCCTCGCGCGCCTTCTCCGCCGGCACGCCGGCGTCGCGCGCCCGGGCGAGCACCGCGCGGATCGAGCCGCGCTGCGGCGGCGCGCCCGCGCTGGCCGCGTGGGCGCGCCCGCGGCGGATCCGGTGGTGCTGCTCGGCGAGGTTCACGAGCTGGAAGTAGGTGGAGAACGCGCGGATCACCGGCTCGGCCCGGTCGATCGGCAGGCCGGCGAGGAGGGCCGAGAGCTCCTCGTCGGCGGCGGCCCGCCCCCGG
>CAZDGH010000015.1:6262-28760 GCA_964504805.1 uncultured Myxococcales bacterium | reverse complement strand
CTCCTCGAGCGCGTGGAGCGCCTCGCCCTCCTCCTGCACCAGCACCTCGCCGAGCACGCGGCCGAGGTGCCGCACGTCCCGCCGCAGCGGGAGGTCCTCCTCCCTGCGCTTCGCCATGCGCGGGACCGTAGCCGAAAGCGACCGGCCTGCCACCGCCGTTTCCGGGTCCCTACGTTTCCTTCGTTCACGGGAGGGCAGTCCATGACCGGAGACCGCAAGGAGCTGGCCGAGCTCCTCGACGCCTACGACACCGCCGTGCTCGTCACCCGCGGCGCCGACGGCCACCTGCACGCGCGCCCGATGGCCGTCGCGCGCGCGAGCGAGGCCGAGGAGCTGTGGTTCGCCACCGACCGCGACAGCCCGAAGTGCCGCGACATCGAGGGCGAGCCGCAGGTCGTCGTGAGCTTCCACAGGGGCGGGCACGACCCGACGTACGTGTCGGTGTCCGGCAGCGCGGAGCTGGTGAAGGACGGCGCTATGATCCGGGAGCTGTGGTCGCCGAGCTGGCAGGCGTGGTTCCCGGACGGGCCGGAACAGGAGAGCCTGGTGCTGATCCGGGTGCGGCCCGAGCACGCGGAGTGGGTGCACCCGGCGGGCGGGCGGATGAAGGTGTGGTCGACGATGGTGAAGCGGGCGGTCACGGGCTCGCGGGAGGAGCCGGCGCCGAAGAAGGAGCTGGAGCTCGGGAGCGGGCGGACGCCGTAACGATCCGTTCGACTGCGCGCGTCGGCTGGTAGCGTGCGGTCCATGTCCGAGCTGCCTGGCCGGCGTGTGCAGGTCCCCGTGGAGCCGCGGCGCCCTGCCGACGTCGTGCTCGAAGGCACGCACGTCCGCCTCGAGCCCCTCCGGCGGGACCACGTCGAAGCGCTGCTGCCGCTGGCCCTCGAGCCGGAGCTCTGGGAGCTCAGCCCGGAGCCGCTCCGCTCGCGCGACGACCTCGCCGCGTACGTGGACACGGCGCTCGCGGACAAGGCCGCCGGCCGCGCGTTGCCGTTCGCGATCGTCGACCGCGCCACCGGCGCCGCCATCGGCTCGACCCGCTACGGCAACCTCGCCCCCGAGCACCGCCGCCTGGAGATCGGCTGGACCTGGCTCGGCAAGCGCTACTGGCGCACCCCGCGCAACACCGAAGCCAAGCTGCTCCTCCTGCGCCACGCCTTCGACGCCCTGGGCTGCCTCCGCGTCGAGCTCAAGACCGACGTGCTGAACCACCGCTCCCGGAGCGCGATCCTCCGCCTCGGCGCCCGCGAGGAAGGCGTCTTCCGCCAGCACGTCGTCTGCTGCGACGGCCGCCTGCGGGACACCGTGTGGTTCTCGATCCTCGACACGGAGTGGCCGGAGGTGCGGGCGAACCTGGAGCGAAGGCTGCGGCCCGGGTAGCGCTCTGCGCCGTCAGGGCGCTGCCGGACCGTGCCGTCCGCGTGCCCGTGTCCGTGCCCGTTGACGCGCACCCCTCCGCAGCGAGAAACCCTGCCGGCCCGCGAGACTGGCACGGTCGCGCCGCCACGCCCGGCATAGACGACGGCGAGTCGCCTATGCTCGAATCTCAGCCTGACGCGTAGAACAAACTTGGGCGCCAGCCATGCAGTTACTGGACGCCAACTCTCGATGATTGCGGAAGTGGTGCATGGACTTTTCCGAGGTACGTAGGCTCATTCTGCTCGCCATCGCCTCGGACGAGCAGCTAGTCGATCTCCTCGTACTCAAGGGAGGAAACGCTCTCGAACTGGTTCATCGCATAGGAGACCGAGCTTCGCTCGATCTAGACTTCTCGATCGAGGGCGATGTCGCCGACTCGAACGAACTGGGGCAGAAGATCCGGACCGCGCTGTCCTCGAGGCTCGACGCGTCCGGGCTCCATGTCTTTGACTTTCAATTTTCGCCACGCCCGTCCACGGCCAGGGAAGGCGCCCGCTGGGGCGGGTATAAGGCGACGTTCAAACTGCTCCCCAACTCCCATTCCGCCCTGCGCGCCGGCAATCACGAACAGATGCGGCGCGAGGCAATTGAGTCTGGCCCCGCCCATCAACGGATTTTCACTATCGACATCAGCAAGTTCGAATACTGCCGCGACAAGATTCCTGCGGAGATCGACTTCATGACATGCTATGTCTATACGCCCGACATGATCGCAGCTGAAAAGCTCCGCGCAATCTGTCAGCAGATGCCCGAGTACTCGCAGAGAAAGAACCCGAGCCCGCGACCACGCGACTTCTACGACATCCATGCCGTCGTCACTCACGCGGGCGTCCGTCTCAACTCCCCCGAGAACGAGAAGCTCCTCGCCAACATCTTCCGAGCAAAGGACGTTCCGGTCGCGCTGTTGAGGCTCATTCCCACACAGCAGGCATTCCACGAACAGGAATGGCCCGCTGTTCGCGACTCAGTGCGCGGCCACCTTGAGCCGTTTCAATTCTACTTCGACTTTGTCTGCAAGGAAATCGAGCAGTTACATTCCATCCGGGTAGAATAGCCGCCAGTCCTTGTCGTACTTCGGACCGGACATTCGGTTGGCAAGATAGAAGTCGTAATTCAACCCCAGGCCCTTGAGCTTCTCGAGACGCGGCGCATCCATGCCTGCCCGCTGCAGGTAGAATCCGACCGCCTGGTGATATGGATATACGTAATCAAGCTTGCGAAGAGTTGCCACAAGAACCGGTATCGATATCTTGTCGAGCGCAGCCCTAAACGCGCGGGCGACTTCAAACACCCCGCCGGCGTACGAAGGCCTGACTGCGATGTCGATCAAGGTCCTCTCCAGTTTTGTTACTGGAACAATACACCCCATCGGATCTACGACGTCCGCCACCTCAAGGCGACCCGTATTCTTCCCACTCAGGATTACATACCGATGGCCTTCGGCCGCGAAAACAAAGTTTGAAGTTCGCGGAAGATTCTTGAATGCGCGATCGAGCGACTCCTGCGTCAGCCCGGTTCCGCTTGGCTTCACGGATTGCTCTTTGTTTACGTAGATGGTCTTTGAAAGCTGATCGGTCAGTCCGTGCAGCGCAATTGCCGTACCGTGAGACAAGTAGCTCCCTGCTCTGAGCGAGACTCCCAGCGCGTAGGGTGAGGCCGATTCTGCCGCCCAGCGATGAATCGGGGGGTAGCCTCGGTCCTCTGGGGCATCCGAACGAAGAACGATTTCTCGAACGACGCCAGCCTCGGCGAGCTTCGCTGCAAATGTGCCGACCCGAGCGCTCTGGGTTAGCTCCCACTCGGTGCGATGTCGCTCGATTTCGGAGTGGAGTTCGCGCAGCGTAAAGGTTCGCGTTGGATGCTGCTCCAAGTACGCCTTTACTCGTCGGATTCGCTGGTCGGTCGCTTTCGTTCTCGCTTTCGGCAAGGTATATATACCTCTGCTCCAGTCGTTCGTGGCCTAGGCTGGTATATATACCTGCCTAGGCCAGGGCCTCAAGTGCGCGCTTCGGGGCAGCCCAGTCCGTCAATCGAGCGGACGGGCGAGCGCTTCTCGGTCGTCGATCGCTCGTTTCCCCTTGCTGCGACCAGGCCGGGGAGTCCTCGTCGCCCAGAGGGTATATATACCCGCTGGGCGGCGAGGTTCGTGTTCGCAGGTATATATACCTACGGTTCCACGTCGGCAGGCCAGGTATATATACCTGGCCTGCCCGCTTGGCATGCGTTGCATGTCCGCGTGATCCCAAAGGAAATGCCCCGGCGGACGGCTTGCTCTGGCGGTGCTTCTCGGCTCGGGCGTTCGGCTCTTCGACCACCTCACCGGTACGCCCGCCTTCCTCGGCAACCCGAGGGTCATCCAGGGTCTCGACGTCACGCACCCGCGCTACCCCGTACACAGGGCGTAGGCCCGTCGCATCATTCGACGGTTGAGCCACCCGGCACTCGGTCAAGGACGGCGCGATGATCCGCGAGCCGTAGTCGCCGACCTGGCAGGCGTGGTTCCCGGACGGGCCCGAGCAGGAGAGCCTGGTGCTGATCCGGGTGCGGCCGGAGCACGCGGAGTGGGTGCACCCGGCGGGCGGGCGGAGGAAGGTGTGGTCGACGATGGTGAAGCGGGCGGTGACGGGGTCGCGGGAGGATCCGGCGCCGAAGAAGGAGCTGGAGCTGGGCGGCGGGCGGACCACGTAGGGAGTAGCGTGCGGCGCATGACCGAGCTTCCCGGCCTGCGTGTACAGGTGCCCGTGGAGCCGCGGCGTCCGGCGGACGTCGGGCTCGTTTGCAGCTCCGTCGCGGCGGGGCGCTGACGTGTTCGTGATCTCCGCACCGACGCCCGGCCGGCTCGCGATCACCCCACGGCCGCGCCCGGGCGACTGGCTCGAGGGCGACCTTCGCCGGATGAAGGCGGGCGGCGTCGACGTGCTCGTCTCCCTCCTGACGGAGGAGGAGGAGCGCGAGCTGGACCTGGCCGCGGAGGAGGCGCTCGCGCTCGCGGCCGGCCTCCTGTTCGTGCGACTCCGGACGCCGGATCGCGCGGTGCCTTCGGTGGAGTCCGCGGGGGCGAGCGCGAGGCGGCTCCTCGCGGAGCTGCACGCGGGCCGGTTCGTCGCGATCCACTGCCGCATGGGGACGGGCGCTCCAGCCTCCTCGCCGCGTGCGTGCTCGTCGCGGCCGGCGTGGCCCCGGCGGTCGCGTGGGCCGACATCGAGGTCGCCCGTCGCAGCCCCGTGCCGGACACGCCGGAGCAACGTTCGTTCGTCGACTCGTTCGCGGAGCACCTCCGCGGCGGCTGAGCCGCGCGTGGATCACCACGGCGGCGGATCGCCGGGGTAGCCTCGGCTCGCACCATGCGCGCGGCCGCCCTCGTCCTCCTCACGCTCGTGGCCGCGACGCCGGCCGGCGCGCCCTCGGTGCGGAGGCCGCTCGGGATCCGCGACGTCCGCGGCTGGCACGGCGAGCTGCGCGAGGCGTTCGAGCGCGGGACCCTCGGGCCGGGACAGCCGATCGAGCTCGAGCTCGAAGGACCGTTCGACGGCGGCGCGGTGATCCCGAGGCTCGTCGCCGCGATCGACGGGGTCCCGGTCGCGCTGCGCCTGCCGACGGCCGCGGACCTCGCGCCGTTCGGTCCTCCGCCCCGGCCGCCGTCGCCGCTGGAGAACGGACGCCTCGTGGTGGTGCCCGCGCGACCCGTCCCGGCGGGATCGACGCTCCAGCTCTGCGAGGCGCCGCCCGTGCGGCGGTGCGTCGCGCTCCAGGGCGCGCCGCCGCTGCACGTCCGGCAGTACGACCAGCAGGCGCTGCCGGGCGAGCCGTGGAACATCTGGCTCAGCGCCGCGCTCGACACCGAGGCGTTCCGGCCCGAGTGGATCACCGTCGAGCCGCCGCTCGAGGCTCTGGAGGTCCGGGTCCGGAAGGGCATCGCCGGCCACATCCACGTCGCGGGCAGGACCGAGGGCGGACGGCGCTACCGGGTGACGCTCTCCGGCGAGCTCCGCGACCACGCCGGTCGCACGCTGGGCGCGCCGGTGACGCTCGAGATCCCGATCCTCGCGCCCCGCGGACCGCCGGCGGTCGGCGCGCCGGACGACAACGGCGTCGCGGTCGTGCGACCCGGGGGCGCGCCGCGCTACGTGGCCTGGGCGACCGCGGGTCAGATCGTGCAGGCGCGGCTGCGCCCGGTGCGGCCGGAGGACTTCCCGGCGTTCGCCGCGGCAGTGCGGCGGGTGCCGGGCCGGAAGCCTTCGGACGCGCCGCCGCTCCACGGGCGGCCGCTGCGCGCGCGGCCGATCGCGGTGCCGCCGAGCGCCGACGGCATGGGCGCGGTCGAGGTCGACCTCTCGCCCGCGCTCCGCCGGCGCACCGGCCACGCGATCGTCGAGCTCGAGTCGGAGGGCACGGCTCCGAAGCGTGTGCTCACGTGGGTCCAGGTCACCGATCTCGCGATCGACGCCGCCGAGGTCGGGGACCAGCTCCACGTCTGGGTCACGTCGCTGTCGCGCCAGGCGCCGGTGGCCGGCGCGACCGTGGAGCTCTTCCCCTCGAAGCGGAAGGCGATCACCGGCGCCGACGGCGTCGCGCGCCTCCCGCTCGCGGGCCTCGCCACCGGCGGGCGCGTGCTCGTCGCGCGGCTCGGCTCCGACGCGGCGCTGCTGCCCGAGCGGTCGGGCGGCCGCGACGACCCGCCGTCCACGACGACGGCCGACGCCGGAGCGGCGCTGCGCTGGAGCCTGCTCGTCGCCGAGCCCGACGCCGAGCGGCGGATCGAGGTCGCGGGCTGGGTGGTCGCGCCGCCCGGCCGTCCCGGCGTCGCGCCGCGGACCGTCGAGCTCGAGCTCCGCGAGCGGGACGGAGCCGTCGTGGCGCGCGGCGTCGCCGAGACGAGCGCGGGCGGCACGTTCCGCGCGCTGCTCGACGGCTCGAAGCTGTCGAAGGAGCCGGTGGGGATCCGGCGCACGACGCCGCCCGGTGGCCGCACCAGGTACGACCGCGAGGGCCCGAAGGTGGTGCTCCGGGCGAGAGACCTCCCGGCCGGCGTCACCGCCTCGGAGGTGCTCGCGGACGTGCATCCGGTCTTGCGCCGCGACACCGAGCGGTTGCGCGTCGAGCCGCTCGCCGGTCCGGCGGGCGCGGCCGGCGGGCTCGCGTTCCGGCTGTACGCCTCGGACGTGGCGGGGCGGCCGGCGGCAGGCGCGAGGCTCGCCTGGGAGGCGAGGAGCGACCCCGCGCACCTCGAGGTCCTCCCCGGCGCGCCGGCGTTCGGGACGGGCTCGCGGCTGTCGCGAATGGGCGGCGCGGTGGCGGGCTTGGGCGAGAAGACCGATCTCCTCGCGCGCGACGCGGCCGGGCGCCTCGAGCGCGGCGAGGTGACGACCGACGCGAACGGCACCGCGCGGCTCGAGCTGTCCACCGGCGTGCTCGGGGACGACGGCCCTCGGACCGTCTCCGTCGTCGCGCGCCTCGTCGCGGAGCCGCGCGTGATGTCGGGCACCTGGATGGGTCCGTACACGCCCGGCGACGTGGTGGTCGGGCTCCGGCTCGGCAGCCGAACCGTCGGGATCGGCGAGCCCATCGTCGGGGAAGCGCGGCTGGCGGCGCCTTCGGGCGGTCCCGCGCCCGACCTCCCGGTGCGCCTCGAGGCCGCGCCGGCCGTCTGGGAGCCCGACCGCGACCGCTGGGTTCCCGCAGGATCCGCGTCGGAGTGCGAGGGTCGGGCCGCGCTCGACCCGCTCCGATGCGAGCTCGCCGCGCCGACCCCCGGGCCGTGGATCGTCTCCGCGACCGCCACCAGCCCCGGCGAGACGAGCGTCGCCGCCGACCTCGCGTTCGTCACGGGCGGAGCGCCGCTCGCGGTCCTCGACCGGCCGCTCGTGGAGGCCGAAGGTCCGTACGCCGTCTCGGGCACGACGGCGCGCGTCCTCGTGCTCGCGCCGTCTCCGAGCCCGTACGCGCTCTGGCTCTCCCGCGCAGGCCGCGGCACATCCGGCTCGGCGCGCCTCGAGGGCGGCAAGGCGGAGCTCGAGGTGACGCTGCCCGACGGGATCGACCGGTACGCCCCGCTGGAGGTCGTGGCCCTCGGCGACGTCCGCTGCGAGGCCGAGGGCCTCCTCCGGCTCCCGGCGCTCGCGCCGGGCCGCGCGCTCCAGCCGGTCGACCGCAGCCTCGTCGTCTCGCTCCGCGCCCCCGCGGTCGCCGCGCCCGGCGCGCTCCTCGAGCTGGACGTGGGTGTCGGCGTCGCCGACGGCGCGCCCGGCGACGTGCTGGCATGGCTCGAGCCGGCCCCCGCGGGCACGCGTCCCGATGGGACGCCGGTGCTGAGCGCGCTCCGCCGGACACCGTCGCATCCGCCCGCCTGGAGCTCGACGCGGACCTTCGAGCCCTGCCCTGGGCTCCCGAAGCCGCGTCGCTGGGGCTTCGACACCCGGGGCGTCGGCGCGATCTCCGGCACGGCGTGGGGCACGCACGCCGCGGACGCGCTGGCGCCCCGCGTGGCGAGGACGAGGCCCGCGTCGGGGATCGTGTCGGCGCCCCTCGCGGCGGGTGGCCGGGCGCGCCTCTCGGTCCGGGCGCCGCCGGTCCCGGGGACGTATCTCGTGCACGTCGTCGCCCACCAGGGAGAGCGCGCGGGGGAGATGAGGGTGCCGCTGGAGGTCCGGGCGGCGCGGTGAGCGGGGCGCGGCCTGCCGCGGCGTTGCGGCTGCCGGAGTCGAGGGCCGAGGCGCATGATGTTTCCGGAAGATGCGCCCGGCACGGTTCCGACATCCAGAGGCGCTGGCTCGCGAACAACGCGCTCTCGACCGCATGCTGACCTGACCCTTGGCGAGGCGGATCACGCCCAGGCTTTGCGCTGGCCGATGCCTTTCATCTCGGAACGCCTCTTCGGAGACGCGGGTCGAACGCGAAGTCGACAGGCGCTGCGACGCGCACTCGAACGAAATCCGGATGGCTGGGGTTCAGCAGGACGTTTTCCTCTCCGGGTACGGGAGCGGATGGGACTCGCAACGCAAGTGACCTTCCGCTTGCGATCCACGCATCACCCATCATCTGGAGCATCGCCGGCGCTGGCACTGCGCGCCAATCTGCCGGCAGTGACGCAGGATCCAATGTCTCCGTGGAGTCATCCGGCACGTCGACCTGGAAGAACGCATAGTCGGGTGGCACGATCCCAGGTTCGAAGTGGACGAACGCCTCCAGGACCGCGATTGCCTGGCTCCCGCCCAGGTAGACCATGCGGACGCCCTTCGAGTTCCAGCGACCGCCGTACATCCGCGCGCCCTCGCCGTCCAGCTTCGGGTACTTCTTGCGGGCCAACCGCCAGCAGATGCTCAACTGAACACGCCGTGCGCGATGCGCCCGAGCACATCTCGCACGCTCTCCGCTCCCACATCGGTATCAAGTAGGTCGAGCGGGCGCCGGCCGCCAAGCGCGCGGCTCTCGGTGATGAGCCATGCCTTCGCGTTCTCCCACGAACCGAGGACTTCCTCTGCGTCGGCGGCGACCCTCGCCAGCCGAAGAACCCTCTCCGACTCGACTTCGTTCAGAAGACCGGAAGCGGGCCGGCGCGCCATGGTCCGCGGCGCAAGTCTCAGCGAAGCCAGCACTTCCTTTTCCGGAAGCGCCAGGCGATCGAGCGTGGCCTTGAACGCACGGTAGGGCAGGCCGCGGCGGACCAGCTCGACGTAGTCGAGCTCGCTGTTCAGTCTGGCCTTGACGATCGAGGCACCGCCTAGCAGCTCGGTGACACGGCCGATCTCGCCTGCTTCTGCCTTGACAGCGCCCATCGCGGCCTCCTGCCATATGGCACATGCTAGTGCGCCACATGGCAGTCCGCAACTCGGCGGGACCAGCCCGCCGGGTTCGCTAGGATCGGCCTCGCAGGGGCCCAGCCCTGCGAGGCCTCTCTGCTGCACTCGACCAGGCCGGTACCGCCCAACCTTCCGTCGTTCGCCATCGTCAGGAGCCCTCGTGCGGATCGCATGGTCGTTCGTGCTCGTGCTCGCCGCCTGCGGTTCCGCCGAGGACGCGTCGTCGAGCTCCGGAGAGGGCGGCCACGGCGGCGGCGCGCCCACCTACCCCGCGTGCGCCTCGGACGCGGACTGTCTCGAGCACGAGGTCTGTCTCGCCGACCTCTGTCGCGTGGAGACCAGCGGCGGCTGCGGTTCCGGATGCTGCTGCCCGGACGGCGAGGCCTGCGACGCCGCCGGCGAGTGCCGCGCCGAGTGCAACGACCACCACGACTGCTACGCGCTCACGGCCTTCTGCGCGGCCGACGGGTTCTGCTACGGAGCGGTGGCGGGCGCTCCGTCCAACGACTGCGAACGCGCGCTCCTGGCGCCACCCATCCAGTCCGGCGGCCCGCTGCTCTACGACGGCGACCAGCACGACCGCGATCCCGGGCCGAAGGTCTGCGCCAAGGATCCCGCGAACTGCACCAACAACGGCAATGTCTGCGCGTTCACCTTCGGGATCTTCGACCCGGACGGCGACCTCCCGGCCACGGACGTCGGCTGGTACCAGGCCGTCGGCTGGATCGACGCACGTGGCGAGCGCCAGCCGACCTTCGAGCCGGTGCTTCACGATCCGCCCGGCTCCTTCACCTTCTCGCTCTGCTTCGACGAGGCGCTCGGGCGTGTGGGCGGCGCGGTGCAGGTCGTCGATGAAGGAGGTCGCTCGTCGAACGCCCACTGCTTCGAGGGCGCCGCGCCCTGACGCGTGGCGGCCGAGCCAGACCTTCGGCGCCACCGGTCCCGGCGTAAGTGCGGCGAGGCCTCCGTACTGCGCCGGCCGCGGTCCATTGCACGAGAGCGCTGCATCCGGCGCCACTCCTCCGGCGCTGCGCGTCGCCGTCGGCCCATCCGCCGCGTTGACCGCCCACCGGATCTCGACCAGCCTGGCGCCTGGGAGGAACGCATGCGCGTCCTGACATCCGTGACGCTGCTGGCCGCGCTGCTCGGCGGCTGCGACTTCGCGCCCGACGCGAGCGCCTGCGCCGTCGACGCCGACTGCTCCTTCTCCGAGGACGAGCTCGTGAACGACCTCGAGCGCTGCGGCCCGGCGGAGCCGTTCTGCAACTCGGACGGGCTGTGCGAGGCGCGCTGCCTCGCGTCGTGCGCGTCGGACGAGGACTGCGATCCGTCCCAGCTCTGCTCGATCGAGGGCTCCGGCACCGGCTTCTGCCGGTCGCGCGGGTAGCTCCGGGGGTAACGGCGACCATGGGTTCGAAGCTCGAAGCGATTGCAGCGGGCCGCGTGATCCGGATCGATCGCGACGACCTCGTGTTCTCGGTGTTCGCCCGTCGCAAGCCCCTGACAGCCGCGTTGTTCTGGTTCGGCCTGAACTTCTCGCTCCTCGTCTTGCTCGACGCAGCGCGCGGTCGCCCGCCGGAGGTCGCGGAGGACGCAGTCGCCGCCGGGACGTTCGCGCTCACGGCGATCCTGGCCCAGCTGTGGCACGCGAAGACGACGCTCGAGGCCGCCCGGTGGCTGCCTCCGATCGACGTCGCGAGCAAGCTGCTCGAGTGAACCCCGTCCGCGGCCAGACCCGTGACGCATGCCGCCCATCCGACGCCGACCTCGCTCACCCTGCCCCCTGATCCCACGCAGGTCCGCCGCCTGGCCGCCGCGCCGGCCGCTGGTATCCTTCCCTCGTGGCCGCAGGAGAACCGGGCCCCGAGCTCGGGGACGAGAAGAGCGTAGGCGGCAGCCCCGCCGGGCGGGCCGTGAACGAGGCCCTCCGCGCCTTCTCCCGTGCGGCACGGGCCTTCGCCCTCTACGACCCGAAGAACCAGGCGATCCGCCGCTTCCTGGGCGACTACCAGGAGAAGATGCGGGCGGCGCTCGCGGCCCACGGCCCGGTGGTGCTGGAGGTCCGCCCCTTCGCCCTCGCCCTCGGCGGCGACGTCGTCTACGAGGAGGAGGACCGGGAGCGCTCGCTGGCGTTCCGGCTCTTCCGCGACGGGGTGCGGAGGCTCACCTTCGCGAAGAGCACCGAGTGGGACGAGCTGCTCCGGCTCCTGGAGGTGCTCTCGGTGCGCTTCACCGGCGTCCGGCAGCAGGAGGACGACGTGGTGACGCTCCTGCGGAAGGCGGGCTTCCGCGGGATCCAGGTGGAGGCGGTGGAGGGGTTCGTCCCGGAGGAGGAGGATCCCGAGGCCCCGGAGGGCCCCGCGCAGCCGCCGGCCGGCGACGGCGGCGACGGCCTCGACTTCGACGACGCGGTGCTGGCGCCGGGCGCCCCCTTCGACTTCGACCTGCCGCTCCCGCCCTCCCCGGCGCCGGCGGGCTTCGCGTTCCGCGAGGTCCCGGCGAAGTACCTGCAAGCGCTCCAGGCGGAGGAGTCGAGCGACACGCTCCCGGACCGGGCGGTGCGGCTCTGCGCGGAGGTGCTCGCCCTCGCCTCCGCGCCGGACGATCCGCTCCCCTCCGAGGCGGCCGTCCCGATCTTCTGCGAGGTGCGGGACTACCTCCTCGCGGACCGGCGGCTCGTCCCGCTGCAGCGGCTGGTGGCGCTCCTCCGGGAGGGCGAGCCCGAGGGCGCCGACACCTTCGCCAGGGTCTTCGAGCCGCTCGGGACCGCCGAGACCCTGGAGCTGCTCCTCGAGGCGGTCCCCGCGACCGCCACCGAGGCGCCGCCCGAGCTCGGGCAGCTGCTCGCGCAGGTCCCCGGCGAGCACGACGAGCACCTGCTGGCGGTCCTCGGCGGCGACGACGAGCGGCTGAAGCGGATCGCCCGGAGCGTGGTCGCGGTCCGGGCGAGGGAGAGCGGCGTCGACCTGGTGGCGAAGATCCGCGAGGTGCCGCCGGCGGTGGGCAAGGAGCTGATGGAGATCCTCCTCGTCGCCCAGCCCGGGCGGGCGCTCGAGATCGCCCGGGAGCTGGCGGGGACCGGCGAGCCGGACGCGCAGCTCCAGGTGGTCGGCCTCCTCGCCAGGGCGCCGGCCGGCGAGGAGGTCTCGAAGCTGCTGCAGGGGCTGCTCCAGTCCCGGGGCGAGGAGGTCCGGATCGGGACGATCGGCCTGCTCGTGTCGCGGAAGGAGCCCCGCGCCTTCGACCTCCTGGCGAAGCAGCTCCAGGCCCGGGCGCCGCAGGGGATGTCGAACGCCGAGGCGGCGGCCTTCGGTGAGGCCCTGGCGAGGCTCTCCGAGCGGACCGCGGTCGGGCTCTTCGGCACCTGGATCAAGGGCGGCGCCGGCGGCGGCGGTCTGCTCGGGAAGCTGGTGGAGAAGAAGGGGCCGCGGGTGCTGCAGTGGGCGGCGGCGAGCGGGCTCGGGGTGGTGGCGCTCTCCGATCCGGAGCCGCTGCTCCGGGAGCTGGGCGGCAAGGCGGATCCGGAGCTGAAGGAGCACTGCGTGGCGATCGTGGCGGCCCGCCGCCACCGGGGGGGCGCGGCCCGTGGATGAGCTGGCGGCGGCGCAGCAGCGGCTCGGGCGCGCCCTCGACCGGGCGCGGGCGGGCGAGGACCGCCAGCTGGCCCAGCAGGTCCGGGAGCGCGGCGAGCAGGTGGCGAACCTGTTCGGCGGCCTGCTGCGGATGACCCGGGTCCACGCCCCCGACAACAAGGCCTTCGACCAGCCGGTGGCGGAGCTGCGCACCGCGCTCGTGGCGCTCCTCGATCTCCTCGGGACGATCCACCTCGTCGCGGTCGGCGACCAGACCTACGTCAACGAGGTCCGCGTCCGCTCGCCGAAGGGGAAGACCGACCTCGGCACCGAGCTCGGCGCCCACAACATCGGCGGCCTCACCTTCCACGCCGCGCCGGAGGAGGCCGGGCTCCGGCGGCTGCTCGGGCTCCTCGGAGGGAAGCCCGCCCCGACCGACCGCCGCGGCGCGATCGAGCGGGCGCTGAAGGAGTCGGGGGCGGACGGCGTGGAGCTGACGCCGGTCTACCGCTTCCGGCTGGGCGGCGAGGAGGAGCCGGACCGGGCGCCGCGCCGGCCCCTCGACGTCGCCGCGGAGGCGCTGCAGCGGCTCTCCGAGACCTGGGACAACCTCGTCGCCGGCCGCCAGCCGAACGTGCTCCCGCTCCGGCGCGTGGTGGCGGAGCTCTGCAAGGTCGGCGTCGGCGCCGAGGAGCTCTGGGGCCCGCTCCCGGACGCCCCCGCCCACGTGCAGCACGCGTTCCGGGTGTGCCAGCTGGTGCTCGTCACCGGGCAGGCGGCGGGCCTCGCCGAGGGCATCCTCCAGGACCTCGGCGTGGCGGGGCTGCTCCACGACGCGGGCTACGCCCACCGCGTCGGCGGCGCGGCGCCGGGCTTCGCCGCGCACCCCGGCGCCGGGGCGAGGGTGCTGCTCCGGCAGCTCGGCTTCCACGAGGCGAAGGTCCGCCGCGCCCTGGCCGCGCTCGAGCACCACCGGGACGCCAGGGACGAGCAGCGCAGGCCCACGCTCTTCGCCCGGGCGATCCGGATCGCCGAGGACTACGACAACCTGTGCCGGCGCGGCGGCGGCGGGCTCTCGCCCACCATGGCGCTCTGCACGATGGTCCCGGGCGCGGGCACCCGCTACGACCCGGTCCTCTTCCAGCTCCTCGCGAACCGCCTCGGCTACTACCCGCCGGGGACCCACCTCGTCCTCGCCGACGGCAGGCTGGTGCGCGCGGTCTCCCTGGTGCGCGGCCCGGAGACGTTCCAGACCCCGCGGGCGGTGGTGGTACGGGAGGCGAACGGCGCCGCGCCGGCGCAGCCGCTCACGGTGGACCTCGCCGAGGGCGGCCAGGTGGCGAAGGTGGCGCGGGCGCCGTAGCGGGAGGCCCTACCCCTCCACCCCCGCCCCCTCGCTGCGCGCCTTGGCGAGGAACGCCTCGGCATCCGCCGGCGTCACGAACACCGGCCGCTTCCCGCCCTCGACCACGAGCCCCTCCTCGTGCCGCGTCGCCGCGGCGTGGACGTTCACGCCGTCGAGGCGGAACAGCCCGAGGTAGAAGCCCGGCAGCCCCGAGCCCGCCACGCGCCAGAAGCGCGACGGCCGGACGCGGCGGATCCGGGCGCCGCGGAGCGCGACCCGCACCGGGCCGAGGTGCGCCGGGACCACCAGCGTGCCGCCGTCGATGCGGTACGTCATCGACCGCGTCCACACCCGGACGAAGAGCAGCAGCAGCGGCACCGCGATCAGCACCGGCAGGAGCGCGACCAGCCCGATCGCGCCGGACCCCACGCTCGGCCCCCGCGGCGCCTCGTACGTCCCCGTCGCGCCGCCGGCGAGGTCGCGGAGGAACGCGTCGCGGTCCTCGGGCGCGATCACCACCCTGCCGCCCTCGGTGTCGAGGAGCACCGCGTCGCGGGTGCAGCCGGTGGCGATCCACACCTCGCCGAGCTCGGCGAAGCGCCACCGGCCCTGGCAGAGGTCGCCGCGGCCGGTGCCGGCGATCCGGTGGCCGGATCCGAGGGCCACCGCGCGCGCGTCGCGGACGCCGCCTCGCGGGACGACGCGGCCGAGGTCGAACGGGCCGAGGCTCGCCTCGACCTCGAGCACGTCGGGGCGGAGGTGGTAGCGCACGGTCGCCGGGGCGACCATGACCAGCGCGCCGATCGAGCCGCCGCCGACGCCGAGCAGCGTGAGGAAGGCGACGAGGCCGAGCAGCAGCTTGCGGCGGCCGGGGCTCGTCGGGTGGGCGGGGAAGTCCATGACGCGAGGATCGCCGGCCGGCGCGGAAAAGTCAGCGGCGTCCCCCTTGCTGCGACGCCCGGCGCTCTGCGAGCGTGGAGCCGACCAGGGGGAACCATGTCCGTCTCGTCCCGCGCCTCCTTCGTGGGCGTCCTGCTCCTCGCCGCCTGCGCCGAGGAGCGCCCGCCGATCGACCGCGTCCAGCCGAACGCCCTCGACAAGGCGTTCTTCGTCGGCGACCTCGCCGATCCCGCCGACAACCCCGAGTTCTACCAGCGCACCGCCGTCGTCGCGGCCGACGCCGGCGCCGGGCGCGACGGGCTCTTCACCAGCTCCGACGCCCAGCCCACCGTGCGGGTGCGCTTCGAGATCACCGAGAAGATGCTGCTCGCGCGGCTCACCTACGAGCGGGTCGAGGACACCGACTTCGCCGGCGCGCGGCGCGTCGCCGACGGCCAGATCGTCGCCGCCTACGCGATCGAGAGCCACTTCGACATCGCCCTCGACTACAACCCGTCGACCGGCGAGAGGACCAACGTCGTCGTCGAGAACACCACCGACCGGCCCTGGAACGAGCGCACCTACTTCCGCGTCGACTGGTCGAGGAACCTCATCTCCTCCGCGTACGAGCTCGACACCCTCTCGCAGCTCGGCATCTACTACGGCGTCACCTGGGAGCCGGTCGCGTACTACCCGAGCGATCCCGGCAACCCCGACGCGCCGGTGTTCGACGTCGAGCGCGGCTACTTCGACGTGACGGTGAAGGCGTTCGCGTCGCCGCAGGTGATCGAGGACGAGTACTGGGGCGACTTCCCCGCCTGCTGGCTGTACGGCAGCTGGCCGGCGGTGAACTGCAACCCGAGCGAGATCACCCTGCGGCAGTCGTACCTGCGGGTGACCGACACCGACTACGAGCCGTTCGCGATCGACGGCACGCAGTTCGACATGTTCGGCTACTTCACCGTCGACCGGTTCGGCTACGACCGCCGCTACGGCATCGTCGACGATCGCTGGCACCGCTTCGCCGCGCGCTGGAACCTCTACGAGCGCTCCCACGCCGACGTGGCCTGCGCCGACGCGACGCCGGCCGGCGCCGACGTCCACCGCGACGACGACGCCGACGGCACCGAGGACGAGTGCGCGGACGTCGGCCGCGGCTCGCGGTGCGACGAGCACGTCGGCCGCTGCACCCTGCCGCTCCGCGACCGCGTGGTGCGGACGATCCCGTGGCACCTCTCGCCGGGGTTCCCGGAGGACCTCGTCCCGAGCAGCGGGCGGGCGCTCGACGAGTGGAACCAGGCGATGCGGGTGGCGATCCTCGCGGGCCGGGTCGCCGAGTGCCGCCGCACCGGCGAGGACGGCTGCGAGGCGGCCCACGGCTGGCCGGAGCGCTGGGCCGACGACCACGTCCCCCCGGTCGGCACTGGACCCGGCGAGGTCCCCGACGTCTTCGTGCTCTGCCACAACCCGGTGCGGGACGGCGACGCGCCTGCGTGCGGCGCGCCCGGCACGGCGCCCCGGCTCGGCGACCTCCGCTACAACCTCCTCACCATGATCGTGGAGCCCCAGGAGAACAGCCCGTGGGGGATCATGATGGACGCCGAGGATCCGCTCACCGGCGAGAAGCTCGCCGGCAGCGCGAACCAGTGGCTCGCGGTCCTCGACCGGGCGGCCTCGAACGTCGCCGACCTCGTCGGCCTGCTCAACGGCACCATCGATCCCGCCGAGTACCTCGCCGGCGAGGACGTGTCGGCGTGGGTCCGGGAGCAGCGCGCGGGCGGCCGGCGCGAGGCGATGCCCCGCGAGGAGCTGCAGTCGCGCAAGGGCGCGCTCACCGTGGAGACGCTCCGGAAGCTGCAGGCCGGCGCCGGCGCGCCGACCCGCCCAGGCCTGCCGAAGCGCGCGATCGCCGCCGCCCGGGCGCGCTCGCTGCAGGACGGCAACGCCCTCGGCCCCGGCAACGCCGAGCTCGCGGCGCGGCTCCGGGCGCTGCGCGGCACGCCGCTCGAGGCGAAGCTCCTCGGCCGCGAGGCGCGCGAGCTCGCCGGCCTCGACCCCGGGGCGCCGCTCTCGCCCGACGGGATCCGCCGCGCGTCGCCGCTCGGCCTGAAGAGCCCGGAGCTCAGGCGCAGCCTCTCCCGCGCCCGGCTCCTCGGCGACGCGCGGCGCCACGCCTGCCGCCGCGACGAGCCGGCGCCGTCGCACCTGCTCGGCCTCGCGAAGCTCGCCGCCGAGAAGTTCCCGGCGCCGGACCCCGCCGACGCCGCGGCGGTCGCCGAGCACCGCGAGGAGGTGTGGCGGTGGGTGCGCGAGCAGCTCAACCAGGGCGTCTTCGCCCACGAGCTCGGCCACTCGATGGGCCTGCGCCACAACTTCGCCGGCTCGTTCGACTCGCTCAACTACCGCAAGGGCTACTGGCAGCTCCGCACCGCGAACGGCACCGTGCGCGACGACTGCCCCGACGGCACCACCGACGGCGCCGCCTGCGTCGGCCCCCGCTGGCGCGATCCGATGTCGCAGGCGGAGCTCGACGGGAACATCGGCCAGTACGCCTTCAGCACGGTGATGGACTACCCGGGCGACGAGAACGGAGACATGGGGCTGCCGGGCAAGTACGACCGCGCCGCGCTGCGGTTCGGCTACGCCGGGATCGTGGACGTCTGGGCCCGCGACGGGGTCCGCGTCGACGGCACCGGCGAAGGCCAGGAGACCGCGTACCAGCTCACCGCCTTCGGCACCGGGCCCGGCCTCTTCGGCACCTACTCCTTCCGCCCGGTGGATCCCGAGGGCGACGACCTCGCCATCCACTACAGCCAGTACCAGAACCGGTTCCAGCTGATCGAGGGCTGCCGCGACGACGGCGGCCCCGACGCGGTCCTCGGCCAGGTCTGCGACGAGGCGCCGATGGACGTCGCCGATTACCGGGACATGACCGACTTCGTGAACTACGAGGGCTACGAGGCGTTCTCGTGGGCGCGGCAGCCGCGGGTGATCGACCCGCAGGGTCGCGTGCGCCGCGGCTACATCTTCTCGTCGGACGAGTACGCCGACACCGGCAACGTGCCCTCGTTCTCGAGCGACGCCGGCGCCGACGCCTACGAGCAGGTCCGCTTCCTCGAGTCCGGCTACGAGCAGCGCTACATCCTCGACTCGTTCCGCCACGAGCGCGTGCGCTTCACCTCCGACGGCGTGGTGTCGCGGGTGCAGGCGCGCTACCTCGACGCCATCCAGCAGATCGCCAAGAGCTACTTCTTCGGCGCGATCCTCTACGGCGATCCGGCCGCGCCGGAGGACTGGTTCCTCGAGGACGGGAGCTTCGGCCCGCTGGCGCTCGGCTCGTCGGTGGCGTTCGACCTGTTCGCGCGGATCCTCACCCGCCCGGAGCCCGGCTACTTCTGCGAGTTCTGCGGGGCCGGGCAGCCCGCCGGCGTCGACGAGACCCTCTACTTCTCCGACCCCGCGCCGCAGCCGGAGCTGTACCTCTACGACTGGCACGCGCAGCTCGGCGACGGCCGGTACGTGCACAACGACTTCGACTACGAGCAGGGCTACTTCTGGGGCGACTACCAGACGCAGGTCGGCAGCTACTACGACAAGGTCTGGGCGACCTACTACCTCGGCGAGGCGTTCGACTCGTTCGTCTCCAATTCCCGCGAGGACTTCACCGACGGCCGCTACAAGAACGTGAACTTCGCCACCGTCTACCCGGACCAGGTGCGGCGCCTGTACGGGAGCCTGCTCACCGGCGACATCGCGACGTACGCGCCGTGGGTGGTGCCGCCGGCGGATCCCGAGGACACGCCGGAGGAGCGCTACGTCTACCCGCGCTGGTTCGACGCCGCGGGCGTGGGCGCGAGGCCGGCGGCCGCGAAGCTCGCGGACCCGGCCTGGGCGTTCAACGAGCAGCTCTACGCCATGGTGTGGGGGACGATCTTCTTCACCTCGAACTGGTCGAACGGCTTCGTCGACGACGGGCGGATCACCGTGCTCGGCTCGGACCTCGTCGACTGGCCGGCGGCGGAGACGATCGCGTTCACCGATCCGGTGAGCGGGCTGACCTACCGGGCGCACGCGGTGGGCACCGAGACGTTCTTCGGGGAGACGCGGCAGCGCGGCATCGGCGCGCGGATGCTGGAGTGGGCGAACCGGCTGCTGGCGCTGGCGTACGAGGTGGAGCGCGACGTCCGCGGGGATCCGGTGCTCGACCCCGACGGCCGGCCGCGGCTCGTGCTCGACGCCGGCGGGCGGCCGCAGGAGACGGGCGACGCGGCGGCGGCGCTGGCGCTGCGGCGCTACGTCGACAACGTGGACATCTTCCGGCAGCTGACGGCGACGTTCGCGCGGCCGCTCGGCGACGAGGATCTACCGCAGCCGTAGCACCGACCGCAGGGAGGCTCCGCCATGCGCAGAGTGGTGTTCCTCGACATCGACGGCGTCTTGAACAGCCGCGCGACCCGGCCGAGCGACCGGGCCGGGCTGCGGAACTGGCTCGACCCGGTCAACGTGGAGATCCTCAACGAGCTCATCGACCGCTCCGAGTTCGAGATCGTGGTGACCTCGTCCTGGCGCCGCGATCGGAGCGTCGAGGAGCTCGCCGGCGACTTCGCGGCGGTGGGGATCCGGCGGACGCCGGCCGGCGCCACGCCGGACCTGGGCCGCTCGGGCCCGGCCCGCGGCAGCGAGATCCGGGCGTGGCTCGACGCCCAGGCGACGGCGCCGGATCGGGTCGTCGTGCTCGACGACGAGTTCGTCATCTCGGGCTTCGAGAAGGAGCACGTCCGGATTAGCTCGCTGAACGGCCTGCAGCGCGAGGACCTCGGCGCGATCCTGGCGCTGCTCGGCTGACGCGCCGCGAGGCCGCGCCGGCTGCTACCCTCGTCGCCATGGGCGAGCGAGGGATCACGGCGATCCGGGCGGCGCTGCGCGACGTGCTCGCGGCGGAGACCACGGACGAGGGCGACCTCTGCGCGACGATCGTCGCCGACCGCGACGAGGACCGCTGGGTGCAGGTCCTCGGCGACTCGCTGAACGTCGCGTACCCGTCCTCGGACGACCCGGCGCGCCGGCTCGTGCCGCTCCTCGCGGCGAAGGTGCCGGTCACGCTCGAGACGTGGGAGGCCGGGACGTACGCCACCCTCCGGCTCGGGTCGCTCGAGCTCGAGGCGGTCGCGGGCGCGGTGGACGCGGTGTTCACCGAGCTGCTCGGCCGGTCCGCCGACTACGAGGTGACGGTGACGCTGGAGCGGATGTAGCCGATGCGCGCGCGACCGGGCTCCCGCGCTCGCGCCTGCCTCGCGCCGATCGTCGCCGGCGCGGTCGCGCTCGGCCGGTAGCGGCCCTGCCGATCCGGACCCTACCTTCCCCGCGATGCACCTCGCCGACTCCATCCCGCCGGTGGCCCGCGTGCTCTTCGCGGTGGGCGCCGTCGCGGTGCTCGCGGGGCTCGTCGTCTGGGCGACGGCGGCGTGGAACCTGCCGCTCGGGCGGCTCCCCGGCGACCTGCGGTACGAGCGGGACGGGGTGCGGATCTACGTGCCGCTGGCGACGGGGCTGCTCGTGAGCGTCGCGCTGTCGCTCGTGCTCTGGCTCGTGTCCCGGCTCCGCGGGTGATCGCCGATCAGGGGCACGGCCGCCGCGCGCTCCGGTACAGCGCCCCGCCGACGGCGAGCTGGAGCTGGCCGCAGCCGGGGCTCTCGGTCGGAGCCTCGATCGTCCCGGCGAAGAGCCCGCCGGGGTCCGCGACGTCGACCACGGCCGCGCCGCCGACGTCCGGCTGCTCGGGATCGGTGAGCGGCACCGCGAGCACCCGATCGTCGCCGGGGTCGGGCTGGGAGCCGGTCAGGATCACGTCGCGCTGGCAGCCGTAGGCCAGGCCGCCGACGGGATCGTGCGACGCCGTGTCGAGCACGAGGTTGCCGTAGACCTCGAAGCCGCCGGCGCCCGGCTCGGTGGTCGGGCGCCGCAGCACGACGGCGCGATCCCGTCCGTGGGGCAGGACGAGGAGCGTGCGGTGATCGTCGAGGAGCAGGAGGCTGAAGAACGTGTCGCCGACCGGAAGCTCGAGGTCGCGCAGCTGGCCCCACGGCTCGTGCACGCTCGCGCGGGTCGAGACGAGCGCGCGCGAGGCGCCGTCCTCGACGCGGAGGGTGCGGAAGATCAGCTCGAGGCCGTCGCTCCGGATCGTGGGGACCACCGCCGAGCGGTAGCCCTCGAGCGTCAGGTGGTCGAGCGGCTCGGGAGGTCCCCGCGGCGTGAAGCCGTCGCCTGCGAGCGGGTAGCGACGGAGGTAGGTGCCCTCGGCGTTGCCGACCTGCGCGTAGCCGGCGAGGCCGTCGCCGTCCTCGACCACGAGGATGCCGTAGAAGAACTGGCCGGGCGGCGCCTCGAGCTCGCTCCAGGCGACGGGCGCGTCCCAGCAGAACGGGCGCGGCTCGGCGAGGCAGATCCCGAGCTCGGGGCTGCACGTCCCCGCCGCGCAGCCGCCGCAGTCGACGGGCTCGCCGCAGTCGGACAGCTCGCCGCACCGGCCGGCGCAGCGGGCGTCGCGCCCCGTCGGCACGCAGGCGCAGCGCCCCGGCTCGCCGCCGCCGCCGCAGACGTCGAGGCCCTCGCAGAGGCCGCAGTCCTCCAGGCCACACGCCGACGGGCGCAGGCCGCAGTCCCCCTCGCCGCAGGCGCACGGCGCGCACGTCGCGCCGTCGGCGAGGAGGAACTCGCCGGAGCCGCAGCTGCACGCGAGCGTGCCGCCGCACCCGTCGTCGAAGGTGCCGGAGCGGTGGGCGTAGTGGTGCTCGCAGGTCCTCGGGACGCAGCAGCCGTCGCCCTCGCAGCCGGGCCCGTCGGCGTCGGCGAGCGAGGAGGAGACGCAGCCGGGGGCGAGGGCGGCGAGGAGCGCCGCGAGGTGGGTGGCGCGGGGGAGAGCCACGGGGCTTCACGGTAGCGCACCCGCGCGCGCCCGGGGGCGCGAGGGAAAGCGGGGCCCGCGGTGCGCTACGCTCGGCGCCCGGTGCGTCCCGCCAAGCTCACCCTCGCCGACCTCAAGCGGGCGATGCAGCGCCTGTCGCTGCTCGACCCGCCGGCGGTGCCGTGCCTCGAGGGGCCCGTGCTCGCCCGCGTCCGGGGGCTGCGATCGCCCGCGGCGCTCCTCGACGACGTCGCGTCGCGCGGCGGGCTCTCGGCGGTGGCGCTCGCGCGGTTCGCGGAGCTCGACCACGCGCCCCGGCCCGTCGACGCGCGGCTCCTCGCGGCGGCCCAGCGCGACCTCCGGGTCATCCGGTCGAACGCCGCGGTGCGCGAGCGGATCGCCGAGTCGCCGCGGACGTTCCGGCGGTACGGCGCGGTCGACGACGCCTGGCTCGCCGGGCGGCAGCGGCGCATCGACGAGCTCTCGGCGCTGCTCCACCGGCCGCCGCGGCCCGCGGGCGCGCTGCAGGTCGTCGAGCTCCTGCGCGGCCGAGACGCCGCGGCCGCCGCCGAGGCCTGGA
>CAZDGH010000015.1:0-6252 GCA_964504805.1 uncultured Myxococcales bacterium | reverse complement strand
CACGAGCCCCACGTCGCGAGGCCTGGATCGCGCGCAGCGCCGGCTGGGGACGCGCGCAGCGCGAGGCGGGGTCGAGGCGGATCGCGGAGCTCGAGGCGCGGGCCTCCCGCCGGCCGGCGCCGCGCTCCGATCTCCCGCGGGAGGTGGCGGACGCGTTCTTCGAGCGGATCTCGCCGCGCGGCCGTCGCGCCGGAGGCCGGGCCCGCGATCGCCTCGTCCACCGCGTGGTCGCCGAGCTGCTCGCCTGGCCGGAGCCGCCCGCTCCCGCGCACGCCGCCGAGACGCAGCCGCTGCCGTCCGCGCTCCCGGCCGCCATCGTCGCCGCCGGCGCGGCGGCGCTCGAGCGCGTCCCCTCGACCCGCCACGCGAGCTACCTCCTGCGCCTCGAGCGCGCCGTCGCGCTGCTCGCGCTCCGCTACCGCGCCGAGCCCGGCGGCGCGCTCACGCCTCGCGACGTGGGGCTCGTGCTCCACGCGCCGGCCCTCGCCGAGGTCGGCGAGCACGGCTCGGCGCTGTCGATGGACGAGGGGCTCGCGCTGCTGCGGCTCGGATTGCGGGAGCACGACCACGCCGTCGTCGAGCCGCTGGTGGCCGCCGGGCTCGAGCTGCAGCTCGCGGCCGAGCTCCTCCGCCAGAAGAAGCTGGCGGGGCTGCGGGAGCTCGCCGACGACGTGGAGGCGGCGCGCGCGTGGGCGCGCTGGGTGCTCGATCTCGCGCCGCGGCTCCGGGAGAGCGGCGTCGAGCTGAGGCTGCCCGCGTCGGCGTTCCGCGGCCAGGCCCGCGGCGCCGGGCGGGAGCTCGCCCTCTTCGCCCAGGCGATGCTCGCGCTGCCGCCGGAGCCGGCCGCCCCGGCCTCGCTCCGGCTCGCGCGACTCGACGCGGTGCTCGCGCTCGTCCAGGGAGCGCCGGAGCAGGCGCGGACGCTGCGGGCCGAGCTCGCCGGGACCGCTCCCGGGAGCGGCCGCCGCCTCTTCCCGGCGTTCGCCTCGTGGCTCGACGACGACGTGGCGCTCGACCGCTTCTGTCACCTCGCCGCGCTCGCCGGCGATCGCCCGGCGATCCCGCGCGCCCTTCGCCGCGACTTCGACCGGGTCGAGAGGCTGCTGCGCGAGCGCGCGCACCTCGAGTCGCTCGGCTCGCCCACGGCGGCGCAGCGGGAGCGGCGTGCGCGCGTCGACGAGCGGCTCGCGTCGGGCGCGTTCCCCACCCCGGAGTGGACGCGGCGCAGGCTGCGGGAGCGGCTGGAGCCCGCGCTGGGGCGCGCCCTCGAGGTGCGCCTCGACGCCGCGCTCCGCCAGGCGCTGCGGGGCGGGTTCGGCATCGAGCCGCCGGCGCTGACCGGCGCGTGGCGCGACGCGATCCGCTTCTACCTGGCGACGACCCGGAACCGCGAGCTGCTGGCGACGCTCTTGCGCCACGCCGCGGCCCAGCCCGGCGCGCCGATCGTCCGCGGGCTGCCGGCGAACCGCGCCTGGCTCGCCAGGGCGTCGCGCCGCTTCGACGTCGAGGCGTGGCGCGCGCCGCGGCGCGTGTCCGTCGAGCTCGCGGGCCGGCCCGACACCCACGCCCCCCAGGAGGATACGCGCGAGGGGCTGCGGATGGGCATCCCGTTCGACACCTGCCTCTCGCTGCTCGGCGGAGAGAACGCCGCCTCGACGGTCCTCAACGCGCTCGACGCGAACAAGCGCGTGCTCTACCTCCGCGATCCGGGCGGCACCATCGTCGCCCGCAAGCTGCTCGCCCTCTCCTCCGGCGACGAGCTCCTCGGCTACCGCCTCTACTTCGCGCTCGCGGCCGAGCACCGCCCCGCCGTCGAGCAGGCGGTGTCCGAGCTGTGCCGCGCGATCGCCCGCGAGGCCGGGATCCCGCTCGCCGACGCGGGGAGCGCCGGGAGGATCCACCCGGGCTTCTGGTACGACGACGGCGCCGAGCCGTTCGGCGAAGGCGCGGCGGGCGATCGCGCGGTCGCGGAGCTCTGCGCCAGCCTCGGGCGTCCGGTGGTCTCGAGCCCGGATCTCGAGCGCGAGGCGCGGCTCTGGCTCTTCCGTCGCGAAGGGGACGCCGACGCGGTGGCGGCGGCGCTCGGCCCCGGCTTCTCCCGGCCCTTCGAGGTCGAGGCGGAGGACTGGCTGGTCGACCGGCTCGGGGAGCCCGAGGCGCTCCGCCGCTGCGCGCGGGACGTCCGCCTCGCGCCGGCGCTCCTGCGTCGCGCCTCCCGCCGAGGCCCCGCCGCCCTGCTGGCGGCGCTCGGGCGGCTCGACACGGTCACCGGCGACGCGTGGAGCGCGGCGGCGGACCTGCTCGCAGGCGTGTCCGACGCGACCGGGCTGCTCCGGCGGCTCGTCGTCGTCGCCCGGCGCCAGTGCGGCCGGACGGCCGACTTCGACGACCACGGCATGGAGCACGGCACGCTGTGGACCGTGCCCTCGCTCGCGGAGCACGCGCCGGTGGCGGAGATCCTCGACGCGGTCGAGCGGCTCGAGCAGGTGTGGCAGCACGTCGTCCGCGAGGCCCCGGAGTGCGCGGACTGCGTCTCCGGGGCGATGCGGCGGCTGGCGGCGAGCTGCGAGGTCTCGTACGCACGCGAGCCCGATCCGACCGCGATCGTCCGCTGCCTCTCGGAGCCCGGCCGGAGCGAGGCCGCGCTGCGCCTCGCGCTCCACGTCGCGGCCGTCTTTCCCCTGCCGCGCTCCGCCCGCGCGCGCGGCGCGCCGCCGTGGGGGCTCCGGGCGTACGAGGGCGTCCCCGAGGGCTGCCCGGCGGCGGTGCGGGCGCTGCGCGCGCTGCGGGAGCGCCGGCCCGGTCTCGCGCGGAGCGTGGACTACGCCGCGGCGCTCCTGCGGCAGGGCGGCGAGCGCGGCGAGCTGCTGCGCCCGGGCGAGCCGCCGCACCCGGAGGCCGCGCCGTTCGAGGCGATCGCCGATCTGGCCCTGCACCTGCCGGCGCTCGCGGCGCGCGTGCTCGAGCCGTGGTCCGTCGAGCCGACCGAGCGCCCCGGACCGTGGGAGCTCTTCCACCACCGCCGCCACGACACGCCATGGAGGAGGCAGGTGCGGCAGCACGGCGCCGGGACGCGAGAGGCGACCCGTGCGTGGGCGGCGCTGCTGGGGGAGCGCGAGCCGGACCTGGCGCTCCCGCCGGATCCGCGCCGCGGCGTCCGCTGGTACCCGCCGCTCTCCGCGCCCGACGCCGAGCGCATCGCCGCCGCGGTCCGGCGGCAGCTCGACGCGGACGCGGCCGTCGACCTGTCCCGGACCCATCCGCTGGCGACCGATCCCGCCCACGTGCGGCGGGTCCTGCGGCGCGTGGACGAGGCGTCCCTCGAGCCCGGGCACCGCGGCCTCGCCGAGGCCGTCGCGGCCCTCGGGGCGCTCGAGCTCCCCGTCCGGCTCCGGCGCGCGGTCACGTGGCAGCTCCTCGACCGCGGCGCCCCCGGCGCCGTGCTCGCCGAGGTGGCGGCGGCCTGGCTGCCGGCGCTCGGCTGGGGCTTGCCCGAGCTGACCGCGGAGCTCGCGGTGAGGCTCGGCGAGCTGCCCGAGGTTCGCGCGCTCGTCGTCGAGACGCTGGGGAGGCTCGAGCCGGACGTCCGGCGCCGCTGGTACGAGCGGCTGCGCGCTGCAGGCGGATCGGACGCGGGCGGGGGGGCGGCGTTCCTCGACGCGGTCGCGGCCGCGTGGCGCACGGACGCCGATGCTCGCTGGACGTCGCTCGGCCCCGAGCTCACCGAGCGGCTCGCGGCGGCCGCCCTCGACGCGGGGCCGGCGCACGCGGTGCGGCTCTACGAGGAGCTCGCGTCGGCGGTCGACGCGTCCCGGCTCCTCGACAGGATGGTCGCGCGGTTCGGGAGCGCCGGCCTCGCGCCCCACCTGGAGGCGAAGCCCGCCGGGAGCCCGGAGGTCGCGGCGCGCCGCACCTGGCTCGCGGCGGCGATCGAGGCCGCGCCGCCGAAGACGACCGAGGAGCGTCTGGACGACGTCGGGCCCCGCGCTCGGACGCAGCCCGGGCGACGCCGCGGCTACCCGAAGACGCGCCGCGCCTGCCGCTCGTAGATCCGCGCGTCCGCCGCCGAGAAGCAGCAGACCACGACCCGCTCGATCGCGACCCGGGCGGCGAGCTCCGCGCGGATCGTCCCGAGCGCGATCCCGCTCGCCCGGGCCCGCGGCGGCGTGGATCGCGCCGTCGACGCCGCCTCCGCCGCAGAGGGCGGCGTTCGCGGCGTTGACGATCAGGTCGACGGCGAGGACGGTGATGTCGCCGACCACGAGCTCGAGGCGATCGAGGAGGCGCGTCGTCATCGTCGGGCGATCGTACCCGGCGCGGCGCCCGCCGGCCGCGGCGACGTCGCTGGTACGATCGACCGGGAGGAGTCCTCGATGGGCGACCGTGGCGGCGTGGCGGTACGGGCGGCGCTCTGCGTGACCGTCGGCGCGCTCGTGCTCGCGCTCGCCGGGCCCGAGCTCGTCTACCAGGCGGTGCTCTCCGAGGTGCCGGAGCTGCCCGCGCCGCCGAGCACGCCGCTCGACCCGCGGGTCGCGCAGGTGCTCTGGATCGCCGAGGAGCCCGGGTGCACGCCGGCGCTCACGATGACCCACCCGCACACCTACGCGTTCGTGGGCCCCCGCATGCACGAGCACCCGGGCCTCGGCTCCGCGAACGAGGTCGCGAAGGACCTGCTCCGGGGCGTCGGCGCGGATCGCGCCGGGATGCTCCGCTGGCACCTCCGCGGAGCGGCGGTGGCGATCTGGCTGAGCCGCCGCTGGAGCGCGGACGAGCTGCTCCGGTACCGCGCGGAGCACGGCGACTTCTCCGGCGCGGGAGGCCTCGACGCGGGCGCACGGCGGATCTTCGGTCGCCCCGCGGCGGAGCTGCCGCTCGAGCAGCTCGCGACGCTCGTGGGCCTCGCGCCTGCACCGTCGCGCTACGACCCGCTGCGGCACCCCGACGCGGCGCGCGCCCGGCGCGAGCGAGTGCTGGGCCGGCTCGCCGCGTGCGGCGTGATCTCGGACGTGGAGCGCGAGGAGCTATCGGCGCGTGACCTCGGCGCCACCGGCGGCTAGCGCGTCGGCGCGGTCACGGCCCCGCCGGGCAGAACGCCACGGGCACCGGCGCGCCGCGCTGCTTGCGCTCCTCGGGCGACTCGCCGGTGCCGAGCTGGCCCTTGTCGTTGGCGCCGGTCGACCAGGCGGTGCCGTCGGCGGCGCGGAGGACGGCGTGGACGGCGCCGCCCTTCACCTCGAGCCAGTCGCCTTCGACCTCGTGCGGGGAGGCGAGGAAGGTGCCGGTGAGGTTCGAGGCGGCGCCGGTCTGGCCCCGGGAGTGGGAGCCGAAGCCGAAGAGCTGGCCGTCCTCGCGGAAGGCGTGGACGAAGCGCATCCCGCCCTCGAGCCGCGTCCACGGCGAGCCGAAGGCCGGCACCTCCTCCGGCGTCGGGTGCGCGAGCACGTCCTCGAGGCCGATGCCGAGCTGGCCCTCGACGTTGCGGCCGAAGGTGAGGAGGCGGTTCTGGCAGAGCGCGGCGCCGCTGTAGAGGCCGGCGACGACGTCGGTGCAGCCGGCGAGGCCCGGCAGCGGCGTCGGCGTGGCGTAGAGCGGCGCGAAGTACGGCACCGTCTCGTCGCAGTCGCTCGACGGGTCGTCGGTGGCGAGCTCGCCGCAGTCCATCGAGCCGAAGCCGTGGACGGACCCGTCGGCGAGCAGCGCCAGGGTGAAGTGCCGCACGCTGGAGATCTCCACCGGCGGCGACGGGAGCGGGAGCTCCGCCGGCGTGCTCCGGTTCGCCGTGTCCCCGAGGCCGGCCTGGCCGAGCTCGCCGTTGCCCCAGACGAAGGCGCGGCCGTCGCGCTTGCGAGCGAACGAGGTGTTGCGGCTCGACCAGACCGCGTCCCAGTCGGCGTCGGCGCCGACCTGGGTGAGCGCGAGGCGCGGCTCGCGATCGCCGACGCCGAGCTGGCCGCTGCCGTTGCCGCCGACCGACCAGATCGTGCCGTCGCTCCGGAGGCCGAGGGTGTGACGCTCGCCCGCTGCCACGGCGACGAACGGCGCGCCGCCGCTGCCGACGATGCGCACCGGCGCGAGCACGGCGACGTCCGGGCTCCCGACGCCGAGCTCGCCGCCGTCGTTGCGGCCCCAGGCCCAGAGCGAGCCGTCGGCGCGGATCGCCACCGAGTGGTCCCAGCCGGCGGCCACGGCGAGCACGCACCCGCAGCCGTCGGGGCACCCGACCGGCGCCGCGCCGCCCGCGCCGCCGCTGCC
>CAZDGH010000014.1:0-30071 GCA_964504805.1 uncultured Myxococcales bacterium | reverse complement strand
AGCAGGACCACGAGCGCGCCGCAGAGGCCGCTCGCAACGAGGCCGAGTAGCGCTCGGCCGGAGATCCCGACATGGCCACGACCACGATCCTCGGCGCCCCCACGGCGCCGGCAGCGGCGACGTCTGCCCCGAGCACGCCCTCGGCCCCGGCCGGCGGTGCGGCTCCGGCGGCAGGCGCGGCGCCCTCGACTCCGGCGACGCCGGCGGCTCCGGCCGCGGCGGACGCCACCAAGACGACCCCGGCGCCGGCGACGGCCGACGGGGCGAAGGAGCAGCAGAAGCAGGCGGCGCAGGAGGGCGCGAAGCCCGAGGCCAAGGAGGGCGACCAGGCGGAAGCCAAGACGGCGCCCCCGAAGCTCGAGGTCAAGCTGCCGGACGGCGTCACCCCGGACCCGAAGCTCTTCGGAGCGCTCGAGGCCCTCGCGGCGAAGAAGGGGCTCAAGGGGGAAGACCTCCAGGAGCTCGTCGACGTCTACGCCGCGCGGAGCGCCGAGATCGAAGCGGAGCGCGTCGCGTCCTGGGAGCAGCAACAGCAGACGTGGCTCGAGGAGATCAAGGCCGACAAGGACTTCGGCGGAGCGCAGTTCGAGAAGACCGCGACGTACGCCCGCCGGGCGTTCGAGCGGTTCGACCCGAGCGGCGAGCTGTCGAAGTGGCTCAACGAGACCGGCCTCGGCAACTACCCCGAGCTCGTCCGGTTCGGCGCGCGCGTCCAGGCGGCCATCGCCGAGGACTCGATCGCCGGCACCGCGTCGTCCCCGTCCGGCAGCAAGCCGAAGAGCGCGGAGGACGTCCACCGCGCTCTCTACCCCTCGATGTTCCCGCAGGGCTAACGCCCAGAAGGAAAGTGACACATGGCAAACGAGAGCAACATCTCCCTCCTCGACCACCTCAGCCGTACCGACCCGAGCGGCAAGATCATGCCGATCGTGGAGCCCCTCTCGAAGGAGTGCCCGGTCCTCGCCGACGCGCTCTGGAAGGAGGGCAACCTGCCGACGGGGCACCTCTACACGACCCGCACGGCGCTGCCGTCGGTCTCGTACCGCCGGTTCAACAAGGGCGACGATCCGACCAAGAGCCGCACCGCGCAGATCGTCGAGACCTGCGGCCGGTTCGGCACCCGGTCGAAGGTCGACGCGAAGCAGGCCAACTTCAACGGCAACGCCGCGGCGTTCCGCATGACCGAGGACGTCGGCCACGTCGAGGCGATGATCCAGAACTTCGAGCGCGCGTTCTTCTACGACTCCGACAAGGACGAGGCCGAGCGGATGTACGGCCTCTTCCCGCGCCTCGACGACCTGGACGGCCCGCACAGCGACCAGATCATCGAGCACGACGTCGGCGCCACCGGGCAGGACCAGGCTTCGATCGCCTTCGTCACCTGGGGCGAGCGGAAGGTCTTCTGCATGTACCCGAAGGGCTCGAAGGCCGGCTGGGACTACCAGGACCTCGGCCAGCAGCTCACGGCCGACGGCGACGGCAAGGAGTACCTCGCCTACGTCGCCGACTGGGACTGGCAGTGCGGCGTCGTCGTCGAGGACTACCGGGCGGTTGCTCGCGTCTGCAACATCGACGTGACCAACCTCTCGAAGACCAACGACACCCTCACCCCGAAGATGATCGAGGCGTTCTGGCGGCTGCACAAGCCGAACGCGGGCAAGACGATCGTCTACATGCCGCGGACCATCGCCGAGTACCTCGAGCACCAGACCCGCGCCGGCGTGAAGAACGCCTCGATCACCTACGAGACGTTCGCCGGGAAGCAGGTCCTCGCGTTCAAGGGCTACCCGATCCACATCTCCGACGAGCTCCTCGTCACCGAGTCGCCGGTCGCCTAAGCGGCCGCGCGGCTTCTCCCCACAACGCTACGGAACGGCGCGCGCCGATGGCTCGCAAGGGCACGGGTGCGTGCAGAAGGCAGGCACGGACATGATCATCGACAACGAGAACCTCTTCTCGGACAACCAGGACCTCGCGCAGGCGGTCGGAAGCTACGTCTCGAACGGCATCGACGTGGGGCTGGCGTCCACGCCGGTCCTGGGTGGTCCGCTCGTCCACGACGTCGGCCGCGGCCGGAAGATCCCGCTCTTCTGCCAGGTCACGGAGGCGTTCGCGGCGGTCGGCGCGGGGACGCTCCAGGTGCAGATCGTGAAGGCGGACAACGAGGCCCTCACCACCAACCTCGCCGTCGTCGCGGAGACCCCGGCGATCGGCAAGGCGACCCTGGTCAAGGGCTACCGGTTCCGCCTCCCCGAGGTCCCCCCGGGGATCGACCAGCAGTTCCTCGGGCTCCAGTACGTCATCGCCGGCGACGACATGACCGCGGGCAAGGTGAGCGCGGGCATCGTCTCGGACGTGAACACCAACTACATCTAGGCCCACGCGGCCTAGCTCTCCGGCGCGCCTCGGGCTCTCGGGCCTGGGGCGCGCCGTGTCGTTCAAGGAGACCCCACGATGGCCAAGTACCTCCACGACCGCCGCGGCGGCTACCGCAAGGGCCACTGCTACAGGCCGCGCGAGCCGGTCGAGATCCCCGACAACGAGAAGCCTGGCAAGGGCTGGATCCCGCAGGACGCCGCGGCGAAGGCGGCCTACGCGAAGTTCTTCCCGGGCGAGACCCCGCCGAGCCTCGCCGACGACGAGAAGCGCGTCCCGAAGAGCCGCAAGCACAAGGGCTCCGCGTCCGACGAGGACCAGAAGGCGCTCTCGCAGATGCACGGCGTCGCGAAGCGCGCCTCGGAAGCCGACGCCTAAGGAGGCTCGTCGATGGCCACGGAGGCGGTCCAGATCTGCAACATGGCGCTGCGCCGGATCGGCAGCTCCAAGACCATCGACGACCTCGAGACGGACGCGACGGAGGAGGCCGCGGCCTGCCGGGACCTGTACGAGCCCGCCCGCGACTTCCTCCTCGCCGAGCGCCCCTGGCCGTTCGCCATCAAGCGGGCCGAGCTCGCCGAGCTCGTCACCGACGAGCGCGCCGGCTGGGAGTTCGTCTACTCCCTTCCGGTCGACTGCCTCATCGCCCGGAGCATCTGGGCGGGGATGCGGCAGCCACCCGTCGAGAGCCGGATCCCGTTCGCCACCGAGCACGATGCTTCGGTCGGGACCGTGCTCCTCACCGACCTGGAAGCGACCGCGACCGATCCGGTCGTCCTCCTCTACACGGCCCGCGTCGAGACCGTGACCCTGTACCCGCCCGGCTTCGTCGAGACCCTCGCATGGCGTCTCGCCGCCGACCTCGCGATCGCTCTCGCGGTCGAGGGCGGCATGGAGGAGCGGGCCCGCCGGAAGGCCGACGAGGCCCTCGCGCGTGCGTTCTCGATCGCCCGCGGCGAGGGCTACGACCCCGATCCCGACCCCGAGCTGATCCGGGTGCGAGGCTAGACGATGGCCGCGATCCGTCAGTCCAGCTTCGCCGGCGGCGAGCTCTCGCCGACGCTGCACGGCCGCACCGACCTCGACGTCTACCGCGTCGGGCTCCGCCGCTCGCGCAACGGCTGGATCACGAAGCACGGCGCGTGGATGAGCCGGCCGGGGCTCAAGCGGCTCGGCGCGGCCGCGCTCGCCGGCTTCGCCTCGCGGCTCGAGGCGTTCATCTGGTCGGACGACACCGCGTACGTGATCGAGTTCGCCAGCGGCCGGCTGCGCGTGTGGTTCGACGACGCGCTCCTCAACATCAACGGCGTGGGCTGGATCAACACCACCTGGAACAACGTCGAGGTCTTCGAGCTCAAGGTCGCGCAGATCGGAGACATCCTCACGATCTGCCACAAGTCCGAGCAGCCGTACGAGCTCACGCGGACCGGGCACACCACCTGGGCCCTGACGGCGGTTTCGTTCGACGTGCCGGCGTACGGCGGCATCAAGCCGCGGATGTGGGATGCCTCGACCTCGGTCCCGCCGCAGACGACGAACGCTGGCGGAGAGTACGTGCGCGAGTGGGCCTACAAGGTCACGGAGCTACGCCGCTACGACGACGGCCGCCTCGTCGAGACCCTCCCGGAGGACGTCACCGAAACGACCGATGGCACGCTCGAGGCCACGAAATCCGGCGACGTTCCCGCCGAGTTCATCGTCTCCCAGCAATTCCCGGTCAGGATCGCGTTCCGAACCGGCGGACTACTCGGCACCGGAACCGGATACGAGTTCATCGGGACGAGGATCTACCGCGGCCGCGGCTCGGTTTTCGGGCTGGTCGGCGAGGTCGAAGGCTCGCAGGGGCTCGACGCGGGCGGCTTCTTCAAGGACTTCGGCGAAGAGCCCGACTATAGCCGTCCGCCTCCCTCCGGCCGCAACCCGTTCGAGATCCTCGACACGGACGGCTCTGCTCTGCGCACCGAGCGTCCCACCGTCGTCGGCTACTTCGAGCAGCGGATGGTCTTCGGCGCGATGGTCATCGACGACACCGCGTACCGACCCGGGACTCTGCTCTTCTCGAAGACGAACGACCTCCTCAACTTCGACCGGCAGCAGATCCTCACGGCGGACGGCCCGATCGAGATCACCCTGGCTGCGCGGCGGCGCGAGCAGATCCGGGCGATCCTCGGTCTCGACCGCCTTCTCGTCTTCAGCGACCAGGGCGTATGGGTCGTCGGCGCCGAGGGCGCGCTGTCGCCCGTCGACCTGGTACAGGCCCGGCGCCACGCCGACGTCGGGATCGTCGCGAACGTGGACCCGATCGTCGTCGACGACACCGTGCTCTACGTTCGCGCGAAGGGCACCGGCATCCGCGAGCTCGCGTTCTCGAACGAGCGCGGCGCTTTCGCCGGCGGAAACATCTCCTTCCTCGCCCAGCACCTCTTCGAGGGCTACGAGATCACGGCGCTCTGCTACGCCGAGGACCCGCACGGCCTCGTGTGGGCGCTTCGCTCCGACGGGAAGTTGCTCTCGCTTACCTACGACCGCTCGGCCGGCCTCGTCGCCTGGAGCTGGCACGACACCAACGGCGTGATCGAGAGCATCTGCACGGTCCCCGCGGGGAGCGAGGATCAGCTCTGGGCGTGCGTGAAGCGAACCATCGGCGGCTCGGACGTGCGCTCGATCGAGCGCCTCGCCTCCCGGGTCGTCGACAGCGTGGCCGACGCCATCTGCCTGGACGCCGCGATCACCGTCAGCGCGCCCGGCTCGTCGGTCATCTCCGGCCTCTCGTCGCTCGAGGGCGAAGAGGTGTGGGCGCTCGCCGACGGGCAGGTGTTTGGCCCGTACACGGTCCTAGGCGGCGCGATCGAGCTCGAGGAGCTCGTCGAGGACCCGCCCGATGTCGTCCACGTCGGCCTCCGGTTCGTACCGGAGATCGAGCTGCTCGACCTCGCCGACGCCCGCGATAAGCAGAAGATCGTCAAGAGCGTCGCGATCGACGTGGAGGGCTCGCGCGGCCTCTACGTCGGCGAGGCGCTGCCGGCCTCGGACGCGTCGACCGAGGGCCTGAGCGAGTGGCGGCAGCGCGAGGTCGACGACGCCTACGCCGCGATGGAGCTCTTCACCGGGCAGGCCGAGGTCTCGATCCGCGGCCGCTGGAACCGGCACGGCCGAGTGGCTCTGCGCCAGGTCGACCCGCTCCCGCTGACGGTGCTCGGCGTGACCCGGGAAGGGGTCGGCGGCGGATGAGCCCCGGAAGGTGGTACGGTGTCGTCGTGGAGGGGACGATGCGGCGGTGGCTCGCGATCCTGGTGGTGGCCCTCGCTGCGTGCGGCGGCGAGGAGACGGCGGATGCTGGCGACGGGGGAGGCTCCGCGCCCTGTCCGGCCGGCTTCAAGGGATTGCCGCGGGTTGGAGTCACGCTCTCGCAGGAGTGCGTTGACTGCTATTCCCGTCGAGCTGCCGAGGAATGCGGTGCGATCGGCGGCGGGTCCGCAGTGGGCAGCCTCGCGCGCGAATGGCACGTTCGCTGTGATGGGGCCGACGGAGGGCCGGACAGCCAGTGCGGCGCGTGCATTACCGCGGGTGTTGGCGCGTGGTGCCTCGATCCGTACCCGGCCCTCGACGCCTCCTGCTACGCGACCTCCGGCGCCGCGTGCCAGGCGGCGCACGACGCCGTGGAGGCGTGCTACCAGCGAATCCTCGCTGAGTGCGTTCCTCCGGGAGCTGGCGATGCGCCGTGCCCGGCTGACTTCGACGGAATCGACCCACCGACGGCCGAGTGCCGGGCCTGTGTCCTCGACGCGACGAGCCTCTACAGCGAAGGCTCTTGCTGGAGCAGTCTCCGGTCGAGGTGCGACGACGAGTGCAGTGGCTGCATGGGCGGGGCAAGGCCGGACGTTGCCTGCTGGGCACCGTTCAGCGACAGCGACCTCGGGTGCCGGGAGGTCTACTCGGAAACGTGCGCGAGAGAGCACGATTCGGCCGAGTTCTGCGCTGCGCGGAGGCTCGCCGCCTGCGTCCCGTAGCACCGTAGCTCCCCAACATCGCCCCGCCGAGCGCCTCACCGCGGGGCGCGCGAGGGCGTCCCGATGGCGAAGGTGCAGACCGTCCCGGCGTGCCTCGAGCACGCCGCGGCGCTCGCGCCTCGCCTGCGGGCCGAGGACGTCGCCGAGGTCCTGGCGTCGCACGGGCACGGGCCGCTCGAGGCCCTGACGGCGGCGCTCGCGGCCTCGGAGCTCGCCGGCGCGCTGCTCGTCGACGGCGAGGTCGCGGCGCTCTACGGCGTCGCGCCAGTGCGGGAGACGATCCTCGGACCGCCGGTCGCCGGGTCGATCTGGCTCCTCGGTAGCGACGCCCTCGGGCGACACCGACGGGAGTTCCTACGGCGCTCCCGGCTCGTGGTCGCGGAGGCGCTCGAGCGCTACCCGCTGCTCTTCAACTTCGTCGACGCCCGGTACACGGCCGCCCTGCGGTGGGCCGCGTGGCTGGGCTTCGAGGTGCTCCCGGCGCAGCCGCACGGCGTCGCGGGGCTGCCGTTCCACCGGATCGTGATGAGGAAGGGAGGGTAGTCCCATTTGTGAGCCCGTGACCCTGTCGGCGACGACCGTTCTCGCCGGCGCCGGCATCGCGACCGGCCTCGCCGGATCCGGCATCAGCGCCTACGGCCAGTACGAGCAGAGCCAGGCCGAGGGGCGCGCCCTCGACGCGAACGCGCGGCGGACCCAGGCCGCGGCCGCGGACGCGCTCCGCCGCGGCGCGAACGAGGCCGGCCAGGCGCGGATCGAGGGGACCAAGGTCATCGGCGAGCAGAAGGCCGCGATCGCCGCCGCCGGCGTCGACGTCTCGAGCGGCTCCGCCGTCGACCTCATGGCGGAGACCCGGCGCACGTCCGAGCTCGACGCGAAGACGATCCAGAACAACGCCGCGCGCGAGGCGTGGGGGCTGCGCATGGAGGCCGACGACATGCGGCGGCAGGCGGCGCGTGTCCGGAAGGCCGGGAAGTACGGCGCCGTCGGCACGATCCTCGGCGGGCTCAGCGGCGCCGCATCCGGCGCCTCCCGGCTCGGGAAGCCGTAGCCCATGCCCACGGTCCCCACCCTCGAGCGGCGCGTCCGCGAGGCGCCGCTCCCCACCCCGCGCGTCTCGAGCCCGGCCGACAACGGCCTCGGGCAGCTCGGCCAGGGAATCGCGAAGGTCGGCGACGTGACCACCGACCTCGCGCTCCAGGCCCGCGACGAGGCCAAGAAGACCCAGCTCGCGGGCTTCTACACGGAGGTCGAGAAGGAGTGGTCGACCCACTGGAACGACAGCCAGAAGGGGCTCCGGCACAAGCTCGGCGCGGCCGCGTTCGCCGCGGGCGACGACCTCACCACGAAGCGCGCGATCCGGAAGTTCCGGGACGAGAGGTTGGCCAAGCTCCCGGAGTGGGTCCGCGAGGAGGCGCGGCTCCGCTCCGACGAGATGCTTCTCGGCTACGAGGTCTCGGTCGAGGACCACGTCGGGCGGCAGCGCCGCGTCGCGAAGGAGGCGGCCCGCGACGGTCTCGCCAAGACCATGCTCGACGCGATCGCCACCGACCATACCAACGACGTCGCGAACGACCTCCGCTCGCGGAACGTGATCGCCAACATCAAGGACCTCGCCGACTCGCCGGAGCAGGCTGACGCGATGGCGTCGGCCTGGGTGAAGGAGCGCGACAAGGCCGTCCTCGACCAGTACCTCCTCAACAACGACACCGAGGGCGCGGCCCGCTACTTCTCGCAGGCGTCCGACCTCGGCGACGGGGTGAAGTCGACGCGCGACCGCCTCGGCGACCAGGCAACGACGTACGAGGAGCGGATCCGCGCGGTCACGCAGGACAAGGAGGCCACCGACGCCGCGCAGGCGATCGTCGGCGAGCTCGTCAGCGTCGACGACGACCGGGTCAACGAGCAGGCCCTCGGCGCCGTCGAGACCGAGATCAACAACATCGAGGACCCCGAGGTGCGCGAGCTCGTCCGCGCGAAGGCCGCGACGCTCACGGAGGCGGCGACCAAGCTCTTCGACCGCAAGAAGGCGGACCGCTTCAACGACGCCCTCGGCGCGTACCTGCGCGGCGGGAAGGGTCGGGCGGGCCTCGGCGCGATCCCGAAGGAGCGGAAGGACTGGCTCCTCAAGCACGACCCGAAGGCGTGGGAGGCGATCGAGAACCGAGCGAAGGAGGAAGAGGAGGATCGCGCCAGGGCGGCGCGCCGCGGCGGCAGGGGCGCCGCGCGCGGCCGGACCCCCGACCAGTTCCTCGCGATGATGCAGCTCCGGCACGAGCTCGCGACGAAGCGCGGCGAGTACGAGGCGATGAGCCCGGGCGAGTTCGCGCGGCGCTGGTACCCCCAGCTCTCCGGCGCAGACTTCGACGAAGGCTCGAAGGCGTGGACCGACCGCCTCGAGCGCTGGAAGAAGGGCGAGGGCGGCGGCATCACCGAGTCCGCCTACGACCTCGCGGTGGACGCGGGCGCCGCTTCGGCCGGCATTACCGAGAAGGACCAGCGGACCGAGTTCTCCGGCCGGATGGCGATGGAGCGGCTCGCGTGGGAGGCCAACAATCCCGGCAAGAGCCCGACGCCCGAGGATACGCAGGCGTGGGCGGACCGGGCCGCGGCCGGCGTGCTCGGCGCCGACGAGGTGGCCGAGCGGGTCGGCGCCCGCGCCGGCGGCGGGGTCCGCGGTCGGGCGCCGGAGTCACCGCCCGCCCCGAAGCCCCGCGCGCAGATCCCCGCGAACGTCCGCGCCGAGCTCGAGGCGGCGCTCCGCGGCCGCGGCCGCTCCGTCACCGACGCCGAGGTCGAACGGCTCTGGAAGAAGCTCCCGGGAGGGAAGTGATGCCGTCGTACTCCGAGGCGGAGATCGGCGCGGCGCTGGACGCCCTCGACGCGGAGGACGCCGCGCCGCCCGAGCAGCCGCCCTCGCCCGAGCTCACCGCGTCCGCGGAGAGCGCCGACGGCCTCGCCTCCGTCACTGCGATCGACGCGGCCCTCGACGAGCTCGACGCCGAGGACGCCGCGGACGACGACCTGCTCCGGAACGCCTTCGCGTCCTCGCTCGAGGGCGACGTCGAGCGTCGGGTCGCCGTTGCCCGCCTCGCCGAGGACCTCGGCGTCGCGCCCGGGCTCGTCGAGCGCAACTTCGACTCCCTACGCGCGACCTGGGCGAGGGCCGGGTTCGACCCGAAGCGATGGCGGACGGACAACGGCGCCGCCGCGCGGATCATCCTGCGCCGCCCGGACCTCGCCGCCCCCGTCATGGAAGACGCCGAGACGCTGACCGCGTTCTCGAAGGTGGTCCGCGGGGCGTGGGCGATTAACGCGGGGGCGATCGAGGAGTCCGACGAGCTGCCGCTGTGGGCGCGGTTCCTGCCCCCCGCCGTGATCGGCGCGCAGGCGGTCGGAGCGGTCGACGCGATCCGCTCCGGCGCGGTCGAGAAGGCGATGAACCCCGAGCCGCGCGTGGTCGTCGACGACGAACGCGCCCGCGAGGGTCGCGAGGCGGAAGGGCTGCTCGGCGTCGCGAAGCGCACCTACATGGCGTTCGAGGACAAGCGCGCGCAGGACCGCGTCGCGATTCTCGGCACCGAGCTAGCGTTCGCCCGCCGCCGCGGCGAGGACACCTGGGAGATCGAGGCGCAGCTCCAGGAGGCACTCGACCGCGCGCAGCCCCGCGACTACGGGCAGGGCGAGGCCGAGCAATTCCTCCACGACGCCGCGGACGTGGCCGGCTCACTCGCATCCCAGGCGGAGGGCGCCGGGGCCGGAGCCCTCGCGGGCGGCGCCCTCCTCGGCGGCGGCGCGCTGCTCCTTCCGGCGACGCGCCCAGCCGCCGGCGCGCTCGCGCGCGAAGGTCTACTGATCGGCGCGAAGGCCGGCGCGACGACGGCGAGCTTCTCCACCGAGTTCGGCTCGAGCTACCTCGCGTTCATCGACGCGACGACCGAGGCCGGCGACCCGATCGACGACGACACCGCATTCGGCGCCGCCATTCTCGCGGCGTCCGTGAAGAGCGGCATCGAGGCCGTGTCCTTCGGGGCATCGGAGCGCATGGCCGGCCCGCTGTTCCAGCGGATCATGGCCGCTCGAGGGAAGGACGCGGCGAGCGCGCTCCTCCGCGACTCCTCGTTCCGCACGCTCGCCACGAAGATCGGCAAGGCGTGGGCGGAGAAGTCGCTCTACGAGACCGGCGAGGAGATCTCCCAGGAGTACGTCGACTCGGTCGTGAACCTCGGGATCCGCGAGCTCGAGGCGGAGGGGTTCCAGGGCGTCCTCGACCTTCCGGTCCGGGCGACCTTCGGCGATGAGATCGCCTGGTCCGCCGAGGGCTTCACGCCGATCGGCGCACAGGCGATGGACCCGGAGGCCGGCGCGAGCGCAGTGGCGGCCGGCGCGAAGGCCGGATCCGGCTCGCTGGTCCTCGGCGGGCTCGGCGCGGCGTCCTCGACCCTCACCAACGCGATCGCCGCCCACGGCGCCCGGGCGTACCGGAAGCGCCAGGGCTCCGAGAAGTCCGCGGCCGTCGCCGAGGCGATCCTCGACCTCGCCGACAGCAAGACCGGCGAGGCGTCGCCGTCCGAGCTCGCCGCCGAGGTCGCCGCCGAGACCGCGCGGATGGGCGAGGAGGTCCGGAGCGTCTTCGTCGACCCGGCGCCGCTCGCCCGGTGGTTCCAGGAGCACCAGGCCGATCCGGCGGAGCTCCTCGGTTCCGAGGGCGCGCAGAAGCTCCGAGCCGCGATCGACGCCGGCGCGAAGTTCGAGGTCTCGGTCGCCGACCTCTTCTCGAAGTGGGCGAAGCACCCGGCGCGGGAGGCGCTCAAGGACAACCTCGCGACCCGCCCGGCCCACGAGACCCGCGCCGAGCTGAAGGCGTCGAGCGACGCCCAGCTCGAGAAGGACGCCCGCGCGCTCGCCGACAAGTACGTCGCCGAGAACACGCCGCCGTCGTCGGCCGCCGAGGAGCGGCTCGTCGAGGCCGTGCAGCGCCAGCTCGCCGCGACCGGCACCTACAGCGACGAGGAGGCAACGAAGGCCGTCGCCCTCACCCGGGCCTTCCTCCGCACGAAGGCCGCGCAGTTCGAGCTCCCGGCGGACCAGCTCTTCGGGGAGTACGTCCTGCGCGTCGAGCGCGGCGAGGGCCCGGCGCCGGCCGCGCCCGCCCGGAAGGGGAAGCGGCGCCCGCCGCCCCCGCCGGTCGAGGCCCTCGCGGAAGAGCCGCGCCGCCGGCAGCCCCCGCCGCCGCTCGCGGAAGCCCTGGTCGAGACCGGGGCCTCGACGCCTACGGCGATGCCCGCCCCGGCCCCCGCGCCGGAGGCACCTGCGACGGCCTCGGCGGGGCCTGCGACGACGGCGACGCCCGCCGCCGGCGGCACCGAGACCCGCGTGGTGACGCCCCAGCGGCCCCAGGGCGAGCGCGCCACCTACCGGGTGATCGAGGCCGCGGACCTCATCGCCTCCCACGACCCCGAGACCTTCCAGCCGAATCCGGCCTACCCCGCGGGCGTGCAGGAGCGCGAGTACCACCGGCAGCCCGAGGAGCAGACGAAGGTCGCCATGGGCGCGCAGGCGCTCGACCCGGCGCTCCTCCTCGCCGACACGCCCACCGCCGTCGACGGCCCGCCGCAGGTCACCGCCCGCGACCGGGCGCTCGTCGTCGGCGGTAACGGCCGGTCGATGATGCTCCGCCGGGCGATGAAGGATCCGGCGGCGGCCGCGCGCTACCGGGCCGCCCTCGCCGCGAAGGCCCCGCAGTTCGGGATCGCCCCCGAGACCCTCGCCGGCATGAAGGAGCCGGTCCTCGTCCGCGTGCTCGAGGACGTCTCCGCCGCGGCCGACCAGGCGGCGCTCGTGGCGGCGGTCCGCCGGACCAACGAGGGGATGACGCAGGCGCTCTCGCCGCGGGCGCGCGCCGTCGCCGAGGCCCGGACCCTCTCCACGGAGACCGTCGCCTCCCTCGCCGAGCTCCTCGCCGAGGACCCGGAAGCCTCCCTCCGCGACGTCATGCGCGAGCGGTCGGGCCGCCTGGTCGAGATCCTGCGCCGCGACGGAATCGTGACCGCGCAGAACGCCTCCTCGTGGGTCGCCGGCGGCAACCTCACCGACGAGGCCAAGGACCGGATCGAGGGGATGTTCCTCGGCCGCGTCGTCGGCTCCGGCGACCGGATGGCGGCGACGGCGCCGGCGGTCCTGGCGAAGCTCGAGCGCGTCGCCGGGCCGCTCCTCCGCGTCGCCGGCGTGAACCCCGAGGCCGACGAGACCGAGACGATCCAGGAGGCCATCGACCTCCTCAACGACGCCCGCCGGCGGAACCTCTCGCTCCGCGACGTCGTGCACCAGACTGGCCTCTTCGGCGAGGACCAGCACGATCCGGCCGTCGTCCGGATGGCGCAGCTCCTCGACGAGACGAAGCCGCGCGACCTCTCCGATCGATTCAAGGCGTGGGCGGACTTCGCTGCCTTCGACCCGCGGCAGGGCTCGCTCTTCGCGCCGAACCCGACGGCGGACCAGGTCCGCGCGAAGCTCCTCGGGCCGCTCGTCCTCCGGAAGCTCGAGCAGGGCGAGCTCCTGATCCTCTTCCAGCCGGGGATCGACGACGGCGGCACGGCGGCGGCGCTCGCAAGCGAGCGTCCGCCGGACGTCTCCGAGGCCGCGTGGGCGCTGTCGCGGCGCGCCGACGAGCAGATGGCGCTCTCGCCCGAGGAGCGCGCGCGGGTTCGCGGGATCGAGTACGGGATCGACCCGCTCACCGGCATCTGGAAGCGCCGCGCGCTCGAGGCGCAGCCGGTCCCGAAGGGGATGCGGGTCGCGGCGATCACGACGCCCTACGCGAAGCCGATCAACGACCACCCGACCGCCGGCGGGCACGACGTCACCAACGAGCTGTTCCGCCTGGTGGGCGTAACGCTCGGGAAGAGCCGCCCCGAGGCCGCGCGCGGCGGGACGACGTTCTACTTCTACGTCCCGGAGGACGGTGCGAAGGAGGCGCTCGCCGAGGCCCTGCAGGAGCTCCGCGCCGCCGTCGGGCAGAACGTGCGGTTCTACGGCGGCGTCGCGCCGCGGACCGCCGTGGGCGCGAAGGCGCAGATCGCCGAGGCGAGCCAGGCCGCCGAGACGAAGATCGACTACGACCGGGCGAAGGAGAGGCTCGCGCCGCGCGGCGAGCCGCCACCCGAGCTCGACGTGCCGGGCCTCACGTTCGAGGCGAAGCCGCTCGAGGGACGCCTCCCGCCGCCGCAGCTCATCGACGAGGTGAAGGACCTCGACCCGAAGGCGTACTTCGAGAAGGTCTACGTCACGCCCGAGGGGCTCCTCACCGCCGAGGGCCGCGAGGCCCTGCCGCGGAAGAAGTACCAGCTCGCCGTCGACGGGAAGGGCGTCGGCAAGGCGAACAAGACCTACGGTTGGCAGGTCGGCACCACGATCCTGACCATGCTGCGCGAGGCGATGGTCCGGATCGGCGGCCTCGACTTTGCCGGCTGCAACCTCTCTGGGGACGAGTTCGTCTTCGAGAGCGACAACGTCGCCGACCTCGAGCGCTTCAATGAGGCGCTCCACGAGGCCCTCGATGGGACGATGGTCGAGGGGAGGGTTAAAGAGGGCCTGCCGGGGGCTGGCGAGACCCACATGCTCCCCGTAGACTTCAGGGGTGAGCCGGGAAGGACGTATGGAGAAGGCGACCGCAACCTCAACCTCGGCCGTCTCGCCGAGGCCGGAGACGCTGGAGCCCGTGCGCGTCTGGAAGCACGGCGTGCTGATCTGGGATCTCGAGAAGGAACCTGGTCTCGACCCGGGCGAGGCAGCCCAGCGGCTTATCACGGGCGAGGGCCTGCCTCCGCAGCCCGAGAAGCCCCCGGCGAAGTAGCCGACCCCTCCGCCGCACCCAAGCGCTTCGAGCAGGGCGAGGCCCCCATGGGCCCCGCCTGGTTCTCCGCCGTCGAGCGCTCGGTCCTCGCCGCGAAGCAGGCGAAGAACACGCCGCAGGCGTGGCTCTCGCTCATCAAGAAGACGCCCGGAGTCCGCCAGGAGGAGCTCGACTTCCTCGGGCTCGCCGACTGGCTGGGCGCGCAGAAGGGCTCGGTCTCGCGCGAGCAGATCGCGGAGTACGTCCGCGCGCACAATCTCCGGATCGACGAGAAGGAGCTCGGCGGCGCGGCGGGTAGCGCGGTCGACCCGACGGCGCAGGCGATCGCCGACGCTCGCGCCGCCTACACCGCGGGCCGCAACGCGCCGTCGCAGGCCGGCTCGGCCGACGCGCGCGACGCGGAGATCGTCGCGGAGCTGGCGAACGAGGCCCTCGTCGAGAACCGGATCTCGACGGCCTCGGACCGGGCAGAGCACGCGGCTTCGCTCGACGCGCGGTGGGAGCCGCTCCGCGACGCGATCGCCGGGATCTTCGACGTCGACCCGAACGACCCGCGGTACCAGCGCGAGGGCGCGTCGCAGTACGCGAACTACACGCTCGGCGGGCACACCGATGGCAGCTACCGCGAGATCCTCTTCTACGCGCCGGGGACCCCGGCGGCCGACTTCACCGCCCCGCACTTCGGCGCGGAGGGGCAGGGGCTCCTCGCGCACGCCCGCACGAGCGAGCACGTCACCGAGTTCGGCGAGAAGGTGCTCCTCGTCGAGGAGATCCAGAGCGACCTCCACCAGCAGGGCCGGGAGCACGGGTACACGCCGCCCGACTACCTCGAGCAGCGCGACGCAGTCTTCGCACGGCTGAACGAATCCGCGGCCGCGTTCAAGACCGCCGCAGCAGAGCGCGGGGTCTATCCCGACCAGGCGGACAGGGCGATCAACGAGATCGCGAACGGCGTGCCGGCCGCGGACGTCATCGCTCGCCTCGCCCCCGACGCCCCCGCCGACCTCGTGCCGCACGCGGAGGCGTTCGCGCAGGCCCGGCAGGCGCACCGGGAGTTCACCGGCCGGTTCCCCGGCGACGAGATCCCCGACGCCCCGCTCAAGACCACCTGGGACGAGATGGTGGCGAAGCGGGTCCTCCGCCTCGCCGCCGAGCAGGGCTACACGAAGATCGCGTGGACGACCGGCGAGCAGCAGGCGAAGCGGTACGACCTATCAAAGGACGTCGCCGAGATCACCTACCGCCCGGCGCTCGAGCAGGACGGCCGGCAGATCGTCACGACGGGCGAGATCGAGGTCGTGGGCCGCGACGGCCGCGTGCTCCTGCGCCGCGAGGCCAAGCCGGACGACCTCCCGGAGATCATCGGCAAGGACAACGCCCGGCGGCTCCTCGGCACCGAAGCGGCTGGGATCGGCGCCGACGAGCGCGCGAAGGACGACGCCGAGTACCGGGCGCTGGTCGAGGAGCTGTCCTCCCTCGCGCGGGCGACCGGCGATGGAGCGCGGATCGACGCGATCGGCGCGCGCCTCAACGAACTCGACGAGAAGTACGGCGGCAACATCGATCGGCCGCACCCGCGGACCCTGCCGCGGCACGTCCTCGCCGGCGACGACCTCACGATCGGCGGCGAGGGGATGCGCGTCGCCTACGACCAGCGGATCCCCTCGATCTTCCAGAAGCTCGTCAAGAAGCACGGCGGGAAGGTCGACAAGGATCGCCTGGGCACCGCGGGCGGCGCCGAGGTGTGGACGGTCTCGCTCCCGACGGCGCTCCGCGAGGCCGTGCTCCGCGAGGGCCTGCCGCTCTTCCAGGGCGAGGAGGACGCCCCCGGCGGCACCACGCCCCGCGGCTTCATGGAACGCAGCGGGCAGGCGTTCCGCGTGGTCGTGAACCCGACCGCGGACCTCTCGACCTTCCTCCACGAGAGCGGCCACATCTTCCTCGAGATGTTCGCCGACCTCGCGGCCCGCGCGGATGCGCCGGCCTCGGTCAAGGCCGACTTCGCCGCGACCCTCGCCTGGCTCGGCGCCGACAGCCGCGAGGGCATCACCCGCGAGCACCACGAGAAGTGGGCGCGCGGCTTCGAGGCGTACCTGCTCGAGGGGAAGGCGCCGTCGGAGGCGCTCGCCCGGCCGTTCGAGCGCTACCGCTTCTGGCTCGTCCGGATCTACCGCTCGGCGCTCTCGCTCAAGGTCGACCTGAGCCCGGAGATCCGCGGGGTCTTCGATCGGCTCCTCGCCACTGACGAGGAGATCGCGCTCGCGCACGGGCGGATGGGGCTCTCGCGCCCGCTCACGCAGGCGGAGATGGCGGCCTCGCCGGAGGAGTACCAGGCGTACCTCGACGCCCGCGAGAAGGCGACCTCGACCGCCGCGAAGGCCGCGAACCTGCGCCTGATGAAGGAGCGGCTCCGCGAGCAGGACCGGGCGTGGAAGGAGGAGGAGGCGCAGGCGCGCGAGGAGGCGGCCCTCGAGTTCGAGCGGCTCCCGGCCCGCCGCGCCTGGATGCTGCTCCACGGCCGGATGGTCCTGCCCGACGGCACGAGCATCCGCCTCGACGGCAAGACCTTCCTCGACCGCGAAGCCGTCGTCGCCGCCCTCGGTCCGGAGAAGGCGCGCCGCTTCCCGACGAAGAAGGGCGGGGCGTCCCCGGACGCGCTCGCCGAGCAGCTTGGCTTCGCCTCCGGCGCGGAGCTGCTCAAGGCCGCGGACGCGCTCCCGGAGCCGGCCGCGTGGGCGAAGGCCCGGGCCGCGGAGCTGATGAAGGAGCGCCACCCGGGGCTGCTCGAGGAGCGCTCCGCCCTCCGCGATCTCGTCGAGAAGGGCCTGCACGGCGATTTCACCGTCGACCACCTCCGGGCCGAGATCGCCGCGCTCCGGAAGCGCACCGGCGGGCAGCCCCCGCGGATCGAGGCCATGAAGCGGGCCGCGGAGCTGATCGTCGAGCGGCTCCGCGTCGGCGAGATCCACCCGCACGTCTACCAGGTGGCCGAGAAGAGCAACGCAGAGAAGAAGTTCCGGGCCGCCGCCGCCGGCAACTTCGAGCAGGCGGCCGCGTTCGCGGAGAAGCAGACCTGGAACCTGCTCCTCTGGCGCGCCGCCCGCGAGCTCAAGGGGGAGCTCGAGGCCGCCGAAGAGGCCCTCGGCAAGCGCACCAGCGACAGCTACCGGGCCGGCCTCGGGAAGGCGTCGCCCGACTACCTCGCGCTCCACGACGCGATCCTCGGCGCCGTCGGCCTCGGGCCCGTGACCTCCGAGCCCGTCGACCAGCTCGCCGCACTCGACGCCGCGAAGGCGAAGGCCGAGGAGACGGACGGCGGCTTCGCCTTCGACCTCGACGCGATCCGCGCGCTGCTCGTTCGCCCGAAGGGGTGGCGCGAGCTCTCCGTCGGCGAGGCCCGCAACGTCCGCGACGCGGTGAAGAACATCCGGACGATCGCGAACGCGGCGAACGAGATCACGCTCGCCGGCGAGCAGGCCCGCATCGAGGACCTCGTCCTCAAGATCGAGGAGGAGGCGGCGGCGCTGCCCGACCTCGGGAAGGCGCCGCCCGCGTCCGAGCAGGTCCCGGTCGGGCGCCGGCTGTTCAACCGCGCCCTCGGCCTGCATGGCGACCTCATCGATCCGGAGGTCATGTTCCGGTCGCTCGGCCCGACGATGCAGGCGATCTTCGAGCGCTACAAGGACTGCAAGACCGCGAAGTACCAGCTCGCCCGCGACTTCCTCGACCCGTTCGTCGAGAAGATGAAGAAGCTCCCGAGGGACTTCGAGGAGCGGCGCTTCGACGTCCTGCCCGACATCGACAAGGACCTGCCGATCCCCGAGGACGTGAACCTCGACGGCCCCCGGGACCTGATGTGGCTGTTCATGGTCCTCATGAACATGGGCAACGAGTCGAACAAGGAGCGCCTCCTCGGCGGGTTCGGGTGGAGCGAAGCCCAGGTGATCGCCGCGCTCAACAAGCACATGCCCAAGTCCGGGTTCGACCTCGCGCAGGAGATCTGGACGCTCAACGACAAGGAGCTGTGGCCGAAGATCGCGGAGAAGGAGCAGCGGAAGACCGGCCTCCCGCCCGGCAAGATCGCGGCGACGCCGCTGGTCACGAAGTACGGCACCTACGCCGGCGGCTACCACCCGGCGAAGTACGACAAGCGGGCCGCCGCCGGCGACATCGGCCAGCGGCAGGACGAGGCCGCGACCAACAACCTCTACGGCCCCGGCTACGTCCGCGCGTCCACGCTCAAGAGCCACACCAAGAAGCGCGCCGCGCACTACGAGAACATCGTCGACCTCCGGTGGTCCGTCTTCCCGAGCCACCTCGGCCAGGTGATCCACGATCTCGCCTTCGACGAGTACGTGCGCGACACCGCGCGGATCATCTTCCACCCGAAGGTCCACGAGATCCTGTACCGGCGCCTCGGCGCGAACCGGCAGCACCAGCCCCGCGAGTGGCTCAAGTTCACGGCGAACGCGCAGGCCGTCACCGGCGCGACGAAGACGAGCGAGTGGGCGAGCCTCTTCGACTTCTTCAAGAGCCGCATGGTCGTCGGCTCGCTCGGGTGGTCGCTGACGACCGCCGCCGGCGACTTCTCGAACGCCCTCGTGGCGATGGCGATCGGTCGCGAGAACGGCGGCACCTCCGTCAAGTACGGGGTCCCGGCCTACCTCGCGGCCCTGCCGGTCCCGGGCGTCTACGGCCGGTTCCGGTCGATGGCGCTCTCGAAGAGCCCGGAGCTACGCAACCGCGTCGAGGCGAAGCGCGACGACCTGCGCCGGCAGTTCCTCGGCAACTTCGGCAAGAAGCGCGGGAAGCTCTCGAAGGCGCGCGAGATGGTGGGGAACACCGTCTGGTTCTTCCTCGACCAGACCGACAAGATGGCGTCGACGCAGATCTGGCTCGCGCGCTACTGGCAGGAGAAGGCCGACGGCGTGAGCGAGGCCGACGCGATCCGCCTCGCCGACCAGGCGGTGACGGGCGCCCTGGTGAGCCCCGAGCGCGCCGAGCTCCCGGCGCTGATCCGGAACCCGGGATCGCTCGGCGGGCTCCTCGTCTTCGCCGGCTACTTCACGAAGCTGCACTCCATCACCGCGGGAAGGCTCGGCGGCCGCGCCGTCCGGGCCGTCACCGAAGCGATGCGAGACGGCTCCCGCGAGGCGTACGGTCGCGCCGGCCTCAAGGTCGCCGAAGTCGCCGGCCGCGTGATGGCGGTCTACTTCTTCGCCAACGTCGTCGGCGAGCTCCTCGCCGGGCGCGGCCGCGAGGAAGACGAGGAGTGGGAGGACTACATCCTCCGCCAGATGGCGACGGCGCCCCTGAACCAGGGGCCGATCGTCGGTCCGCTCCTCGCGTCGGCCGTCAGCTCCGCGGCCTTCGACACGAAGTACCGGGTCTCCGCCCGAGCGGCACCGGCGCCGGCGTTCGTCGAGCAGATCATCCGGGGCGTCGGCAAGGTCGCGGCGGACGACACCGAGCCGGACGACCGCGTGTGGGCGGCGGTCGAGGCCGCGCTCTTCGGCCTCAAGTTCGGTGTCTCGCAGCCGCGGCGGACGGTGCGCTTCCTGGAAGACTGGATCCAGGGCGAGGCGGAGCCCCGCGACGCCTTCGACGCCACGAGCGGCGTCCTCTACGGCGAGCGCGACCGGCAGCCCGCCAACGCGATCACGGAGATCGGCGCTGCCGTCCGCGGCCAGCCGTAGCCCGACACCTTCCCTCGAGTCCTCGGCGGGCCCCGCGGCCCGCCACGGAGGCAGCCCCATGGCCGTCGTCACCACCACCTGCAGCGTCGACCACACGAGCGACGGCGTCACCGTCGACTTCCCGGTGCCGTTCCGCGTCCTCGACGAGGACCACCTGGTCGTGACGGTGGTCGACGACGACTCGGTCCTCGTCCTCGGCACCGACTACACGTACGACGGCGTGCTCGAGGACGAGGGCACGCTCACCCTCACGGCCCCGATCACCGCCACCTACGTCCTGCGGATCTCCCGGGTCGTCCCGATCCTCCAGCCGACGGTGCTCCGCGGCCAGGGCTCGTACCTGCCGAGCACGCTCGAGAACATGGCCGACCGCATCGTGATGATGCTCCAGCAGATCAACTTCGGCCTGATCGACGTCTCCGCGCTGCCCGCCGGCGAGGCCAACCTCGGCGCGAACGTGAACGTCGCCGGCGTGGGCGTCTTCAAGGAAAAGAGCGGCGTCACCCTCCGCTTCCGCGGCGTGAAGGCCGAGGACGGGAAGATCACCGTCACCCTCGACGGGCCGACAAGCGAGATCCGGGTGGGGCTCGGCGTCGTCGAGCTCGCCGACCTCACCGACGGCGACCGGGTGACGACGCTCGAGACGGACCTCGTCGCGGCGGAGACAGCGATCGACGCGCTCGAGGCGCGCATGGTCGCGTCGGGCACGTTCACCTGGGACGGCGCGAAGTGGGTCGGCACCAACATCGTCGGGAACCTGCCGGCCCAGGGCACGGAGAGCGCGGCCGGCAAGTGCAAGATCACGTTCCCAGCGGCCTACGGCTCCGCCGACGAGTACCGGGTGAACGTGCAGAGGCTCACGACGTCCGGCGCCGGCGGCTACGCCCCCCAGGTCGATAAGCAGGCCGGGTACTGCGAGGTCTGGCTCTACGAAGCCGCGGGCCTCGCCAGCGACGTCGACTTCGAGATCCACATCTTCCCGAACCCGTAGCGGAGCCCCGCCATGCTCAAGACCCGCCCCGGCGACCTCGAGCACGAGGACGTCTCGATCCCGATCTACGCGCGCCTCCAGAGCCACGAGGGCGACCGCTCGCCCGGGCGGCTCGAGGCAATCGTCGATGCTCTCGACCCCGAGGGGAACCCGCGCTACCGGCCGCGCGACACGAGCGGCGACGGCAGGACCGACACCCACTGCGACGCGCTGGTCGCGGACTTCTGCACGTCGATGGGCGTCTACTGCCCCTTCGACTTTCGCCGGCGCGAGCTCTCCGCGAATGGGACGATCGACTGGCTCCGCGACGTCGGCCCCGGCTACGGCTGGTGGGAGTGCGACGAGCGCGAGGCCCGGGAGCAGGCGTGCGCCGGGCGGCCGGTGGTCGCCGCGTGGACGAACCCGGCGGGGAGCGGCCACGTCGCCGTCGTCCTGCCCACACCCGAGGCCGGCGAGCTCCTCATCGCCCAGGCCGGGCGCGTCTGCCTGCGCCGGGCGCCGCTCTCGCGCGGCTTCGGCGCCGCCCGCCCGATCCGCTTCTACACCCACCCGTAGGAGGTCCGCGTGCCCACCGAGAAGACCGGAGTCCCCGCCCCCTGGCTCCGCAACAGCGCCGGCCGAGCCGACGCGATGCTCTCCATCGCCGTCCTCTTCGCGCTCGCGGGTCTAGCGACGTTCCTGCTCGGCGGCTCCGAGCTCGTCGTCGGCGGGCTCCACCTCCGGGTGCCGTCCCTCGACGGCGCCGGCGTGAGCGCGCTCCTGACCGTGGTCTCGGCCTACGTCGTCCGCCGGAACGGGATCGGCGCGCGGAAGGGCGACGCGCCGGCGAGCCCCGCGCCGTGACCGAGGCCCTGATCGGCGCGATCGCCGTCCTCGGCGCGGCGGTCCTCGCGGTCGTCGGCTACGCGCTCGGCCGCCGGCGACCGGCAGCGCCGGCCGTCGACCAGGTGGACTGGAACCGCAGGGCGCTCGAGGAGCAGCAGAACGACGCGAAGCGCGCGGAGGCGGCGAAGGCCGATGCCGCCGCGACGGCGGAGCAGGAGGCGCACGAAGATGAGATCGACGAGTGGGAGCGGAAAGAGCTGGCGCGGCCCGTGGGCGATCGGCTGGACGATCCTGGCGTGCCTCCTCCCCGCCGCCGCGGGGGCTGAAACGCCGGGGGCGTGCGTCGAGAGGGCCGCCGCCGAGGTCTGCGGCGGCGCCGGCGCGGCCGTGCTCAAGCGCACGGTCGACGCGAGGACGACGGCCGACGCCCGGGTGGCGACGCTCGAGGGGCGGCTCTCCGCTCTCGCCGAGAAGCGGGATCGCGACATCCAGCTCGAGCGCGACCTCGCGACGACGCGGATCCGCGGGCTCGAGGTGGAGAACCGCTCGCTGTCCGAGCGCCTCGCGGCGGCGCCGCCCGTGCGGCTCGCCTTGGTGCTCGTCGGCGCCGGCGTGGCGGTGGCGGCCGGCGGGGTGGGGTGCCTCGTCGCCGACGGGTGCCCGGCCGGCCTCGGGTGGGCGGGCGTCGGGGGCGGCGTCGTCGGCGCGGCGGTCGGGTTCGGGGTGGGGTGGTAGCCGCTGGCGCGAACCATCTGCAACGGGGGCGGCCTGGAGCCCCGGCGGTCGCTGGCGGGGCCTGGGAACCCAGCCCGGCGAACACCGGCTGTTGGCAGTGACTCTCCGAGGCTCCCGGGGAACACGATGACCTCTATTGACGGCATGCCCGGCCCCGAGTACGTTCAGGCGGTCGGTTGGTCGCAGGAGGTCGTCATGGCGAAGAAGAAGGCAGGGAGGGCCGAACTGGAGGAAATGCTCCGGGACTTTCTGCACGACGCGGGTCTTCCGATGGACCGCCATGGGAAGGCGATGATGATCGCCGCCGACTTCCTCGCGAAGATCGAGCCGGTGATCACGATCTCGGAACCGGACGCTCCGAAGGCCGAGGTCCTCCAACTGCCGCAGCGGTCCGCTGCTCGGAAGGTCAGCCGCTCGCAGATACCTCCACCGCCCACGGCGACGGAGGACCTCGTCGAGGAAGGAGCCGAGGAGGAAGAAACCGCGGCCGGCGGGGACGAGGACCAGGACCGCGAGGTCGAGATCGGGGCCGGGGGCGAGGTGGAGGACGACGGCGGCAACGACGAGGAGCGTTCGAGCGGCGGCCTCTCGCAGAAGTCGATGCTGCTCACCGCGCTCTATAGGCACCCGCCGTTCACCGACTTCCGCGTGTACGAATTGATGAAGATCGCGTACCGGCGCTACCCGAACGGCAACTGGACGTCGGCCGCGATCTCGAAAGTGCTCGACCGCGAGATGGGGAAGCCCGGCTTCTTCCTGACGCGTCGCAAGGTCGGGAAGAACAACCTCTACACGAAGGCGAGGTAGCCGAACGAACGACCGAGCCTGAAAGACTGAGCCCCGGGTCGACGCTTGGAGGAGCGTCGCCGGGGCCCAGATGTGGTGGGTGTAGCCCCACCGGTGCGTGTTGGACGCTCCTTGAGGCTACTCGGCCCCCACCCCCTCGTCAACTCGAGAGGTGGAGATCCGTACGCGTCGGCCGAGCGCGAGGAGGGGCCAGTTGTGCCCTCCGTCCGCAGTGAACCCTCAAGGCATCAACCGACCACATGAAAACCCCGAACAAGAAGCACCGTCGCTACACCCCGATGCAGTCCCACCGGCGCCGCCGCAAGAAGTCCAGCGCTCCGCCCTCGAGGGGGCCGCCGCCGACGCCGGGAGGCCGGAGGTGGGTGGCGTCATTCCGCCACTACCGGACGGGGAAGGTCTACTACGCCGCCGACTACGGCCACCGCGGGTGGCCGCTCGGCTAGCGGAGTAGAGGCAGAATCGTAGGGCGCGGCGCCGAGGCGATCTTCGTCTCGGCGTTCGCGTTCCTGGTCGGCCTGCCTTTCGGGTCGGCGCCGCAGGCTCCTCCAACCTCACCAATGATCGATGCGAGTCCACCGTACGGGGCGGCGCGAGCGGGGGGCCCTGCCGCGATGCTCGGAGCTCGCTTCGGAACCTACGCTTCGCCGACCCGGCTCGCCAGCACCGCCGCGACTGCGAGCTCGGCGAGGCGGAGCTCGGCAGCGGCCTCGAGCAGATCGATCGTGGGTGCCTCGGTCGCTCGGGCCTGGTGGAAGCGGCGCTGCGCGGTCGCCAACCAGACGGAGAGCGCGTGGCGGTCTAGGTGGAGGGCGAGGAGCGAGTTGGCCAAGGAGGGTTGCGTGACGCTCCAACCTCACCTACTCGTCATCGTCGCCGTCGTCATCTTCGTCCTCTTTGGCGGCCTTCTTCATTTCCTTGAGGGCCTTCCGATAGCCAAGCGCGTATCCGGCACCACCGCCGCCGAGGAGCGAAACCCCCGCAGCGATCACCATAGGAACGTACGCGGACTGACCGTGGCGGAGCAGGAGATCGATCAGGAAGATGATCGCGCCAACGCCAAGCGCGCCAACGAGGAGGCGCGCCGCCAGACCGGAGAGATAGGTGACGGTCTTGTGCTTCCGGATGTCCTTGCGGTCCGCAGCGTGAGCGTGAAGTGACTTCTCCGCCAGCTCCCACTGCTTCGGCATCTGCTGGGTGTGCGCCTTGATCAGTTCGTCGCGCTGACCGTCCGTCAGGTGTTGGGCCATAAGCGCAAGCGTCGACATCGTCTCCTCGGGGACTTCCCCCCGGATGTCGTAACGCTCGAGCGAGCGGACCACTTTCTGATTGGGGCGTTGCTGCAATTGCTGCTGCTTCGCCACCGCGGCGAGGAACTGCGCGATGTTCGCCGGCGTGATGGCCGAGGGTGGAGGTACCTCCACCTTCGGGTCATCCTTGGGAGTGCTCTCGTCAGCCGGACTCTGCTCGGTATCTACGTGCGGCTTCTGCTCGTCACCAGATGCCACGTGGACTGACCGCCCCCGCGAGCGCGCCGTAGAGCACCCTCGCGAACAGGGACCCGACCATGGCATCGGTGTCGAGCTGCGGCTTCACGATGATGCGGATTCGATCGAAGCCGGCATCAACCCGGACGTCGAGCGTAGGCCACGCCGCCTGGAGCGTGAGCACCTCCCCGTGCAGGCGGCTAAGAGCCTCGAGCCGATCGCGCAGAGTCGCGTGAGCCGCAAACATCTCCTCGATCACGAAACCGTGTCGGGCCTCGTTGCGCAGGGCGTCGTTCGGCGACGCATCGTGCGAAGGACTCAGCGCAGCGCCAGTGGACATCGGTGGATGGCATAGGCTGCATCGCGAATCACTCGCCCTCGCCAGCTTCGAGGCGAACGACAGTGGGTTCGCGCACGAGTTCGACGCCGTACTGGCGACGACCGGGAGCCACCTCAAGTCTTTGGCCACGTTACGCATCGTCGAGTCCCGCCTTGACGACTTGAAGGTAACCGCTCTGCCCTCTTCATCAAGTTCCGGAACGTCCCTTGGGGTGACCGTGATCGATGACGATCACGATGCGGAGGACAGTATATGCCGCCCGCGCGGGTCGGACGCAACAACACCTGTAGTTCTTCATGCTTACAGCGTGCTTGGGATCACGACTCAGCGCCGTTTTGACATTCACGCCACCCGTGGTGGCGCTACCGTCGACTCGGGCGCCGCCCGCGCCGCCCGCCGCGCTCCTATCCTCGCTCGCGACCCGGTCCGGAGGGCGTCGGCCGCGGACCGGGCACGGCCCCGAGCACGACGGAGCGCCGTAGCCGCCACTGCCGCCCGAGCTTGACCGCGGGGATGGTGCCGCGGGCAACGAGGTCCCGCACCGTGGAGTAGGGGAGGCGCAGGATCTCCGCGGCCTCGTCGAGCGTCAGGATCACGTCGTCATCGAAGGACGAACTCATGGGCGCGAAGCCTACCGCGCCTCGCCCTCGTCCGGCTCGAGCACGAACCCCACGCGGAGCACCGTCCTCCCGTCAACGACCACCGCCCGCACCCACGCGCGGCGCACGAAGCCGGGCGGCGGCGGCTCGGCGTGCCGCTCCGCGAGCGCGACCGCGGCGCGGACGCGGGCGATGTGGCGGTCGAGGGCGTTCACCGCTTCCGCTCCACAGGCGCCCGGGGGCTGTCGCCTTTCAAGACCGACGCCTCGGCAGCGGGAGCGCGCGGAGCTCGGCCTCGATGTCCTTCGGCAGCGCCTTCCTCGGACGGCCGCGCTTGCCCGGCTCGGACGGCAGCCCCGACCTGACCAGGGCTTCCAGGTCGTCGCGGGCGATCTCGTACCGCTTGCCGGCGCGGCCCCGGAGCAGGCCCACGTCCACGAGGCGGCGCACGTACGCGGGCGAGCGGGTGATCAGCCTCGCGGCCTGGCGCGCGGACAGGACGATCTTCGGCGGCTGGGACTGGCGTTCGAGGAGGGCGCGGATCGCGCGGAGCTCCGCGAGGATCTCCGCGCGAAACTCCTCTGCTTGCGAGGCGGCCGGGGGTGGTGCTTCTCGGGGCACGACGAGAGCCTCCGACAGTGGCCCCTTCACGTTCCGCATCACGCCCTCCGGATGGCAGCGGCGGCCTCCTCGAGCACCTCCGCTAGTTCCGCTGGATCGCCGCCGGCCTCGAAGCGGGACAGGGCCCGCAGTAGCGTACGACGCCAGCTCTCGCGCCCGTTTTCTACCTTCCTACCCGCTACGGCGCGAACGCCGCGGAATGGCCCATCCGCGTCCAAGTCGAGGAGCCGTAAGCCCTCGTTCTCGCTAGCCTGCGACCCGGAACGCCCCTGCTCGCACGTGCCCCCGTCCGTGGTTTCGAGTCCCGTACACCCCGCCAAGACGAGCCCCCGGATTCCGCGAGGAGTCCGGGGGTTTCGTGTTCCTGGGAGCCTGTTGCGCAAGACGTCGGGCGGCCGGGCGGGCGCGCGCGGGGCCGGGCCGGTCGCCACCTTCCGTCGGGGAGGTGCGCGATGGCCGTGGCGGAGCGGGCGGAGGAGGTGGCGGCGAAGCCGTGGGTCGCCAAGGCGGCGCGGCTCGGCTACGCGACCCGGGGCCTGCTCTACGCGGTGGTGGGAGCCCTCGCCCTCGCGCTCGCCTTCGGGCGCGGCGGCGACACCACCGGGACGCAGGGCGCGATCGCCTGGCTCGCCGGCACGCCGCTCGGCCGGCCGCTCCTCGTGCTCGTGGGCGTGGGCCTCGCTGGGTTCGTGTTGTGGCGGCTGGTGGAGACCTTCCTCGCGCCGGTGGAGCGCGACGCCACCGCCTGGGTGAAGCGGGGCGGGCGCCTCGTGAGCGCGGTCCTCCACGCGACGCTGCTCGTGGCGACGGTGAAGCTCCTCCGCGGGCGCCCGGTGGCCGACGGCGAGGCAGCGGCGCCGGCGATGACGGCGCGGCTCCTGGACGCGCCGTTCGGCCGGGCGCTCGTCGCCACGGCCGGCGTCGCGGTGGTGGCCTTCGGCCTACGGGAGATCGGCCGCGCGATGCGGGGCTCGTTCGAGCGGCGGCTGGCCCTCGACGAGGTCGGCGAGCGCCAGGCCGACCGCGTGCGGGCGCTGGCGCGCTTCGGTCTCTCGGCACGCGGCGTGGTCTTCGCGCTCGCCGGCGGCTTCCTGGTGCAGGCGGCCCTGGCCGCGGACCCCTCCCGGGCGAAGGGCCTGGGCGGGACGCTCGGCACCCTGGCCGAGCGCCCCTTCGGCGCCGCGCTGCTCGCCGTCGCGGCGGCGGGGCTCCTCGCCTACGCCGCCTGGGGGTTCGTCGAGGCCCGCTACCGGCGGCTCGACCGGCGCTGACGGGCGAGGCCGAGGAGCGCGCCGGCGAGGGCGAGGAGCCCCGGGGTGCCGGCGGCCGCGGTGCAGCCGGCGGAGTCGGCGTCGCCGCCCGAGCCGGAGCTCGAGCCGCCCGCGGCGTCGTCGCCGCCGCCGTCGCCGGCCTCGCCGCCGCGGTCGTCCTCGAAGGGCCAGCCGCCCGCGGACGCCTCGCCGCCGCCGCCGAAGTCGCCGCCGGACTGGAGCCCGCCGCCGAAGACGAGGTCGGCCCAGCCCGGCGGGAGGCAGTAGCTCTCGCTCGGCGGCGCGACGTCGCCGGCGTCGTCGCAGTCGCACGGCGGGCACTCGCCGCCGGGCTCGCACGCGCAGGCGCAATCGCCGCTGCCGCCGCTGGCGCCGCCGAAGTCCTCGCAGGTCCAGCCGTCCGGGCAGTCCGCGGCGCCGGTGCAGGTGATCTGCGGCGGGAGGCAGTACTGCGCCTCGACGGTGCAGGTCGGCGGCTCCTCGTCGCAGACGCACTCCTCCGGCGGCGGGCAGTCGCACGGGCACTCCTCGCCGGCCGGGCACTCGGGGCAGGCGCAGTCGCCGCCGCAGGCGCAGGCGACGCCGGAGCACGACTCGATCGGCGTGCAGGCGAAGCCGTCGGCGCAGCTCGCGTCGGAGTCGCAGCTCTGCACGTGGAAGACGCAGGCGAGGGCCGTGGTGGGCTCGCACGGGGCCGGGTCGGCCGCGCCGCCGCCGCCGCCCGCGCCGCCGCAGTCGCACGGCGGGCACTCGCCGCCGGCCTCGCACGGCGGGCAGCCGCAGTCGGTGCCGCCGCCGACGTCCGGGCAGTCGAGCGTCACGCTCTCGCAGACGAACTGCAGCGGGCAGTCGGCGTCGGTCGCGCACGACGGGCCGACGAGGGAGGGCGACTCCTGCACGGCGCAGACGCCGGTCTCGCGGCAGGGCGGGCAGTCGCCGCCGTCCGGGTCGCAGCCGGCACACGGGGCCACCTCGCACGCCTCGCCCGACCCGCAGTCGGCGTCGGCGGTGCAAGGGTCGCCGGGGGCGGCCCAGGCGGGGACGGCGACGAGGACGAGGGAGGCGGCGAGGAGGGCTCTCTGCATGTGGGGCTCCGGGGAAGAGGCGATCGTAGCCCCGGCCGCCGGGCTATGCGAGAGGGGGGCGGCCCTGCGGGTGCGGGCCGAGGCGGGCGAAGGCGTCGCGGATGGCGCGGCGGAAGGTGTCGCGGTGGAACAGCCATCCACCCACATGGCCTCCGTCCACCCAGCGGAGCTCCGAGCCCGGCCAGTGGCGGTGGAGGCGCTCGACGGTGACGGGGTCGACGTAGCCGTCGCGCCGGCAGCCGACGAGGACGGCGGCGTGCGGGGCGCTCGGCGCCGGGAAGCGGTCGATGGCGACGGCGTCCAGGAGCGCGGCGACCCGCGCGCGGGCGCCGCCTTGGAGGGCGCTCCACGCGAGCTGCCGCGAGAGGAGGCCCTCGGTGAAGACCGGCGCGGCGGAGTGGCCGGCGGCGAGCGGGACGGTCGCGATCGGCCACGGGGCGCGGGCGCCGACGAGGGCGGCCATGGCGCCGCCCATGCTGAAGCCGGCGGCGCCGAGCGCGCGCTGGCCGCGGGCGCGGAGCCAGGCGAGGAGCGCGAGGCCCTCGGCGACCGTGGCGGCGCCCATGGCCAGCTGCTCGTCGAAGGTGCGGAGGAACGTGCGCGCCTGCCCGGCAGGGCGGCGGCCTCCGTAGAACGGGTTCTCGAGGATGGCGGCGCCGAGGCCGTGGGCGACGAGCGGGAGCGCGAGGCCGCGGCGGCCGCCGAGCCCCTCGTCGCCGCTCGCGGCGAGGTAGACGCAGACCGGCGCCGCGGGATCCGAGGCCGGCAGGACGAGCTCGAAGCGCGCCTCGCGGCAGGGGCCCTCGAGCAGGTCGCACAGGGGGCTCGGGAAGCGGCCGGTGCGGACGGTCACCTCGCCGCGGCGCTCCTCGGGGCCGAGCGCGACGTCGGGAGGCTCGGGCGCGGCGCGGCCTCCCGGATCGAGGCCCCGGATCCGCGCGACGTCGCCGAAGCCGCCGGCGAAGAGCCGCGGCCTCGCGGTGAGGCGGGCGTAGAGCCGATCGAGCCAGTGCGCCACGACCTCTTCTAGAACGGCGGCGCGCGGGCCGTCACCTGCCGGCCTCTGCTAGCCTTCGACCATGTCCGAAGGGCTCGCTGCCGCGCTCGTGGCGCTCGCGGTCGCCGCCTCCGCCGGCGGGCCGGTGCTCCCGCCCGGGCAGGAGGGCGCGATCGGCGCGGCGCTCGGGCTCGGCGACGTCGTGGTCGCGGGCTGCCGGCTCGAGGACGCGCGGATCGACCGCGACCGGGTGGCGGCGCGGTACGGCTGCGGCGGCGCCCCGGCGTCGGTCGAGCTCGTCCACCCGTCGGCGGCACCCGCCAGCGCGGCGCGCACCGGCGCGTTCGCCGTCGTCCCCGGCGCCGGCGCCGGCGAGGCG
>CAZDGH010000013.1:29199-31987 GCA_964504805.1 uncultured Myxococcales bacterium | reverse complement strand
CCCCCCCCCCCGCCGCGCTCGACTACCCCAGCGTGTGCCCGGCCCACCGCCTCGACGTCGGCGCCGGCGCCGACGCGAGCACGATCGCCGCGACCGTCACCTCGGAGAACCTGGAGATCGCCCTCGACGTCGTCGCCGACGTGGCGACCCGGCCGACGTTCCCGAAGGCCGAGTTCGACGCGCTGAAGCGGCGCACGCTCTCGGAGCTGACGCGGAACCTCGACGATCCCTCGACCGTCGCCGACCGCGCGCTGCTCCTCGGGCTCCTGCCCGCGGGGCACCCGTACGCGCAGCCGGTGAGCGGCAGCAAGACCTCGGTCACCGGCCTCCAGCGCAAGGACGTGGTCGAGTTCCACCGCAAGGGCTTCGGCCCGCGGCGCGCGATCCTGCTCGTGGTCGGCGACGTCGAGCCCTCGCAGGCGCTCGACCTCGCGGCGAAGCACCTCGGCGGCTGGGCCAACGAGGTGCCGGCGCCGCCGCCGATCCCCCCGGCGGCCGTCCCCTCGCGGCACCGGGTGCTGATCGTCCACAAGCCGCAGTCGACGCAGGTGCAGGTGCGGTTCGCGGCGGTGTCGTTCCCGTCGCGCACCGACCCGGCCTTCTTCCCGGCGCAGGTCGCGAACACGGCCTTCGGCGGCGGCTTCACCAGCCGGCTCATGGACGAGATCCGCGTCAACCGCGGCCTCTCCTACGGCGCCCGGTCGCGGCTCTCGCACCTGCGCGGCGGCGGCTTCTTCGTCTTCAGCTCGTTCACGAAGAACGAGACCATCGGCGAGCTGCTCGAGGTGGCGCTCGCCGAGGCGCGGAAGCTCCGCGAGCAGGGGCTCTCCCAGGACGAGCTCGACCGGGCCAAGAGCTACATGGCCGGCCTCTACCCGCTGCGGCTCGAGACCAACGACCAGATCGCCGGCGCCCTCGCCGAGCTGTACCTGTACGGCCTGCCGAAGGAGTGGGTGTCGCAGTACCGGGCGCGGCTCCGGTCGGTGGAGCTCGAGGCGGCGAACGCCGCGGCGAGGCGCTGGTTCTTCGCCGAGCCGTTCTCGGTGGTGCTCGTCGGGGATCGCGTGGCGATCGAGGCGGGCCTCGCGAAGGCCGGGCTCGACGCCGAGGTGACCGTGGTGCCGGTCGAGGCGCTCGAGTAGGCGCGGTGCGGATCCTCCATGAGGACGCCCGCGTCCTCGCCGTCGACAAGCCCGCGGGCCTGCCGGTGATCCCCGGCCGCGACGGCGGCCCCTCGGTGATCGCGGCGCTGCGCGAGGCCCGCGGCGAGGGGCTCCTGGTCGTGCACCGCCTCGACGCCGGCACGTCGGGCGTCGTCATCTTCGCGCGGGATCCCGAGGCGCACCGGGCGCTGTCCCGGGCGTTCGAGGGCCGCGAGGTGGAGAAGCGCTACCTCGCGCTCGTCGCCGGCCTGCCCGCGTGGGACGCGACCGTCGTCGAGGTGCCGCTCCACGAGGCGCGCCGCGGGAAGATGCGCCCGGCGGCGCCGGGCGAGGCCGGGGCGAAGCCGTCGCGCACCGAGCTCCGCGTCGTGGAGCGCTTCGCCGCCCACGCGCTGGTGGAGGCGCGGCCGCGCACCGGGCGGCACCACCAGATCCGCGTGCACCTCAAGGCGGTGGGCCACCCCCTCGCGTTCGACCTGCAGTACGGGCCGAAGGAGCCGCTCGCCGCCGGCGGCGCGCGGCTCGCGCGGACCCCGCTCCACGCCGCCTCGATCGAGGCGCCGCACCCGGCCGGCGGGACGCTCCGGGTGGAGGCGCCGCTGCCCGAGGACCTCGCCGCGCTCCTCGCGGCGCTACGGTGAGCGCGGGGCGAGGGCGCGCGCGGCGATCCGCCGGCCGATCGCCCGGCGCGCCTCGAGGAGGCGCTCCGGCGGGAGCGCCTCGGCGCTGAAGGCCCGCGGGAACAGCGCGAGCGCCGCGGCCTCGGCGGCGGCGCGACCCTCGGCGGCGGCGAGCGCCACCAGCCACTCGTGGTCCTCGATCCCGTCGCGGACGTGCTTGAGGCGCATCGACTCGACGGGGACGTCGGTGGCGCCGCCGATCCGCGCCGGCGTGCCCGGGTAGAAGAGGCTGCCGTCGCCGTTCCCCGAGAAGAAGTAGGTCTCGCGCCACGGATCGGCGGCGATCGCCAGGGCGTAGGCGGTGTCCCAGTAGAGCTCGCCGGTGAAGCCGCGACCGAAGGCGACCCACGGCATGGCGCGGTTCCGCACGGCGTCGTGGTCGATCATCAGCGACGGCCAGCCGGCGAGGTCCGGGTCGCCGCCGTACGGCCCCGAGACCGCGTCGCCGCAGCCGTGGCTCATGCACGAGCCGTAGATCCACGCCTCCCCCCCGGTCTCCGCGGCGAAGGCGCGATAGGCCTCGCTGCGATCGCCCTCGTACGGTCCCGCGCGGCCGTCGACGAAGTTCACCACCGGCACGAGGAGGTCGGTGGAGCCGACGAGGCCGTGCGCCTCCGCCTCCTCGACGGTGGTGGTGACCAGGGTGCGCAGCGCGGGCCGGGCGGCGTGGGCGGCGGCCTGCCGCGGCGCGATGTCGCTCCAGGCGCAGGTCAGGGGCGGCTCGTCGCAGGTGTAGTCGAAGAGCCGGTCGAGCCAGCCGCGCTCGGCGAAGTGCGCCGCCCAGGCGGCGAGGGCCTCGGCCGACGGCTCGCGCGCCGCGACCTCCACCGAGGTGAGCCGCGCGCCGGGCAGCCGCGTCGCCGCGGTGCCGTCGAGGAGCGGTCCGACGGCGGCGTCGTAGCGCGCCCAGCCGGTGCCGTCGACCATGGTCTCGGGGCCGCCGCC
>CAZDGH010000013.1:0-29189 GCA_964504805.1 uncultured Myxococcales bacterium | reverse complement strand
CTCCAGCCGCTCGACCATCCGAGCCGCGACGACCCGGCGACGCCCGAGAGCGAGACGCGGTGGTCGAGGGCCGCCACGGCGTAGCGCGCGCGGAGCTCGTCGAAGCGCCCCGGATCGCCGCAGTCGCGCAGCCCGGTGTGGGCGCGGCACGGGCCGTAGCCGTTCAGCCCGAAGGCGGTGGCGTACGACGGCGTCGAGGGGAGCTCGAACGGGAGCACCTCGAGCTCGACCGGGAGCTCCTCGGCGAAGCCGCCCGCGGCGCCGACCGAGAGGGCGCCGCGGTAGAGGCCGGCCGGCGTCGCCGGCGGGACGAGCACGTCGACCCAGAGCACCCGGAGCTCTCCCGGCGGCACGTCGAACGGGAACGCGTTCCGCCGCTCCCCGACGACCGGATCGACGTCCGGGACGAGCGGATCGGGGAGCCGGCCGGTGCGGCCGTTGCCGTCGGACGGCCGCGTCACCTCGACGTAGCCCTCGCGGTAGAGCGTGACCTGCGAGGCGGGGATCACCGTCGGCCCGTCGAGGTCCGACATCGTGGCGACGACGGCGTCGAGCCCGGACGCGCCGCCGGCGACGACCGCCTGGAAGCCCTCGCCCTCGTTGGACGCGGCGACGAGCCGGGCCACCTCGCCGGCCGGCGGCGGATCGGTCGGCGAGAGCTTGGCGAGCCCGTGCGTCGCCGTCACGCCCCGTGCATGGGCGAGCGGGGCGGCGAGGGAGAGCAGGGCGGCGACGGCGAGGCGGTGCGACGGCGGCATGGGGGCTCCGCCCGCGCGGTGGGACCCGCGCGGGACGTCGGCGAACCCGCGGCCGGACCCGATCCGTCCCGGAGCGGGGCGGGCGCTCGTGTGCACGTGCGGGGCCTTCCCTGCGAGGCCCGCCGGCCGAACCTTCGAGCGACGGCAGCTCGGGCGGTCGGGCGGACGCGCCTCCCGGCCGTGCGGTGCCGGCGAGGGCGGCGGGGCGGGGGCGGAGGTGGCGGTGGTGCACGGCACGGCTTCTCGGGCGGAGGCGGCGCGCCTCCGCGCCGGCACGTTCGGGGCGAGGGCCTCGGAGCTCGCCGCCGCGGCCGGCGCCCTCGGCGTCGCCGTCTTCTCGTTCACGCTGTACGCGCTGCCGCAGCACCTCTTCCCGGTGCTCGAGCCGCTGCGCGTCGGGGTGACGACCGCGGCGCTGATGGCCGGGGGCCTGGTGGCGCGCTGGGCGCTCGGCGGCGCGGCGCCGACCGGCGCCGGCCTCCGGGCGATCGGCCTCGGCGCGCTCGCCGCCTGCGCGCTGCTCTCGCCGCTGTGGAGCTTCGATCCCGGCGCGAGCGGCGAGGCGTCCCGCGAGCTGCTCAAGACGGCGCTCGTCTACGTGGCGTGCGCCTCGCTCCTCGACACCCGCGCGCGGCTCTCGCGGGCGCTCTGGGCGGTGGCGATCGCCGGCTCCGTGCCCGCCTACCACGCGGTGTCGAACTACGTGACCGGCACGAACCTCCTCGAGGGCTACCGCGCGCGGTGGGTCGGCACCTTCATGGACCCGAACCGCCTCGCCATGAGCGTCACCGCGTCGGCGCTGCTCTTGCTGGCGCTGCGGCCGCGGGCCCGCCACCCGGTGGCGAAGCTCGCGGTGATCGCGCTGCTCGGCCTGCAGGTCGCCGCGGTCGTCGTCACCTACAGCCGCGGCGCGACCCTCGGCCTCGCCACCGGCTTCCTCGCCTGGTTCATGCTCGGCAAGGGCCTCAACAAGGTCCGGTCGCTGGCGATCCTCGGCGTCCTCGGGCTCGGGCTGCTCTTCGCCGCGCCGGAGCAGTTCTGGTCCCGCACCGAGTCGATCGCCAGCTACGAGGAGGACATGTCGGCCCGCGGCCGGCTCGACGCCTGGCGCACCGCGCTCGCCGTGGTCGAGGCGCGGCCGCTCACCGGCGTCGGCGCCGGCGCCTTCGTGCAGTCGTGGGCGACGTACGCGCCCGGCGACGCACTGCGCCCGTACGTCGCGCACAACCTCGTGCTCGAGATCGTCGCCGAGTACGGCGTGGTGGCGCTCCTCGGCTTCCTGCTCCTCGCCGGCGCCTGCCTCGCCGGCGCGATCCGGGAGGCGAGGCGCGCCGGTCCGCTCGCCGAGGAGGCGCGTGGCGTCGCCGCCGCGCTGGTCGGGTACCTCGTCTGCCAGATGTTCGCCGCCTACCTCGTCAGCTTCTTCCTCTTCCTCCTGCTCGGTCTCGCCGCGGCGGTCGAGCGCGTCGCGGCGCGCGAGCGGCGCGCGGCGGCCGGCCGGGCCACGACCCAGGGAGCGCTCCCATGACGCCCACCCCCATCCTGCAGCTGGTGAACATCCTCGGCATCGGCGGCGCCGAGGGGCAGTTCGTCGAGCGCGTCCGGACGATCGACCCGCGCAAGTGGCGCCCGATCGTCGCCTGCCTGAAGAAGACCGGGCCGCACCTCGGCGAGCTGGAGCGGGCGGGGATCGATCCGGTCGAGGTGCCGCTGGCGGCGTCGCTCGCCCACCCGCGGACCGCGCTCGCGGTGGCGGAGCTCGCCGGCTGGATGCGCCGCGAGGGCGTGAAGCTCGTCCACGCCCAGGACTTCTACACCAACCTCCTCGCCGTCCCGGCGGCGCGCCTCGCCGGCGCCAAGGTGATCGTCAGCCGCCTCGATCTCGCCCACTGGCACGGGCCGCGCCGGCGCAAGGCGCTGGCGCTGGCCACGCGGCTCGCCGACTGCGTGCAGGTGAACGCCCACGCGATCGCGCGGCAGCTCGTCGCAGAGGAGCGGCTGGACGCCGCCAGGATCCGCTACGTCGGCAACGGTCTCGACCTGGCGCGCTTCGACGCCCGGCGCACGCGCGACCCGGCGCCGTCGCTGGGCGTGCCGCCGGGCGCCTTCGTGGTGACCGTGGTCGCGAACCTGCACCCGGTGAAGGGGCAGGAGGACGCCCTGGCGGCGGTGGCGACGCTCTCGTCGAAGCTCCCCGACCTGCACCTCGTGCTCGTCGGGGACGGCGACCGGCGCGCGCCGCTCGAGGAGCGGGCGCGGGCGCTCGGGATCGCGGACCGGGTGCGCTTCCTCGGCCACCGCGCCGACGTCCCGGCCGTGCTCGCCGCGAGCCACGTGCAGCTCTCCACCAGCTACGCCGAGGGCCTCTCGAACTCGATCATCGAGGGCATGGCCTCGCGGCTGCCGGTGATCGCCACCGCGGTCGGCGGCAGCCCGGAGCTGGTCGCCGACGGCGAGCGCGGGCTCCTGGTGCCGCCGCGGTCGCCGCTGGCGCTGGCCCGGGCGATCGAGCGGCTGGCGACCGACGAGGGCCTGCGGCGGCGCCTCGGCGAGGCGGCGCGCGCCTGGGTCGAGGCGGAGCTCGAGCTCGGCGCGAACGCCCGCGCGTTCGATCGGCTCTACGAGGACGTGCTGCTCGGGAGGGCCTCGTCCGCGGGCGGCGAGGTCCGCCGGAGCGCCTGAGGAGCTACTGCGGCTCGTCGGAGGCGGCCGGCTCCGCCTCCGGCGGCCGCGGCAGCTCGGTCGGCGGCGCGCTGTGCACGACGTGCAGCCCCTCCTGCCCCGGCGGCGGCTTGTCGGCGGCGCCGCTGGACGGCTCGGGGCGCTTCGGCTTCTGGAAGCTCACCGCGGTCTTGCCGCCCTCGCCGAGGCCGTGCACCAGCGTCTTCACGCCCGACTTGAAGGCGACGTCGATCTTGTCGTGGCGCGAGGCCTGGACGAGCCCGAGGCCGAAGGTCGGGTGCGAGAGCACGTCGCCCTCGGCGAAGCGCGTCTTCGGCGCGTAGGGCTTCTGCGCCGACGCGTCCTTGCCGGCGAAGAGCTCCTCGAACGGGCGCTCCACGGCCTTCTCGCGGGCGGTCTTCGGGATCGGCGCGGAGCGGCCACCGCCCGAGGCGCGGGCGGCGCCGGTCTTCCCGGTCGCCCCCGGGGGCCCGCCCTTGTAGGCGTGCTCGCCCTGGCAGGTGTTGCAGCGGACCCGGGCGATCTTGTCGCCCACCATCGCGAGGACGGTGTGGCCGAGGATCATCCGGCACTTCGTGCAGAAGGCGTCGACGTCGCCGCCGACCCGGTTGCCGCTCAAGGCTGTCTCCGATGCTGGGTTCGCGCGGACCGCGCGGAGGGGCGCGGACCGTAGCAAGAGGGGCGCCGCGGCACAACGAGGCCGCCGGGGCGCGGCCGCCGGGACGCGCCGTGCGGCCGACCGGCCGCGTGCCGTCGCGGCCCGCCGCGGCGAGACCGCGCCGGGCGCCCCTCCGGTCCCGGCCCCGGGCTTGCTTGTGGCTCCGGTGCCCGCCGCTCCCGGCGGGCACGCTCGCCCCACCGACGCGGCGCCGCCCGTTCCTTGACGGTCCCGGCATGCCGCGGTAGCGAGGGGCGAGGAGGCGACGCTTTGGCTTCGTCGAAGGTGCAGGCGCTCCGCCCCGTCCCGTCGCCCCGCGAGGGCGGCGCCACCTGGGACGGCAGCCCGATCCGTCCCACCGTCGCCACGGTCGACCTCGGCGCCCTGGCGCGGAACCACCGCACCCTGGCCCGCGCCGCCGCGCCCGCGGGGCTCCTCGCGGTGGTGAAGGGCGACGCCTACGGCCACGGCGCGGTCGCCTGCTCGCGGATCCTCGCCCGCGAGGGCGCCGCGTTCCTCGGCGTCGCGCTCACCGAGGAGGCGCTCGTCCTCCGCCGCGAGGGGATCGCCGCGCCGATCCTCGTCATGGGCGGCGCCTACGGCGACCGCTACGACCTGCTCGTCGGCCACGGCCTCACGCCGCTCGTCTTCCGGCCCGAGCACCTCGAGGGCCTCGCCGCCGCGGCCCGCGCCGCCGGCGCCCGCGCCGTCGCCCACGTGAAGATCGACACCGGCATGGGCCGCATCGGCGTGCTCCCCGAGGACCTCGCCGCCTTCGCCGACGCCGCCCGCGCCCTCGGCGTCGAGCTCGAGGGCGCGGCCAGCCACCTCGCCCGGGCCGAGACCGACGACGCGGCCACCACCGCGCAGCTCGGCCGCTTCGAGGCGGCGGTGGCGCTGCTCCGGGCCCGCGGCTTCTCGCTGCCGTGGGTGCACCTCGCGAACTCCGCCGCCCTGGTCCGCCGCCCCGACACCCGCGGGTCGCTGGCGAGGCCGGGCGTGATGCTCTACGGCCTGCCGCCCGCCGGCGTCGAGGCGGGCGTGTCGCTCGAGCCGGTGCTGCGCTTCACCACCGAGGTCGGCCACCTGAAGCGCGTGCCCGAGGGCACCCCGATCTCGTACGGCGGCCGGTTCGTCACGGCGCGCCCCTCGGTGATCGCCACGCTCCCGGTCGGCTACGCCGACGGCTACGACCGCCACCTCGAGGGGAAGGGCGAGGTGCTCGTCCGCGGCCGCCGCGCGCCGGTCGTCGGCGCGGTGTGCATGGACCAGACGCTCGTCGACGTCACCGACGTCCCCGGCGCCGCGGTCGGCGACGAGGTGGTGCTCGTGGGCCGGCAGGGCGACGACGAGGTCACCGCCCTCGAGCTCGCCGCCCACTGCGGCACGATCCACTACGAGATCCTGAGCGGCATCTCGGCGCGGGTCCCGCGCCGGTACGTCGGCGGGTAATGAGCGACGCGCCGGTCACCGGGCCTGCCGGGCCGACGCGCGCCGTCACCGCGGTCTTCGAGCCGATCGGCTCCGCCGTCCTCCGCGTGCTCGCCGACCTCGGCGGGATGACGCTCCTGTTCCTCGAGGTGTGCCGCCTCGCCACCCGCCGGCCGTACCGCCCGAAGAACCTCCTCGCCGCCTGCGAGTCGGTGGGCGTGGGCTCGATGTTCGTGGTGGTGCTCACCGGCTTCTTCACCGGCGCCGTGTTCGGCATGCAGTCGGCGGCCGCCTTCGGCCTCTTCGACGCCCAGAGCCTCGTCGGCGCCACGGTGGCGCTCTCGCTCACCCGCGAGCTCGCCCCGGTGCTCACCGGCCTCATGGTCACCGGCCGCGCCGGCTCGGCGATCGCCACCGAGCTGGGCTCGATGCGGGTCACCGAGCAGATCGACGCGCTCGCCACCATGGCGGTGGACCCGAAGCAGTACCTGCTCGTCCCCCGGGTGATCGCCGGGATCCTCACCGCGCCGATCCTCTGCATGCTCTTCGACCTCATCGGCCTCTGGGGCTCGTACCTCGTCTCGGTGAAGCTGCAGGGGATCAGCGAGGCGGCGTTCTGGGTGCGGATCGAGGGCTGGCTCGACGGCGCCGACATCGTCGGCGGCCTGATCAAGGCCGGCGTCTTCGGCGGCATCGTCACCACCACCGCCTGCTGGAAGGGCTTCCACGCCGAGGGCGGCGCCAAGGGCGTGGGGATCGCCACCACCGAGGCGGTCGTGCTCTCCTCGGTGCTCATCCTCGTCGTCGACTACTTCCTGAACCTCGTGATGATCCCCTGGTGGTCGTGACCGACGCGATGATCGAGATCGTCGGGCTCGAGAAGAGCTTCGGCGACCACCAGGTGCTGAAGGGGATCGACCTCACCGTGCGGCGCGGCACGACCACGGTCGTCCTCGGGGGCTCGGGCTCCGGCAAGTCGGTGCTGATGAAGCACATGATCGGCCTGCTCCGCCCCGACGCCGGCAAGGTGATCGTCGACGGCGAGGACATCTGCCGGCTCGAGGGCCGGGAGCTCGACCGGGTGCGCCGGAAGTTCGGGATGGTCTTCCAGATGGCGGCGCTCTTCGACTCGATGACCGTGCTCGAGAACGTGGCCTTCCCCCTCCGCGAGCACAGGAAGGAGCTCTCGGAGGAGGAGATCCGCCGGCTGGTCGAGGACAAGCTGCGGCTCGTGGGCCTCGAGAACGTCGAGCACAAGTTCCCGGCCGAGCTCTCCGGCGGGATGCGCAAGCGCGTCGGCCTCGCCCGCGCGGTGATCCTCGACCCGAAGATCGTGCTCTACGACGAGCCGACCACCGGCCTCGACCCGATCACCACCGACTACGTCGACGAGATGGTGCTCGCCGCGAAGCGGGAGCTCGGGGTGACGAGCGTGGTGATCAGCCACGACATCGCCTCGGCGTTCAAGGTCGCGGACGAGCTGGCGTTCCTGCACCAGGGCAGGATCGTGGCCTGCGGGCCGCCCTCCGAGGTCCGCAAGTCGACCCAGCCGCAGGTGCGCCAATTCTTGCAGACCTGGTTCGACAAGAATTAGATGGCCTGGTGAAAGGCCTCGCGACGCCGGTGAAGGTGGGCCTCCTGGTCGTCCTGGGGCTGGTGGCCTTCTTCGTCTTCTTCACCTTCGTCTCCGGCGGCGGGATGAAGGGGAAGGCCGTCACCTACCACGCGGTCTTCACCGACGCCTCCGGCCTCGCCCCGCTCACCCAGGTGCGGGTCGCCGGCATCCCGGTCGGGGAGATCACCTCGATCGAGCTCGTCGAGGGCCGGGCGAAGATCAACATCCAGGTGAAGGACTCGGTCCCGGTCTACGCCAACGCGCGGCTCTCGAAGCGCAGCGAGTCGATCCTCGGCGACTACCTCCTCGACCTGGGCCCCGGCGCGCCGGCGACCCCCGGCGAGGCGCCGCTGCCGTCCGGGAGCGAGATCCGGGACGTCAAGGAGGCGGTGGCGCTCGAGCAGCTCTTCGAGTCGCTGAACCGGATCACCGCCGACATCCAGGCGGTGACGAGGAGCCTGCGCGAGGCGCTCGCCGGCGACGAGAACGCGCTGCAGAAGATCGTCGAGGACCTCGAGCGCGTCGCCGCCACCATCGAGAAGACGATCAGCGGCTCGACCGAGAAGCTCGACCGGATCCTCGACAACGCCGAGGCGGTCTCCGCCGACGTCCGCGCCATCACCCGGGACAAGGACCGGGACATCCAGCAGATCGTCACCAACGTCCGGGTGATCACCGAGCAGACGCGGTCGGTCCTCGACTCGGTGAAGGGCATCGTCGGCTCGAACGAGACCGACCTGAAGGAGTCGGTGGGCGGCGTGAAGGACGCGCTCGCCTCGCTGAACCGCAGCCTCGCCAGCCTCGAGAACGTCTCCTCGAAGATCGAGAAGGGGGAGGGCACCCTCGGCAAGCTCGTCGCCGACGAGGAGCTCGCCCAGAAGGTCGAGGGCACGGTCGAGGACGCCTCGGAGTTCGTGGGGCGGCTCGTGCGCCTGCAGACCGAGGTGACGCTGCGCTCCGAGCTGCTCCTCAACGAGCGCGGCGCCAAGAACTACCTCTCGCTCAAGCTGATCCCGAAGCCGGACAAGTACTACCTGGTCGAGGTGATCGACGACCCGCGCGGCCTGGTGGAGCGCGAGGTGATCACCCGCAGCCCGCCGGGCGCCGAGGAGGCGGCCAACCAGGAGGTCCGCGTCACCCGGGAGGCGCTGAAGTTCTCGGCGCAGTTCGCCAAGCGCTACTACTTCGCGACCTTCCGGTTCGGCATCATCGAGTCGACCGGCGGCCTCGGCGCGAACCTGCACTTCCTCGACGACCACCTGGAGCTGAAGCTCGACGCCTTCGAGTTCGCGAGCCCGGACAAGGACTACCCGCGGATCAAGGCGTACGCGAACTTCCTCTTCCTGAACCACCTCTTCGTCACCGCGGGCGCGGACGACATCATCAACCCGGCGGAGGTCGAGGCCACGACCGGCCGCATCCTCTCCGGCCGGGACTACTTCTTCGGCGGCGGCATCTACTTCACGGACGACGACCTCAAGGCGATCCTGACGTTCGCGCCGTCGCCGTAGGGCCGGGCGCCGGGCTCCGGGCTCCGGCCTTCGGGAAGAGGCGGGGCGGGGCGTTCCTTGACACCCGGCGGCCCCTTCGGTACAAGCCGCCGCTTTCCCGGGTGATCCCGGTCAAACCGACGCGCCCGTACCGGGCGTCAGCTGCGAGGCAATTCCGATGGCCGTCGTTCTCCGGCTCAGCCGTGCGGGCGCCAAGAAGGCGCCGTTCTACCACATCGTCGCCACCGACTCCCGGACGCCGCGGGACGGCAAGTTCCTCGAGCAGGTCGGCACCTGGGACCCGAAGCTCGAGAAGGCCGACGTCGACGGCGCGAAGCTCGAGAAGTGGCTGAAGGCCGGCGCGCTCCCGTCGGAGACCGTCGCCGACATCCTCAAGAAGGCGAAGCCGGCCCCGGCGGCCGCGGCCAAGTAGGCCCGGTGCGGGAGCTCATCGAGTTCGTCGCTCGCTCGCTCGTCGAGCAGCCCGACCAGGTCAAGGTGGAGGTCCGCGAGGGCCCCACCACGGTCTACGAGCTCTCCGTCGCCCCCGGCGATCTCGGCAAGGTGATCGGGCGCCAGGGCCGCACGGCGAAGGCGCTGCGCACGCTGGTGGCCGCCCGCGCGGAGCTCTCCAAGAGCCGCGCGACCCTCGAGATCCTGGACTAGCCGGTGCCCGCGCGCATCCGCGTGGGCGTGGTGGCGCGTCCGCACGGCGTCCGGGGCGCCGTCGCCGTGACGCTCGACGACCCGGCGAGCACCACCCTCCACGACGTGGACCACGTCTTCCTCGGCGCCGCCGAGGACGACGCCGCCGCCCGCGAGGTGCGCGTCCTCTCCGGCGGCACCGGCCGCAAGGGCCAGGCGATCCTCTCGCTCGACGGCGTCTCCACCCTGGAGGCGGCCGAGGCGCTGCGCGGCCTGTGGGTGCTCGTCGATCGGGCGCAGCTGCCGCCGCTCGAGGAGGGCGAGTACCTGCACCGCGACCTCCTCGGCCTCGCGGCGCTCGGCGCGGACGGCGCCGCGCTCGGCGCGGTGTCCGAGGTCGTCGCGACCGGCCCCGTCGTCGTGCTCGTCGTCCGGGACGGTCCCCGCGAGCGCTTCGTGCCGTTCACCGCCGACCACGTGCTCGGCGTCGACCTCGGAGCCCGCACCATCCGCGTCTCGCCGCCGGCCGAAGAGGCCTGACGTGGACGTCGAGGTCCTCACGCTGTTCCCGCGCCTGGTGGAGGCGCCCCTCGGCGAGAGCATCCTCGGCAAGGCGCGGGAGCGCGGGCTCCTGCGGGTGAACGTCCGCGACGTCCGCGACTACGCCGCCGGCAAGCACCACGTCACCGACGACACGCCGTACGGCGGCGGCGCGGGCATGGTGATGAAGGTCGAGCCGCTCGTGCTCGCGATCGAGGCGGCGAAGGCGGCGCTGCCCGGTCCCTCGCGGGTGATCCTGATGGATCCCGGCGGCCGGCCGTTCACGCAAGGCGTGGCGCGCGAGCTCGCGGCGGTGGGGCGCCTCGTCCTCGTCTGCGGCCGCTACGAGGGCTTCGACGAGCGCGTCCGCGCCCACGTGGACGACGCCCTCTCCCTCGGCGACTTCGTGCTCACCGGCGGCGAGCTCGCGGCCCTCTGCGTCGTCGACGCGTGCGCGCGGCTCGTCCCCGGCGTCCTCGGCAACGAGGCCTCCGCGGGGGCGGAGAGCTTCGAGGGCGGCCTGCTCGAGCACCCGCAGTACACCCGGCCGCCGGAGTTCCGCGGGGCGAAGGTGCCCGAGGTGCTGCTCTCGGGCGACCACGCGAGGATCGCCCGCTGGCGGCGGCAGCAGGCGCTCCGGCGCACGGCCGCCGTCCGGCCGGACCTGCTCGCGAAGCTCGAGCTGTCCCCGCTCGACCGGAAGCTGCTCGAGGAGCCCGAGGACTAGGCCACGTCGCTCGGCGCTTTACGACGGCGTCCTCTTTCATTAGGATGCGCCGACTCGAACCCCGGGGAACGGGCGTTCAGGAATTCAGAAGGAAGAACGAGATCATGCGCAACGCCATCATCGAGCGGATCGAGACCCGGATGTACCGCAAGGACATCCCTGGCTTCACCCCGGGCGACACCGTCCGCGTGCACACGAAGATCAAGGAAGGCGACAAGGAGCGCGTCCAGGTGTTCGAGGGCGTCGTGATCAGCCGCCGCGCGGCGGGCGCCCGGTCGTCCTTCGTGGTGCGCAAGATCTCGTACGGCGTCGGCGTGGAGCGCATCTTCCCGCTGCACAGCCCGCGCATCGACCACATCGAGGTCGTCTCCGGCGGCGCCACCCGCCGCGCGAAGCTCTTCTACCTCCGCGGACTGCAGGGCAAGGCCGCCCGCCTCAAGGAGCAGGAGGTCCAGGAGACCGCGCCCGCTCCCGAGGCCAAGGCCTAGGCGTCCCTCGGGCGCCGCGAGGCGCCTGCCCGCCGGTCCGCTGCTCGCGCGGCGGATCGCGGATCCGTCGTTCCGCCCGGGCCTCGCCTGGGCTACGCTCGCGGGCGCATGCGAGTCCTCGAGCTCGTCGTCCAGGGCGTGAAAGGGTGGCCGGCGCAGGCGCGCATCGCGCTGCAGCCGGGCCACTGCGTCCTCCGGGCCCCGGCCACCGCGCAGCTCCGGCCGGTGCTCGAGGCGCTGCTCTTCTACGACGGCCGTCCGAACCCCGACGACGCCAAGCTCGAGGCGCCGGGCGCGCCGGCGGTCCGCGCCGGCCTCACCTTCCTCGGCAAGGACGGCTTCACCTACCGGCTCGTCCGCGACCTCCGCGGCGGCTGCGCGCTGCACCGGCTCGACCAGGCCGCCGGCAAGTTCGTGCCCTTCACCCAGGACGCCCTCGAGATCGGCCAGTACCTGCGCACGCAGGTCGGGATGCCGCCCCGGGCGCTCTTCACCGAGCTGTTCACGCTCGGCGTCGAGAAGCTGCCCACGCTCCGCGACTTCGAGGCCGAGGCGGAGGCGCAGAACCCGAAGCCGCTCTCGAAGTTCGGGCTCGCCGGCGCGGACAAGGGCAAGGGCGGCCACGGCGGGCACGGCTCGAACCCCCACGGGCCGCGGCCGGCCGAGGTGAAGTTCCGCGGCTTCCAGGGCATCGAGGGCCTCCCCGAGCCGGGCGACGGCGGCGGCCTCAGCCCGGAGCAGGCGCAGCAGCGGCTCGAGCTCTGCAAGACGGAGCTCGAGAACGCCCGCAAGGTCGAGAAGCTGCAGTTCCAGCTCGACGGGCTCACCGCGAAGCTCTTCGCCCTGGAGGAGAAGGTGAAGGTGCTCGCCCAGGCCGAGGGCGAGCTCGCCGGCGCCAGGAAGCAGGTCGGGCAGTTCCAGGCCCTCGCCGGGCTCCCGGAGGACCTCGGCGCGCGCATCCAGGCCTACGAGAGCGCCGCGCAGCGCCGCACCGACGCGCTCGCCAAGCTCGACGCCGAGCGCGAGGTGCTCGAGGAGCGCGCCGCCAACGCCAACCCGGTGCCGATCACCGGCGACCCCAAGTTCTGGGGCGGCGTCGGCGGCGGCGTCGCGCTGCTGCTGGCGGCGGTCTTCACCGAGTGGAAGCTGCTCGCGCTCCTCGACGTGCCGGCCTTCGGCGTCGCGACCTTCTTCGCGATCCGGTACGTGAGCGAGCTGCAGAGCCGCGACGGCCTCTCCCGGAAGCGCGATCTGCTCGACGAGCGGCAGAAGAAGGTCGACGAGCAGTACCAGGCCGACACCGCCGAGATCGCCGCGCTGATGAAGAAGCTCGACGTCGAGCGGGTGTCGGAGCTCGCCGAGCGCGTCGCCGGCCGCGACGCGGTGGTCTCGAAGGTCGCGGCCCTGGAGCAGAAGGCGGCGTCGCTCCGGGCCGACCCGGAGGTCGGCGGGGCGGTCGCGGAGCAGGCCCAGCTCAAGGGCGAGGCGTCGAAGCTCGAGGGCGAGATCGGGTCGATCAGCGGCGGCGGCTTCATGCGCGCGGCCGCGGACGTCGAGGCCGAGATCAAGCGCCTCGAGGCGCAGCTCGCCGGCGGCGGCGCGGCGAAGCCGGCGGCGGTCGCGGACGCGCCCCGGGCCGCCGCGGGCCCCGACCCGTCCCAGAAGCTCGTCGAGAAGGCGGCGGACCTGTTCCAGCTCGAGCTGCCCGAGCTCTGCCAGGCCATCGCCCCGCGCGTGGGGCAGTACCTGGTGGCGCTCGCCGACCGCCGCTACCAGGCCGTCGAGTTCGCGCCGGGCGGCGGCCTCGTCTGCCAGGCGGCGGGCCGGCGGGTCTCGTTCCCGGAGCTGCCGGGACGCGACCGCGACCTGGTCTGGCTCGCGGTGCAGCTCACCGTGCTCGAGCGCTACTCGGCGCGGGCGAAGCTGCCGATCGTCTTCGACGACCCGTTCTCGTTCCTCGACGGCCCGCACCAGGAGCTGGCGGGGAAGATGGTGAAGTACCTCGGCTCGCTGACGCAGGTGCTCCACCGCACCACGCTCGCGCCGCTCGCCGGCGCCGCCGACGCGGTCGTCGAGGTCTCGTGAGCCGCGCGCCCGCGCGGCCGTCGGAGCGCCGCGGCCGCGGCCTCTCGGTGGAGGACCGCGCGGTGGAGTGGCTCGAGGCCCGCGGGTTCTCGATCCTGGCCCGCAACCACACCTGCCCGGCCGGCGAGGTCGACATCGTGGCGGAGCAGGGCGAGGTGATCGCCTTCGTGGAGGTCCGGAGCCGCGCCGGCGACGCCCTCGGCACCCCCGCCGAGACCATCGGCTTCGGCAAGCGCCGGCGCGTCGTGGCCGCGGCCACCGACTGGGCGGTGCGGAACGGGGTCTGGGACCGGCGGGCGCTGCGCTTCGACGTGCTGTCCGTGATCGACCGCGGCGACGAGCTCGAGGTGACGCACCTCCCCGCCGCCTTCGACTCCACCGGCGAGCTCTCGTGAGCGGCACGCTGTTCGTGGTCGGCACGCCGGTGGGGAACCTCGAGGACGTGACGCTCCGGGCGCTGTCGGTGCTCCGGCAGGTCTCGGTCGTCGCCTGCGAGGACACGCGGCGCACGCGGGCGCTGCTCGAGCGCCACGGCATCGGGACGCGCACGGTGTCGCTGCCGGCCTTCGACGAGAAGCGGCGGGCGCCGGCCCTGGTGGCGCGGCTCGTCGCCGGCGAGGACGTCGCCCTGGTGACCGACGCCGGCATGCCGGCGGTGTCGGATCCCGGCGCGGAGCTCGTGCGCGGCGCGGTCGAGGCCGGCGTCCGGGTCGTGCCGGTGCCCGGCGCCTCGGCCCCGCTCCTCGCCCTGGCCGCGAGCGGCTTCCCGGCGGCCGCGTTCACCTTCCTCGGCTTCCTCCCCCGGAAGGGCGGGGCGCGCCGCGAGGCGCTCGAGGCGGCCCGCCGGGCGCCCGGGACGCTCCTCCTGTTCGAGTCGCCCCGGCGGCTCCGGGAGACGCTCTCGGACCTCCGCCAGGCACTCGGAGACCGGCGGGCGGTGGTGGCCCGCGAGCTCACCAAGGTCCACGAGGAGCTCGCCCGGGGCACGCTCTCCGAGCTCGAGGCCCGTTACGCCGGGGAGGTGCTCGGCGAGATCACCGTGGTGGTGGAGGGCGCGCCGCTCGTCGAGGAGCCCGCGGATCCGGACGAGGCGCTCGAGGCGCTCCTCGCCGCCGGCACGTCGGTGAAGGACGCGGCCCGCGAGGTCGCCGAGGCGCTCTCGCTGCCGAAGCGCGAGGTGTACCGGCGCGCCCTCGCCCTCTCGGGCGGAGGCGCCGGCTCCGACGAGGGCTAGAAGTTGACGATGCCCGTCGCCGAGAAGTGGAAGTTGTAGACCTCGGAGATGCGGAGGCGGCGGCCCGGCACGTCGTAGCGGAAGTCGAAGTTCGGGTTCAGCTCGCCGGTGGCGTTGTCCAGGTCGACCTGGTCGTTGCCGTTGTTGTCCTCGCCGATCGACTCGTTGGTGAGCATGTGCTCGGTGTCGACGGTGAAGCCGGTGTTGAGCCGCAGCATCACGTACTTGGCGCCGCGGAAGTAGAGGCCGATCTGGCCGCCGATGCGGGCGAACTGCTCGTTGTAGGTCAGCTTCTTGAGCATGAAGCTGGCTTCCGAGTAGTCGCGGCCCTCGGAGTGGTACTCGCCGATGAGGCCCGCGTCGAGGACGACCTTCTGGTCCTTCTTCTTGTCCTCCCAGGGGATGACCTCGCTGCCGAAGAAGACGCCGCCGACGTGCCGCGGTTTCGGGCCGGTCTCGTCCTCGCTCCAGTGCTCGGAGCCGCAGTTCTCCGGGGTGCCGAGCACCTCGGGCGCGTCGCAGTTGTTGAACGCCTTCGAGGAGGGCGTGGAGAGCGTGTAGTAGAACTTCGTGTACGGATCGGCCCGGTCGATGCGCTTGGACATCGCGGTCCAGAAGGTGAACCGGTGGAAGCCGTCGCCGACCGCGCCCGGCTTGTCCTCGGAGTTCTCGGCGGTGGGATCCGCGGGATCGACCGCGGGGAGCTTGTAGTTGAAGCCGAGCACCCACGACGGCTTGGTGTCGTCGCGCTCGTCGTTGAGGATGCCCCAGGTGATGCCGAAGCGCGGATCGCCCACGCCGGCGAAGTGCGCCGAGCTGTTGGTGTTGAAGAGCGGCGCGAAGGGGATCGGGCCGCCGGTGCGGCCGGCGGCGGTGACCGTGGCCTCGGCGTCCGCGTTCCGCACGCAGGTGCCGTCGACCGTGTTGTGCTTCCATCCGGTCGGCCTGCCGTCGGCGTCCTCCGGCGGGGTGTCGTCGGTGCCGCGGACCGTCGGGCCCGGGCAGACGCCCTCACCGAAGTCGTTGGTGGCGAGCACCGAGTTCGCCTCGGAGGTCGCGGCGGCGAGGTTCCAGTTCTGCGCGTGGCTGAGGACGATCGGCAGCGCGGCGTTGACCTCGAGGTCCTTGTAGATGCCGAAGTGCGCGGTCAGGTCGAGGGTGTGCTTGACCGAGACGTAGCGGAGCTCGGTCGAGTCGATGATGTCGCCGCCCTCCTGCCCGTTGTTGTTGTGGAACTCCTTGGTGATCTTCGCCCGCGTCTGCTCGCGGATGTACTTGATGTCGAGGGCGAAGTCCCAGGGGTCGTCGCCGTCGGCGGCGTCCTGGACCTCGGTGATCTCCGCGCCCAGCGCCGCGAGCGGCGCGAGCAGGAGCCCTCCGGTGAGCAGGACGGCGAGCGAGGTGCGCATCGGACCTCCGACGACCGCGTGGGGGCGGACCGCCTGGTGCTGACCGGCTAGGCGTGCCGCGCGTGCAAATCCGTGTGGTTGCTCGAAAAACTACAGGGGCGCGGATCGGCCTGTCAAGGAAACGGTTGCCTGCTCGCCACTCTTTCCACAGGCGGCGGGGGCCTCACGCCTCCGGGTCGCGCAGCCCGAACTCCTTCATCTTGTTCTGCAGCGACTTGCGGGAGATCTTCAGCTTCTTCGCGGCCTGGGTGACGTTGCCGCCGGTCTCCTCGAGCGCCCGGGTGATGAGGTCCTTCTCGAGGGCCGCGGCGGCCTCCTTGACGATGTCCTTCATCGAGGCGTCGCCGTCCGCCGGCAGCGCCGCAGGGGCCGCGCCCGCCGCCGGGGCCGCCGCGCCGCGGCGCACCGCCTCGGGGAGGTCGGCGAGGCGGATGGTCGGCCCGTCGGCGAAGAGCACGGTGCGCTCGAGCATGTTCTCGAGCTCGCGGATGTTGCCGGGCCAGCCGTGGGCGGCGAGCGCCTCGAGGGCGGCGGGCTCGAGCGCCTCGATCTTCTTGTTCAGGCGCCGGTTGTACTTCTCGCGGAAGAAGTCGGCGAGGAGCGGGATGTCGCCCTTCCGGTCCCGGAGCGGCGGCAGCGAGATCGGCACCACCGCCAGCCGGTAGAACAGGTCCTCGCGGAAGCGGCCGGCGGCGATCTCCTTCTGCAGGTCGCGGTTGGTAGCGGCGACGAGCCGCACGTCGACCTTGAGGGTCTTCACGCCGCCGACCCGCTCGAACTCGCTCTCCTGGAGCGCGCGGAGCAGCTTCACCTGCATCTCGATCGGGATCTCGCCGATCTCGTCGAGGAACAGCGTGCCGCCGTCGGCCAGCTCGAAGCGGCCCGGCTTCGAGGTGACGGCGCCGGTGAAGGCGCCGCGCTCGTAGCCGAACAGCTCCGACTCCATCAGGTCCTTCGGGATCGCCGCGCAGTTGATCTTGATGAGCGGCTTTCCCCGCCGCGACGAGCCGTGGTGGAGCGCGTGGGCGACGAGCTCCTTGCCGGTGCCGCTCTCGCCGGTGATGAGCACCGTCGACGGCGTGTCGGCGACCTTCTCGATGATCCGGTACACCTCCACCAGCGCCGGCGACTGGCCGATGATCCGGGCCGGCCCCTTCTCGTCGAGGGCGGGCGGGACCACGTTCTGGCGGCCGAGATCGCGGGTCCGGGCCGCCTTGGCGATGACCTGCTTGAGCTCGTCCTGCTCGAACGGCTTGGTGACGTAGTCGAAGGCGCCGGCCTTGATGGCGCTCACCGCCGAGTCCACGGTGCCGTGGGCGGTGATGAGGATGACCGGCACCTCGGGCGCCTTCTCGAGGACGTGCTTCAGCACCTCGAAGCCGCCGGCCCGCGGCATCACCAGGTCGGAGACGACGACGTCGAACCCGCCCTCGTCGAAGAGCTCGATCGCCGCCTGGCCGTCGGAGGCCTGGGCGACGTCGTAGCCCTCGCGCTTCAGGGTCGCGGCGAGGACCTTGCGGAGGTTCGCCTCGTCGTCGACGACGAGGATGCGGGTCGGCATGGGGGACTGTGTAGCACGCCGACGCTACTTGGCGGAGCGGCCCTCGAGCGTGCAGATGGCGTCCGGGTGCTTGATCCGCAGGAGCAGCGCCTCGAGCACGCGGAACGGGTGGTTCATCCGCTCCGCGCCCAGGTACGCCACCGACATGTCCATCGAGACCGCGATGTCGAGGTTCTCCCGGCCGGTGGAGACCACCACCGCCACGTCGCCCTTGAGGCGGTTCGACTGGAAGACGCCGTCGACCGCGAGCTTGCGGATGGTCTCGATCTCGAGGACGCCGGTCTTCTCGTAGATCCGGTGCAGCATCGCCCAGAGCGTCGGCGAGAGGACGATCGCGTAGGGGCCGAAGTGGCCCTCGGCGTTCAGCTTGGTCGTCGCCTCGACCACGTTGAGGAAGCCGTTGCCCGGCGTCGCCCAGTCCTTGAGCGGGATCCGCTGCCGGCCGGCGGCGGTCAGCAGCCCCTCGAGGCCGAGCTTCTCGTCGCCGTAGAAGATGATCTCGTCCTCGCGCTGGGCGAGGAAGGCGGCGGCGCCGGCGGCGGCGGAGACGTCGAGCGGCATGTTGTGCGACCGCGCCGCCTCGATGTCGCGCCAGTGGAGCAGGAAGTCCTTGTACAGCAGCGGGATCGTCTTGAAGGTCCGCCGGTCGGCGAAGACGCGGGCGGTCTCGAGCTCGCCGACGAGATCGACCTCGCCGCGCTCGGTGCCGACGAACTGGTCGTGCGGCACGGTCTGCACGCCGGGGCCGAGGGGGCCGTAGAGGTCGATGAAGCGCCGCGCCACCAGGCTGCGGCGGCCGACCTGCACGACGGTCTCGTTGAGCCGCTGCCACTCCTCGGGGCGGAGCGGGTTCTCGTGGTGGCCGAGGAAGTCGAGCATGGTCTCTCCGGAAGCTAGGGGGCGCGGCGGGGCTTGAGGGGCCCCACCGTCCAGGCGGGCAGGGTGTCGGGCGGCAGGAGGGCGTCGGGCACCGCGGGCACGGTGCCCTCCCGGTGCGGCACGTGCGGCGGCGGCGTCTCGGGGGCGGCGGCTCCCGCCGCGAAGTGCTCGGGGCCCCGCTCCACGGCGAAGAAGCGCTCCTGGCCCGCGTCGAGGCGGCGCACCAGGGCGGTCGCCTCGGCGACGTGCTCCTTCTCCTCCTCGGCGAGGTGGAGGAGGAAGGCGCGGACCTCGGGGCTCGCCGCGGCGCGGGCGGCGGCCTCGTACTCGTTGATGGTCTCGAGCTCGCGGGCGAGGACCGCGCGCACGCGGGCGAGATCGTCCTGGGCATCGCCGGGCATCGGCGCGGATCCCACCGGCCGGCCGCGACGAAAGCAACCCGAAACGTCAGGCCCGCTTTCGCCGCCGCTCGCGCCTCGACGTCCGCGCGGGGGGAGGCGCGGTCGGGCCGATGGCCTGCGGCACCGGCGCCGGAGGCAGCGCCGCGGGCTCGGGCGGCGCGGCGGCGAGCCGGATCACGAACTCCGCGCCCTCGCCGGGGCGCCCCTGCTCCGCGATCGAGCCGCCGTGGGACCGGACGATGCGCTGGCAGATCGCCAGGCCGAGGCCGGTGCCCTTCTCCTTGGTGGTGAAGAAGGGGACGAAGACGTTCTCCCGCTGGTCGTCGGGGATGCCGGGGCCGGTGTCCTTCACCCGGAGCACGACCACCTCGCGGTGCCGCGCGTCGCCGACGCCGAAGCCGGCGTCCTCGCGCGCGGTGGAGACGGTGATCTTCCCCTTCTCCGGCATCGCCTGCAGCGCGTTGTGGATGAGGTTGATGAGCACCTGCTTGAGCTGCTCCGCGTCCGAGAGCGCGCGGCCGACGTCCTTGCCGAGGCGGACGTCGAGCTCGACGCGCTCCGGCAGCTCCGCCTGCACCAGCTTCAGCGTGCGCTCGACGACCAGGTCGACGTCGACCGGCGCCACCACCGGCTTCAGCGGCCGGGCGTAGTCGAGGAACTGGGTGACGACGCCGTTGAGGCGGTTCACCTCCTCGACGATCACCTGCAGCCACTCGGCGTCGTCGCCGCGGCCCTGCGGCTCGAGGAACTGCGCGGCGCCCTTGATGGCGCCGAGCGGGTTGCGGATCTCGTGGGCGAGGCCGGCGGCCATCTCGCCGAGCGCCGCCAGGCGGTCGCGCTCGCGCATGCGGTCGTAGAGCTTCGAGCTCTCGACGATCTGCGCGGCGCGATCGGCGATGTCGAGGATGAGCGCGATCTCGTCTGACGAGTACGCCTCGGGCACGCGCTCGTCCCAGAGGTTCAGGAAGCCGATCAGCCGGTCGGTGCCCTGGAGCGGCACGCAGATGCCGGCCTTCATCGTCGAGAGCGCCGCCCGGATCTCGGAGAGGCGCTGCTGCTCCTCGAAGAGGCGCTGCACGTCGTCGTCGACCTCGCCGCCGGGCTGGGGGCCGGCCGACGCCGGGGCGAGGAGCCGCTTCAGCTCGGCGATCCGACGCTCGACGTTCTCGAGCAGCACCGCCTTCTGGCCGCCCGCCGCCGCGGCGAGCAGCGAGCGCGCGGCGGTGGCGTCGAGGAACGGCGCCGGCATCGGGCCGCGGTGGTCGAGGAGCGAGAAGCCCGGGCGCGCGTCGGCGAGCAGGTAGAGCGAGGCGTGGGTCACCCGCCGGGACTCGAAGAAGGTCTCGAGCGTGACCCGGGCGAGCTCGTGCGGATCGATCACCGTGTGCAGCCGCTCGAGCAGCTGCGCCAGCGTGCGGAGGAGCTCGAAGCGCTCGCGGAAGAGCGTCGCCACCACGCCCTCCTCGACCTTGGCGCGGAGCGGCTCGAAGAGGTTCAGGATCACGAAGGAGGCGACGAGGGTGTTGAACAGGAAGAGGCCGGGCCGATCGCCGACCCAGATCACCAGGCCGCCGTAGATGAGCGCGAGGATGAGCGCGAGCACCGAGAGCGCCGCGAACTTCCCGAGCAGCTCGTGCAGGTCGAGGAGCCGGTAGCGCTGCAGCGTCTGGCCGAGGAAGAACAGGTACAGCGTCGTCAGCATCGCCCCGAGCTCGGGGAACGGCACGCCGACGCGCGGGAGCATGTCGAGGCCGGAGGCGACGAGCGAGAGCGCCCCGCCGATGAGCAGGTAGGTGAGCCGGGCGCGGTCGACGCGGGAGGAGGCCGAGCGCACGCGGCGGTAGAGCAGCGAGAGCGACACCGTCAGCGAGCCCATCACCCAGGTGGCGACCACGACGCGGGCCCAGGCCTGCTCGGCGAGCGGCGTCACCGCCACCGCGAGGCCGAAGAGGGCGCCGACGAAGGCGGCGGTCCGGGCCCGGCTCGCCGAGCGGCGGGAGACGCCGAGGAACTCGAGGAAGAAGGCGAGGGCGGCGGCGGGGATGGCGGCGCCGTTCGCGACCGCGGCCCGGAGCCAGAAGCCGTGGCTGGTGAGGGCGTAGAGGAAGTCGGCGAGGTACCAGGCGGCGAGGGAGAGGCAGAAGATCGAGAAGAGGGTGAGCGACTTCGCCCGCTGCGGGCGGAGGAGCATCGACACCGCGAGCGCGACGGCGACGATGGCGGCGAGGAGCGCGCTCTGGGTGCGGATGTCCAAGGGGGGGATCGTACACGGGGTTCGGGGTTCGGGCTCCGGGCTCCGGGAGGCAGGCTCCGGGCTCCGCCGGGGCTCGGCGCTTCGCGCCTCGGGCTCCAGGCTCCGGGCTCCAGGCTTCAGCCACCACCGGCTCCGCCGGGCGCGGTGCCGGGTGCGGGGCGGCGCCAGGCGGCGGGGGCGGCGCCGGGCGGCGAGCCAGCCGCTTGCTGGAGCCTGGAGCCCTGGAGCCTGGAGCCTGCTTCCGCGGAGGCTGGAGCCTGCTCGCAGGCAGGCGCCGGCAGGCGTGCGTTGACGGGGTCGGGGGGCTTCGGTACGAGCGGGGGATGCGGCGTGTGCTCGTCCTGGCGTTCGTGGTGGCGGGGTGCTCGGAGGCGAAGGCGCCGCCGGTCGCGGCGCCTGCTCCTTCGGCGGCCGAGCCCGCGGTGCGGGCGGTGCCGGTCGGGGCGGCGCAGGCGGGGCCGGACGGCGGGACGGCGGGGCCGGACGGCGGGACGGCGGCGGGGGACTGCGGGGCGTTCTGCGACCGGCTGTTCACGTGCGTGCCGGAGGGGATGGCGCAGCTCGACCTGGTGAAGCAGACGTTCCCGGCGGACTGCGCGAAGAAGTGCGCGGCGCTCCCACCGGCGGCGGTGGCGTGTGGGGCGGACCACACCTGCGCGGAGCTCTCGGTCGGGACCTGCGGGGCCGAGGTCGGGGGGCTGGTGCGGGCGCTCGGCGGGCCTTAGCTGCCGGAGGGGAATCGGCGGGCGCCGGCTCGGGTTCGGACCCGGGCGGGCGGTGGCGGACGGGCGAGGGGGCCCTCGGCGGACGGGCTTTTGACTTCGGGTCGGGGCACGTCTCATATGGGAGCGAGATGATCCGCCTGCTCGAAGGAGCCCTGGCGACCTGCGCGCTCGGCCTCGCCGCCGCCGTGCCCGCGCCGGTCTCGCCCTCGACCGAGATCGCGCCCGGCGCGCCGGCCCCGCCCGCGCCGGCGCCGCCGGACCGCGGGCCGATCTTCGACGACCGCGAGGTGGCGCCGCGCTTCGCGTCCGGACCGCTCGCCGACGCCCGGGCGCGCTACGAGGCCGGGCTGCACGCGGAGGCGGCGAAGCTCTTCGCGGCGCACGACGACGGCTCCCCACAGGTCGCCTACCTCCGGGCGCTGGCGCTGCTCGGCGACGGCCGGGCCGCCGAGGCCGCCGAGGCGCTCGCCGCCCTGGCGCCGCGGTACGCGGTGCTCGCCGATCGCCTCGCCTGGCACGAGGGCATGGCCCGGGAGCGCGCCGGCGACGCCCGCGGCGCGGCCGCGGCGTACGGCAGGATCCCCGAGACCTCGGTGCTGTTCGACGACGCGCGGCTCTCGGAGGCGCGGATGCGCCGCCGCTTCGATCCGGCCGGCGCGCTCGCCGCGCTCGCGCCGCTAGAGGACCGCAGGCCGCCGCCGCTCGGCCGCGGCCGCGACGTCGGCGCCGACGCGCTGCTCCTCGCCGGCGAGATCCACGCCGCCAGGGGCGATCGCAAGGCCGCGAAGGAGGCGTACCTCCGGCTCTGGAGCGAGCACTCGCTTTCGCGGCAGGCGGAGGACGCGAAGCTCCGCGCCGACGCGATGGGCGCCGCGCCGACCCGGGAGCAGCACCTCTCCCGCGCGCTCGTCTACCTGAACGCCCAGCGGAACCGCGAGGCGGCGGAGCTGCTCGAGCGCGTCCTCGCCGGGACGAAGCTGCCGGACCCGGTGGCGTGCGAGGCGCAGTACGCCCTCGGCCGCGCCCACCGGAAGCTCCGCGAGCACACGAAGGCCATCGGCAAGCTCGAGCCGGTGGTGGCGCGCTGCGAGGACCGCGCGCTCCGGGCGAAGGCGCTCTACATCCTCGGGACCTCCGCGGCGATCGCGGCGCCGACGAAGGGCGTCGCCGTCTACGAGAAGCTCGCGTCCGAGTACCCGGAGCACAGCTTCGCCGACGACGCGCTCCTGTTCGTGGCCGACCTCCGGATGCGGGAGGGCGCGCGCGCCGAGGCCCGCGACGCGCTGCAGCGCCTCGTCGACGCCTACCCCGAGGGCGACTTCCGCGCCGACGCGCTCTTCCGCCTCTTCTGGATCGACCGCGCCGACGGCAAGGCGGAGAAGGGCCTCGAGGCGCTCCGGATCGTCGAGCGCGACTACGGCCTCGCCCCCGACTCGCTCGACCTCGAGCGCAGCCTCTACTGGCAGGCGCGGACGCTCGCGCAGCTGGGCCGGAAGGTCGAGGCGCTCGCGACCTACGAGAAGCTCGTCCGCGAGCACCCGGCCGGCTACTACGCCATGCTCGCCCGCGGCCGCCTCGGCGAGCTCGACGCCGCCGTCGCCGCCGAGGTGGAGAAGGGCCTGCCCGATCCGCCGGCGGAGCTCCCGCCGCTCGAGCTGCGCACCGCCGCGCTCGTCGGCGACGCGCACTACCAGGCGGCGCTCGAGCTGTTCCGCCTCGGCTTCGTCCGCTCCGCCGCCGACGAGCTGTGGAGCGTCGACCGGAAGGCGGCGAAGGCGAAGGGCGGCGCCGAGCCGGTGCTGGTGATCGCCTACCTCCTCGACAAGGCCGACGCCCGGCAGGCGGCGCACCACATCGCCCGCACCGAGCTGCGCGAGCTGCTCCGCGGCCGGCCCGAGCAGGAGGGCGCGGTCCCGTTCCGGATCGCCTACCCGCTCGCGTACCGCGACCTGATCGAGCGCCACGCCAACGCCTACGCCGTGCCGCCCGACCTGATGCAGGCGCTGATGCGCGAGGAGTCGAGCCTCGACCCGAACATCGTCTCGTGGGCGGGCGCCATCGGCCTCACCCAGCTGATGCCCACCACCGCCCGCGCCGTGGCGCGGCAGCTGCGGCTCCCGGCGCCGTCCGAGCGCGAGCTCCGCGATCCCGATCTCAACGTGCGGATCGGCACCGCCTACTTCGGCAAGCTCCTCAAGCTCTGGAAGGGCAACCCCGCCCTCGCCGCCGCCAGCTACAACGCCGGCGAGGGCGCCGTGGGCCGCTGGCTGAAGGAGCGCGGCTCCTCGGAGCTCGACGAGTTCGTCGAGGAGATCCCGATCAAGGAGACGCGCGACTACGTGAAGCGCGTCCTCAAGTCCTTCAACGCCTACCGCCTGACGTACGGCAAGGGCCAGGAGCGCTTCCTGGCGCTGGCGCCGGCGCCGGCGCAGCCCGCGAAGTAGCGGCAGGCTCCAGGCAGGCCGCCGCTGCGCGGCGGGGCTCCAGGCTCCAGGCTCCAGGCTCCAGCCACCACCGGCTTCGCCCGAGGCCCTGCCGAGACCTCGACGCACTCCACGGCGGCAGCTCGGCCGTGCGCGAGGCGCGAAGCGCCGAGCCAACTGCTTGCTGAAGCCTGGAGCCTGGAGCCTGCTTCACGGGTCCGCCGTCAACACTGCCTGCCCGGGCGCGATCGCCTCCAGCTTCTCCTGCGTGAGCAGCGCGAGCGAGGCGTCGTTGCCGCGCAGGTGGGCGTTGAAGAAGGCGATGGCGGTGTGATCGATGAGGGCGTGGGCGTCGGCCGCGGGCGGGGCGGGGGCGCCGCAGCCGTCGTTCAGCACCTCCTGGACGTCGACGCCGGGGAAGCCGCCGTCGACGTCGAGGCGCTCGGCGACCGTGACCAGGTCGAAGTCGCAGAGGTCGGAGAAGGTGAAGTGGCCGCCGTTGACGATGTCGACGAGCCAGCGCGGCTGCTGGACCAGCTCCCACGTCGGCGCGATGTGCTCGTCCCACGGCAGGGTGCGGTCGAGGTGGCCGCCCTGGATCATCACCGGCATCCCGAGGATCACCGGCACCTCGAAGCCGAGCCACGCGAGCTCGGCGTGGGCCGGCGTCTGCGGCACGATCGCGTCGACTTTGTCGGAGAGCACCGCGGCGCGCAGCGACATCACGCCGCCGAAGGAGTGGCCGGTGAGGCCGACCGCGCCGTCGTCGATGAGCGCGAGCACGCCGCTGTCGTCGCGGAGCCGGGGCAGGGTGTCGACGAGGAAGACCGCGTCGTCGCCCCGGTGGAAGAGGCCGGTGGCGGTGCTCTCGAGCTCGTTGCGGAGCAGGTCGCCGATGGTGCCGCCCTCGTGATCCGGCGCCGCCACCACGTAGCCGTGGCTCGCGAGCTTCACCGTGTAGTAGGTCGACTGGTAGCGGATGCCGCCCTGCCCGTGGCCGAAGATCACCAGCGGGAACTTCCCGCCGTCCGCCCGCGGCGGCGCGTCGCGCACCGCGGTGGTGATCATCAGCATGTCCTCGACGTCGGCGACCTGCGCCTTCTGCTCCTCCGTCATCTCGTCGCGGATGTCGTAGATCGCGCCCTCCTGGCCGCGGACCGCCTCGACCGCCGGGTACCACACCTCCACCCGGAGGTGCCGCGGGCTCCCGTCCGCCTTCGGCCGCGCGTGGTCGTCGATCTCGAACGTCCGCACGCCCACCGGGTACGGCCCCTCCATCGACGGATCGGGCGCCACGCCCCCCGGCGCCGCCGGCTCGAACGGCAACGGCTCCGCCCCGCCTCCTCCGCCGCCGCCCGGCTCCGCCGGCGCCGCCTCCTCCCCACCGCACGCCACAACGGACACGGCCGCCAGGGCCACCACCACGATCGCGAGCTTCTTCATGGCCGCGCATCCTACCCCGCCCGCCCGCCCCCGCAGAGCCGCAAGCCCAGACCGGCCGCGGAGGCCGCCGACGGCCAACACCTCCTCCACGGCACCCGCCACACCGGGTTGTGGGACCGCACGAACCCAGAGCCGGCCGGGTGCACGTGCCGAGCCGCAGCGGGACGCGGCGCGGCCCCCGGCGAAGCCGGGGGAACAAGGCGGTCCCCGCCGCTTCATTGCGGCCGCGTCCGCAGCGGGGTACCGCCAGCGAGGGACCCGCGGAGGCCCGGCACGTGCCCCCCGCCGGCGGTCCCTTCGCACACCCACGACCCCGGAAGTGACCGTGCCCGCGAGGGGGTGCTACCCTTCCGATCCTCCACGTTTCCCCGAGGTTGCCGGACGAGACGATGCCCGACGCGGACCCAAGCGCGCTGCTCCGGAAGCTCCCCTCGGTCGACGAGGTCCTCGGCCGCGAGGCCGTGCGCGCGCTGCTCGAGGGTCACCCGCGGCCGGCGGTGGTCCGGGCGGTCCGGGCGGCCGTCGACGCGGCGCGCAAGCGGATCCTCCGCGGCGAGGCGTCCCCCGAGGTCCCGGACGAGGCGGTCGCGGCGGCCCTCGCCTGCGGCGCTGCGCCCGGCCTGGTCCGGGTGATCAACGGCACCGGCGTCGTGCTCCACACGAACCTCGGCCGGGCGCCGCTCGCCGCCGAGGCCTGCGAGGCCGTGGCGCGGATCGCCGCCGGCTACGCGAACCTCGAGCTCGACCTCGGGAGGGGCGAGCGGGGCAGCCGCCACGCGCCGCTCGAGCCGCTGCTCGCCGAGCTCACCGGCGCCGAGGCGGCGCTCGCGGTCAACAACAACGCGGCCGCGGTCTGGCTCGTGCTCGCCGCCCTCGCGGAGGGGAAGAGCTGCGTCGTCTCCCGCGGCGAGCTCGTCGAGATCGGCGGCGGCTTCCGGATCCCCGACGTGATGCGGCAGAGCGGCGCGCGGCTCGTCGAGGTCGGCACCACCAACCGCACCCGGCTCTCCGACTACGCCGACGCGATCGGCTCCGACACCGCGCTCCTGGTGAAGGTCCACCGCTCGAACTTCCGGCAGGTCGGCTTCACCGAGGAGGTCTCCACCGCGGAGCTCGCGCGCCTCGGCCGCGAGCGCGGCGTGGCGGTCTACGAGGACCTCGGCTCGGGCTGCCTCGTCCCCCTCCGCGGCGAGGGCCTCGTCCCCGAGCCCACCGTGCGCGAGACCGTCGCCGCCGGCGCCGACGTGGTGACGTTCTCCGGCGACAAGCTCCTCGGCGGCCCGCAGGCCGGCCTCGTGGTCGGCCGGAAGGCGCTCGTCGAGCCGCTCCGGAAGCACCCGCTCCACCGCGCCGTCCGCGTCGACAAGCTCGCCGTGGCGGCCCTCGAGGCGACGCTCCGGCTCTACCGCGACGGCCGGGAGGCCGAGGTGCCGGCGGTGCGCCTGCTCGCCGCCTCGCGCGCGCAGCTCCGCCCGCGCGCCGAGCGCCTCCGGGAGCTCGTCGGCGGCGACGCCGAGGTGGTCGAGGTGACCTCGCAGCCCGGTGGCGGCTCGCTGCCCGGCGCCGAGCCGCCCTCGCTCGCCGTCGCGCTCGGGGGCGACGCGGCCGCGCTCGCGGCGGCCCTGCGGACGGGCGAGCCGCCGGTGGTCGCCCGCGTGCACGGCGAGCGCCTCCACCTCGACGTCCGTACGATCTTCGACGACGAGCTGCCCGCTCTCGCGGCCGCGGTGGACGCGGCCCGGCGCCGGGTGGCCGCGAAGGGGAGGACCGAAGCTTGCTAGCCCTCGACTCGAGCGTGCTCGTCCTGAACCGCTCCTTCTACCCGATCCACATCTGCTCGCTGAAGCGGGCCTTCAGCCTGCTCTACGCCGGCGTCGCCAAGGCGGTGGACGAGAACTTCCGCACCTTCGACTTCGAGTCGTGGGCGGCGCTCTCGGCGGAGGTCAACGGCGAGACCGTGGGGACGCCGACGCGGCGCATCCGGGTGCCGCGGGTGATCGTGCTGATGGCGTTCGACCGGCTGCCGCGCACGCGCATCCGCTTCTCGCGGATCAACATCTACACGCGCGACGAGAACACCTGCCAGTACTGCGCGGCGCGGCTGCCGCGCTCGGAGCTGAACCTCGACCACGTGGTGCCGCGGGCGCAGGGCGGCGTGACCTCGTGGGAGAACGTCGTCTGCTCGTGCATCCCGTGCAACCTCCGCAAGGCGAACCGGACGCCCGAGCAGGCGGGGATGAAGCTGCGCAAGCAGCCGGTGCGGCCGCGCTGGAGCCCGGTGTTCCGGCCGCCGGGCCGGGGCGGCGGGCACCGCGAGTGGCTGCCTTTCCTCAGCGTGGTGGACGCCTCCTACTGGAACACCGAGCTTCTGGAGGAGTAGAAGCGGGGGGACATGAGCGCACCCGAGCGGCCGAAAGGCGTGGTGATCCCGCTCGTGCCCCCGGGCACGGACGCGGTCGCGCCTTCCGTCGCGCCGGGCCTGGGGCTCGTCCCGCCGCCGCAGAAGAAGCGGAGGCCGCCGCCGAAGGCGAAGGCCGCGCCGACCCGGGCCGGACGCATCGTCGCCATCGGCGGAGGGAAGGGCGGCATCGGCAAGTCGCTGCTCGCGTCGAACCTCGGCATCGAGGCGGCGCGGCGCGGCAAGTCGGTGGTGCTCATCGACTGCGACCTCGGCGGCGCGAACCTGCACACCTGCCTCGGCCTCGACCAGCCCGAGCGGACGCTGTCCGACTTCGTGCTCCGGCGCGTCGAGGACATCCGCGAGGTGCTCGTGCCCACCGGCATCGAGGGCCTCTCGCTGGTGTCCGGCGCGCTCGACGTCCTCGACGTGGCGAACCCGCTCTACCAGCAGAAGCTCCGGCTGCTCCGGGCGGTGCAGGCCCTCGACGTCGACATGGTGCTGCTCGACCTCGGCGCGGGGACCGGCTTCAACGTCCTCGACTTCTTCCTCCTCGCCGACCACGGGATCCTCACCCTCGTCCCCGAGCCGACGTCGGTGGAGAACGCCTACCGCTTCCTCAAGGCGGCGTTCTACCGGCGGCTCAAGGCGGTGGAGGCGGTGTACGGCCTCGGCCCGCTGCTGGAGGACGCGGCGAGGGCCCACGCCAACCGGGTGATGTCGCCGTCGGAGCTCGTCCGCGCCGTGGCGGCGCGGGACCCGCAGGCCGGCGACGCGCTCGCCGCCGAGATGCGCGCCTTCCGGCCCCTCGTGCTCGTGAACCAGGTCCGCGAGGCGACCGACCTGCGCGTGGGCGAGGGCGTCTGCACGGCGTGGCGGAAGTTCTTCGGCCTCGAGCTCGTCTACCTCGGCTACGTGCGCCACGACGACCAGGCGTGGCGCGCGATCCGGGCGCGGAGGCCCCTGCTCCTCGATCGCCTCGACCAGCCCGTCGCCGCCGACCTCGCCGCGGTCGCCGACCGGCTGCGCGCGCTGCCGCCGGCCCACGGCCCCGACGGGAGCGCGCCGCGGTGAAGCGCTTCGAGGAGCAGACCCACTACGAGGTGCTGGAGATCGAGCCGGGGGCCTCGGCCGAGGAGGTCCGGCGCGCCTTCGAGAAGCTGCGCGACGTCTTCGCGCCGGGCTCGATCACGCTCTACTCGCTCGTCGACCAGGACGAGCAGAAGAAGCTCCTCGACCGGCTCGAGGAGGCGTACCACGTGCTCTCCGACGAGCGCGCCCGGGCGGCGTACGACGAGCGCCACGGGATCGACGCGCCGCGGAGGCCGCCGCCGCCGGAGCCC
>CAZDGH010000012.1:32197-33126 GCA_964504805.1 uncultured Myxococcales bacterium | reverse complement strand
GGGACGCCGCCGTCGATCGTGCTCGGCGAGGTGCCGATCGAGGAGGACGGCTCCGCCATCGCCGAGCTCCCGGCGCGGACGCCGTTCCGCGTCGTCACCCTGGGTGAAGACGGCCTCCCCGCCGGCACGCCCCACGCGCAGTGGTTCTCGCTCCAGGGCGGGGAGCGCTTCCCGCAGGGCGTGCCGCCGCGCTCGTTCTCGGCGCGGTGCGCCGGCTGCCACGGCGCCGCCGACGGCGATCCCGACGGCGCCATCGAGCCGCGGCCCGACGTCGTCACCGCCGCGTCGGTGACCCTCGCCTCCCACCGGGACGCCGATCCGCGGAGGCCGCGGCCGCCGCCGCCCGTCTCGCCCCGGGAGGTGCACTTCCCCCGCGACGTCGCCCCGCTCCTCGATCGCGCCTGCGCCTCGTGCCACGGCGGCGAGGCGCCGGCCGCGGGGCTCACGCTCGAGGACGCGCCGACCGCGCGCTTCACCGTCGCCTACGAGTCGCTCCTCGCCCGCGACGACGGCGGCGCGCTCCGCCTCGTCGATCCCTTCGGCGGGAGCCGGAGCTCGCGGCTCGCCGAGGCGGTGCTCGGGCGGGAGCTCGACGCCGACGGCGCGGCGCCGGCCGGCTGCGGCGCGGCCGCGGCGCTCGGCGGCGAGGAGGCGCGGACGATCCTCCTCTGGATCGATCTCGGCGCCACCTTCGACGGCGCGCGCTGAACCGCCCCCGCGGGACAAGCTCGCCCGGGGGATTCCTGGTCCGGGGGTGGGTTCGCACCTCCAGCCCATGCGAACCTCCAGGTCGTGGCGCGCGCGGTCTACCCGTGGTTCCTCGACGCGTCGCAGGTCGTGCAGGCGCTGCTGCACGCGCTGGCGTTCGGCGCGCCCCTGGGGCTGCTGTTCGCCGCGGCGTCCGGGCGCGAGCCGCCGGCAGGCGCTCG
>CAZDGH010000012.1:0-32187 GCA_964504805.1 uncultured Myxococcales bacterium | reverse complement strand
CTCCCGGTCCTCGCCGCAGCGGCGCTCGCGTGCGGCAAGGGCGACGAGCCGCCGGCGGTGCCGAAGGCCGCGCCCCCCGGCGAGGCGAAGGCGCCCGTCGCCGCGCCGCCCGCCGGGGCGGGCGCGCCGTCCGCGAAGGCGGTCGCGGAGGCCGAGGAGATCTGGGCCACCCGCTGCACGCCGTGCCATGGCGCCAAGGGCGCCGGCGACGGCGCCGCCTCCGCCGGCCTGGTGCCGAAGCCGCGCAACTTCCAGGACGCGGCCTGGCAGTCGAGCACCACGGACGAGGCCATCGAGAAGGTCATCCAGTTCGGGGGCGCCGCCGTGGGCAAGAGCCCGGCGATGCCGCCGAACCCCGATCTGGTCGCGAAGCCCGAGGTGGTGGCGGCGCTCCGGCAGCAGATCCGGGGCTTCGCCGCCGGGAAGTAGCACCCAGCGCGCACGGCGCGCAGCCGGAGGTCCCATGAGCGGATGGAGCCGGATCACCCTGGTCGCCCTCGCCTCCTTCGTCGCGAGCGGCTGCGCCGCCGGCTGCGGCGAGCCGCCCGACGGCATGGGCGGGACGGGCAGGAGCGGAGCGGGCCTCGGCGCGAGCGGCGGCATCGCCGACCTGATGCAGGCCCGCAACCTCACCGAGGCCGACGTCGTCGCCGCGCTCAAGACGTACACGCCGAGCGGACGGCACGACGACTACTACATGTTCGCGTCGAGCGGCCACGCCGGCCAGGTGATCGTCATCGGGATCCCGAGCATGCGGATCCTCCGCACCATCGCGACGTTCACGCCGGAGTCGTGGCAGGGCTACGGGTACGGCGACGAGACCGAGGGGCTCCTCTGGTCCGGCTCGCCGCCGGGCACGCGGATGCGCTGGGGCGACACCCACCACCCCGGCCTCAGCGAGACCAACGGCGAGTACGACGGCCAGTTCCTCTTCATCGGCGACAAGGCGAGCGCCCGCGTCGCGGTGATCGACCTGAAGGACTTCACCGTCAAGCAGATCGCGGCGAGCGGCGTGATCCAGTCGGAGCACGGCGCCTCGTTCGTGACGCCGAACACCGAGTACGTGGTGGAGAGCTCGCAGTACCCGGCGCCGCTCGGCGGCGGCTACGCCGACCTCGACCGCTACAACGAGGAGTACCGGGGCGCGGTGGTGATGTGGAAGTTCGACCGGGAGAAGGGCCGCATCGACCGCGAGCGCTCCTTCGCCATCGAGCTGCCGCCGTACATGCAGGACCTCGCCGACGCCGGCAAGGGCCCGAGCGACGGCTTCATCTTCATCAACTCCTTCAACACCGAGCGCGCCACCGGCGGCAACCTGGAAGGCAAGCCGCCGCTCGAGTCCGGCGCGTCGCAGAGCGACACCGACTTCCTCCACGTCGTCGACTGGAAGAAGGCCGAGCAGGTCGCCGCGGCGGGGAAGCACCGGATGATCAACGGGATCAAGGTGATCTCGCTGGACGACGCCGTCGCCCAGGGCCTCCTCTACTTCGTGCCGGAGCCGAAGAGCCCCCACGGCGTGGACGTGACGCCGAACGGCGAGGACATCGTCATCGGCGGCAAGCTCGACACCCACGCCACCGTCTACAGCATCGCCAACATCAAGCGGCTCATCGCCGAGAAGCGCTTCCAGGGGAAGGATCCCTACGGCGTGCCGATCCTCCCGCTCCAGGAGGCGATGCGCGGGCAGTGCGAGCTCGGCCTCGGGCCGCTCCACACCGTCTACGACGACAAGGGGTTCGCCTACACCTCGCTCTTCATCGAGTCGAAGGTGGCGAAGTGGTCGCTCGCGGACCTGAAGGTCGTCGAGAAGCTCCCGGTCCACTACAACATCGGCCACCTCGCCGCGGCCGAGGGCGACTCGGTGAGCCCCGACGGCAAGTACCTCGTGGCGCTCAACAAGTGGGCGCTCGACCGCTTCGCGCCGGTGGGCCCGCTCCTCCCGCAGAACCTCCAGCTCGTCGACCTGTCGACGCCGCAGATGACGGTGCTCGCCGACATGCCGATGGGCATCGGCGAGCCGCACTACGCCCAGATCATCAAGGCCGACAAGGTGAAGCCGATCGAGGTCTACAAGCCGGCGGGCACGAACCCGCTCCTCGACGGGAAGGACCCGTTCGCGGTCGAGGGCGGCAAGGAGCGGATCGAGCGGCGCGCCGACGGCGTCCACGTCTTCATGACCGCGGTGCGCAGCCACTTCACGCCCGACACCGTCCGCGTGAAGCAGGGCGACACCGTGCACTTCCACATCACCAACATCGAGCAGGCGAAGGACGCCACCCACGGCTTCTCGATCGCCGACTACAACCTCAACCTCAGCCTCGAGCCGGGCAAGCACTCGAACGCCACCATCGTGGCGGATCGCGCCGGCGTCTTCCCGCTCTACTGCACCGAGTTCTGCTCGGCGCTCCACCTGGAGATGGCCGGCTACCTGCTGGTCGAGCCGAAGTGACCCGGGGTCCCGCCGCCGCCCTCGCCCTCGCCGGCTGCGCCGCGGCGGCGGAGCTCCCGGCGCCTTCGCCGGGCGCGCCGCCGCCCGCTGCGTGCCGCACCGTCGAGGCGGGCGCGCCGCTCCAGCCGGCGGTCGACGCCGCGCCCCCGGGGACGACGCTCTGCCTCGCGCCCGGGCACCACCAGGGGCCGGTGGTGCTCGGGGCGGGCGTCCGCCTCGAGGGCCCACGCGAGGCGATCCTCCACGCGCCCCGCGACGGCACCACGGTGAAGCTCGCCGGCGAGGGCGCCGCGCTCGCCGGGCTCACCATCGACGGCAGCGGCGGCCGCTACGAGCTCTTCGACGCCGCGGTCCGCGTCGAGGCGCCGCGCGGCCTGGTCGAGCGGGTGCGGATCGTCGACGCGGTGTTCGGGATCCTGGTGGAGCGCACCCGCGACGCGGTGGTGCGGGACAACGAGGTCTTCGGGCAGCAGGAGACCCCGCTCGGCCTCCGGGGCGACGGCATCCGGCTCTGGGAGGCGACCGGCTCGCGGGTGGAGGGCAACCGCGTCGTCGGCGCCCGCGACGTCGTCGTCTGGTACTCGCGCGGCAACCGCCTCGCCGGCAACGAGGTGACCGACGGCCGCTACGGCACCCACTTCATGTTCAGCCACGGGAGCCGCGTCGAGGGGAACCGCTACCTGCGCAACGTCGTCGGCGTCTTCGTCATGTACAGCCGCGACGTCGAGGTGGAGGGGAACGTGGTCGCCGCCTCGGCGGGCTCGGCGGGAATCGGCGTCGGGCTCAAGGAGTCCGGCGACGTCGTGCTCCGCGACAACCTGCTGGTGCGGAACACCACCGGCATCTACGTCGACGCCTCGCCGATCCAGCTCGACGAGCACAACCTCTACGAGGGCAACGACGTCCGCCTCGGGCAGGTGGGCGTCGTCCTCCACGGCAGCGAGCGGCGCAACGCGTTCCGGGGCAACGCCTTCCGCGACAACTTCCGCGCGGTCGACGTCGAGGGCGGCGCCGACGCGCTCTCGGTGGAGTGGACCGGGAACTACTTCGACGACTACGCCGGCTACGACCTCGACGAGGACGGCTACGGCGACGTGCCGTTCGAGCTGCGGAGCCTCTCCGGCGAGCTCGTCACCCGGGTGCCGGCGCTGCAGTTCTTCCGCGGCGCGGTGGCGCTCCGGCTGGTGGACGTCGCCGCCCACGTGGCGCCGCTGCTCCGGCCGCGGACGCTGCTCCGGGACCCGCGGCCGCGGATGGCCCCGCCCGAGGAGGCGCGCCGTGCGGATTGAGCTCCGCGGCGTCGGGAAGCGCTTCGGCAAGGTCCGCGCGCTCGCCGACGTGACGCTCACGGTGCCGGCCGGGCGCCGCGTCGCGCTGCTCGGCCCGAACGGCTCCGGCAAGTCCACGCTCATCCGCGTGGTGCTCGGGCTGCTCCGCTGCGACGGCACCGCGCTCCTCGACGGGATGCCGCCGCGCACTGCCCGGGCCCGGCTCGCGCGGCAGCTCGCCTACGCGCCGCAGGTCGCGCCGCAGCTCGCCGCGCCGGTCGGCGAGCTCCTCCTCGCGGTCTCGCGCGTCCGCGGCCTCGACCCGGCGCGGATCGCCGAGGTCGCCGCGCGCCTCGACCTCGACCTCGACCCGCTCCGCAAGCGCGCCTTCCGCGACCTCTCGGGCGGCATGAAGCAGAAGCTCCTCCTGGCGCTGGCGCTCGCCGCCGGCGGCGCGCTGCTGATCCTCGACGAGCCGACCGCGAGCCTCGACCCCGCCTCGCGCGCCGCGTTCCTGCGGCTGTTCGAGGAGCGCTCCGCCGGCGCGACCCTGCTGCTCTGCTCGCACCGCCTCGACGAGATCCGCCGCCTCGTCGACCACGTGGTGCTGCTCGAGGAGGGCCGGGTCGCCTACGACGGCTCCGCCGAGGGCTTCCTCGCGGCGCGCGGCGGCAGCGTGGTGGAGCTGCACGTCGAGGGTCCGGGACCGGACGGCTGGCTCGCCGAGCGCGGCTTCGCCGGCGGCGAGGGCGGGTGGTGGAGCCGCGCCGCGACGCCCGGCGAGGAGGTGGCGCTGGTGCGCGAGGCGACGGAGCGCCTGGGCCCGGCGCTCAAGAGCCTCTCGGTCCGCGACCAGGAGCCGGTGCCGGCGCACCACCCCGGAGGCCGCCGTGGCTAGGTTCGCCGCCCTCTCGGTGGCGCTCGCGCTCGCGGGCTGCAGCAAGGCGTCCGGCCCCGAGCCGATCGCCTGGGACCGCGAGGCCTGCGCCCGGTGCCGGATGCTCGTCAGCGAGCCGGCCTTCGCGGCGCAGCTCCGCACCGCGACCGGCGAGGTGAGGAGCTACGACGATCCCGGCTGCCTCCTCCTCCACCTCGACGAGACCGGCGTCGAGGCGAAGGAGCTCTGGTTCCACCACCACCGCGAGGAGCGCTGGCTCGCGGGCGCGGCCACCGGGTTCGTCGAGGTGCCCGCCTCTCCGATGGGCTTCCGCCTCGGCGCCGTCGACGCCGGCACGCCGGGCGCGCTCTCGCTCGACGAGGCCCGGCGCCGGGTCCGCCAGGTCGAGCGCGTGCGGGGGCCGCGGTGAGCCCCGCGCTGACCGAGCTCCGAGCCGCCGCGCGCCTCGACCTCGCCGAGGTGCTCCGCTCGCGGGCGCTGGTCTTCACCGTCGGCGCCGAGCTGCTCCTCGCCGCGGTCTTCGTCCTCGTCGGCCTCCGCGAGTCGGCGGTGCTCGGCTTCACCGGGATCGGCCGCGTGCTGCTCTCCTTCAGCCACGCGCTCCTGTTCCTCTTGCCGCTCCTCGCCCTCGCCGCCACCGCCCAGGTCGTGAACCGCGCCCGCGACGACGGCACCCTCGAGTTCCTCTTCAGCCACCCGTTCCACCCCGCCCTGCACTTCGCCGCGGTGAGCCTCACCCGCTTCCTCGCCCTGGCGCTGCCGCTCGGGATCCTCTTCGCCGCGCTCGGGCTGTTCGGCCGCCTCGCCTACGGCGAGGAGCTGCCGTGGGCGTTCATCGGCCGCGCCCTGGCGGTGAGCGCGGCGCTGCTCGCGGCCTTCGTCGGGATCGGGCTGCTCATCTCCACCACGGTGCGGAACCAGGCGCGCGCCCTCGTCTACGTCCTCGTCACCTGGGCGCTCGCGGTCGCGCTGCTCGACTTCGGGCTGATCGCGCTCCTGCTCCGCTTCCCGCTCGAGCCCCGGGTGGTGTTCGCCCTCGCGGCGCTGAACCCCGTCGGCGCGGCGCGCCTCGCGCTCCTCTCGGGCCCCGATCCGGAGCTCGCCATCCTCGGGCCTGTGGGCTTCTACCTCTCCACCAGGGTCGGCCCCGGCCCGCTGCTCGCCCTGGGGATCGCCTGGCCGGCCCTGGTCGGGCTCTGCACGTGGGGTGCGGCGCTGCGCAGCTTCGTGAAGCGCGACCTCGTCTGACCCGGAGGGACCATGGGACGCGTCACCGAGCTCCTCGATCGCCCGATCCTGCCCGGCGCGCGGCTCGCGCTGGTGCTGCTCGCCGGCCTGCTCGCCGCGAGCTTCACGCTGCCGCTCTGGAAGATCACCCTCGAGGCGCCGCAGTACCCTGACGGCCTCGAGCTGGCGATCTACTCGTACAAGCTCGAGCCCGGCGGCGACGGCCAGCACCTGCAGGAGATCAACACCCTCAACCACTACATCGGCATGCGCCCGCTCGACCGCGCGGCGCTGAAGGACCTCGACTGGTTGCCGTTCGCGCTCGGCGCGCTGATCCTGCTGGTGCTGCGCCTGGCGGCGATCGGCACCGTGCGCGGGCTCGTCGACCTCACGGTGATGACGATCTACCTCGGCGTCTTCTCGATGGGCCGCTTCGTCTACCAGCTCTACACCTACGGCCACGAGCTCGACCCGACCGCGCCGGTGAAGGTCGAGCCGTTCACGCCGGTGATCTTCGGCTCGAAGCAGATCGCGAACTTCAACACCTCGAGCTACCCGCAGGCGGGGAGCTTCCTCGTCGTCGCCTTCGTGCTCGGCCTCGTCGGCCTGCTCGTCTGGCACCTGCGCGCCGACCGCCGGCAGCGCGCCGGCCGCACGGTGAAGGTCGACGTCGGCGGGCGCGCGCCGGTGCCGGCGAGCCCCTGAGCGAGCGTCCGGCTCAGGCCGCCGCGGCCGCCGCGGCCCGCGCCTCGCGCTTCGCCCGGATGCGGCCCGCCACGAGGTGCCACGCCGCGAGCCCCACCACCCCGGTGGCGAAGATCCCGAGGTAGACGCTGCCGAGCTGCGGCAGGCTGGTGGTGTAGAAGTTCGCGATCTGCTTGCCGCCGAGGACGACCGGCATGAACGGCTCGACCTTCACCGGCGCGTCCGGCGAGAGGTCGTGGCCGAAGACGTAGAGCTTGTAGGCGAAGCGGCCGAGGCCGAACCCGCTCACGTAGACGGTGAGCACCACCAGGTCGAGCAGCGAGCGGACGTTGCCGATCGCGGCGACGCGCAGCGCCAGGAGCGCCAGCAGGCCGAGCGCGAACGGGAGCCAGTCGAGGTCCGAGAGCGCCGCCCGGTCGATGGGCCGCATGCCGATGTAGTGGTTGAGGGTGTTGATCTCCTGCAGGTGCTGCCCGTCGTCGCCGCCCTCGATCTTGTAGGCGTAGATCTCCATCCAAAGGCCCTTCGGGTACTGCGGGGCCGAGAGCTCGATGCGCCAGAGCGGCGCGGTGAAGCAGAGGAGGAGCGGCACCACCAGCGCCGCCAGCACGAACCGCGCGCTCGGGAAGAGCGGGCGCTCCAGGAAGGCGTAGAACTTCTCCAGCCGTCGGTCGACTCTCACGTTTCGGTCGGACATGATCACACCACGTCACCACGGGTGAACGAGCGAAGGGCGAAGGTCCAGGACGAGAGGCCGACGGTCGCCGGCCAGGCGAGGCCGAGGGCGAGCAGCAGATCGGGGCCGAGGCGGTTCGCGAGCCAGAAGCCCACCGGCCCCAGCGTGGAGAGCTCCGGCTCGACGCCCGAGAGCAGCGCCAGCCGCGCCGCCTGCACCGGGTTCACCGAGGCGAGGGCGAAGACGAGCTCGGGCTGGAGCCGGAAGCGGAGCATCAGGCCCACGAGCCCGAAGTCGAGCAACGCCACGCCGGCGGCCCAGAGCAGGAGCAGCGTCACCGTGGCGCGGGCCGGGTTGCGCACCCTCGTGGAGACCAGGAGCCCGAGGCCGGTGAAGGCGAGGAGCAGCGCCGCCGAGGTGGCGAGCGCCCGCGCCAGGAAGCCCCACGGCACCGCCTCGCCGAAGGCCACGCGGCCGAGGACCGCCATCGCCGCCATCAGCACCACCAGCGGCACCAGCAGCGAGGCGTAGCGCACCGCCGACACCGCGGCGAACCACGCGCCGCGCCGGAGCGGCAGGCTGAAGAGCAGCTCGAGCGAGCCGTCGTCGCGGGCGCGGTTCACCACCTGCCCGGTGGCGGTGAGCGCCAAGAGCGGCAGGAGCAGGAGCAGCGCGTGGCAGAGCGAGAGCAACACCCGGCCCATGCCGGTGAAGCCGAGCAGCGACGACTCGCGCAGCCCCACCAGCACGAAGATCCCGGCGAGCGCCCCGTAGACGAGGCTCGCGGAGAGCAGCCAGCGGGAGCGCTTCACCTCGGCGAGGTCGAGCTTCGCGGCGGCGCGCAGCTCGCGGGCGAGCGGGCTCATCGACGTGCCTCCCTGGCGGCGACCTCGGCGCGGGCGGCGGCCAGCGACACCGAGCGCGGCGCGCCCTTGTCGACGGCGCCGAGGCCGTAGCCCATCGGCGACACCGGCACCCCGACGAACCCCGCCTCCTCGCCGCGGAGCCACCGCTCCTCGGCGACGTGGTGCACCCAGACCGCGTGCACCTCGGCGGCGGGGACCTTCGCGAGGTCGGCGAGCATGCAGCCGGGGTCGTCGTAGCTCCGCACCTCGCCGCCGACGAGCTGGAGCTGCGCGGCGAACGACGGCTCGCCGACGTGCATGCGGCAGTGGGCGCAGGCCTCGCGGTCCCAGACGATCTCCACCGGCCCGTCGGGGAGCGCGTTGAGCCGCCCGATGGCCCAGGCCGCGCCGGCGACGCCGCCCGTGAGCGCGAGCGCCACGGCGGCGCGCTTCAGCCAGGCGCTACCCATGGAGCACCTCCCCCGGGCCGGCGCCGGGGCCGCGGACCTCGACGACCTCCACCGAGCGGACCGCCACCAGCGCGCCCACGGTGCCGTCGAAGCCGACCTTGCCGTCCTCGAGGCAGAGCACCCGGTCGGCGAGCTGGCGGAGCTCGTCGAGGCGGTGCGAGCAGAGCAGCAGCGTCGCGCCCTTCGAGCGCTCCGCCACCAGGCGGAAGGCGCGGTCCCGCGCCCGGGCGTCGAGGCTCGCGGTCGGCTCGTCGAGGACGAGCAGCTCCGGCTTCGCCGCCAGCGCCAGCGCCAGGAGCAGCTTCTGCTTCATGCCGCCGGAGAGGTTCCGGAACGGCCGGTCGCCGACCGCGCCGAGGTCGAGCTCGAGCTCCTTCGCGAGCTCCTCCACGTCGGAGAGCCGGAGCTCGCGGGTGCAGGCGGCGAGCTCCACCACCTCGCGCACCGGGGCGGCGAGCGACGGCGCCACCTGCGGCACGTAGGCGAGCCGCCGCGCGATCGCGGTCCGCTCGTCGAACGGCGAGACGCCGCCGACGCGCACCGTGCCCTCGCAGGAGATCAGGCCGAGGAGGGCGCGGATCAGCGTCGACTTGCCGGAGCCGTTCGGGCCGATGAGGGCGACGCGGGCGCCGGCCGGCACGTCGGCGTCCACGCCGTCGAGGGCGCACACCGCGCCGAAGCGCTTCCGCACGCCGGAGAGCTCAATCCGCACGCTGCACCTCGAGCCCCTCGGGGAGCACCACCGGGAGCGCCGCCATCCGCGGCCGCTCGTCGACGAGCACGGTCTTCGGCGCGAGCAGCGGCACCAGCTCCGACGCGGCGTTCACCAGCGACAGCACCGGCGAGCCGCGGAAGAGCGCGAGGTCCGGGTAGCGAGACACCAGGTCGGAGGAGAGGCTCCGCAGCTCGAAGGCCACGTCGCCCGCGCCGTCGCCGTCGAGGTCGTAGCCGGCGTAGTCGTCGAAGTCGTTGCCCCGGAAGACGACGCCGCGGGCGTCGCCGCCGCCCTCGACCCGCACCGCCACCAGGTTGTCGCGGAAGCTGTTGCCCTCGAAGGTCGTCCAGCGCGCGGCGCCGTGGAAGACCACGCCCGCCTCGCCGAGGCGGAAGACGTTCCGCGCAAACAAATTCGGCTCGTCCTCGCGCTGCGGGGTGTCGTCGAGGTAGGCGCCGACGGTGTCGTGGAGGAAGACGTTGTCGACCGCGGTGACGCGCCCCGACTCCTTGATGCCGAGGCCGATGCCGGCGGCGCCGGACGCGTCGGCGACCAGGTTCTTCCGGAGCGTCACGTCCCGCGAGTACATGACGAAGATGCCGACGACGTCGCCGAGGTAGCGGTTCTCCTCGACGAGGCAGCCGTGGCTGTACATGAGGTGGGTGCCGTAGCGGCCGCCGCGCACGGTGTTCCCGCGCACGACGTTGTCCTTCGAGTACCAGACGACGACGTCGCGGCCCTTCTCGACCAGGTTGTCCTCGACGAGCGAGCCGGTCGTCTCCCAGAGGCGGATCGAGTCGCCGCGGAGGCCGAGGGCGTGGCCGCCGGAGCCGGCCACCGCGTTCCCGCGGAGCGTGACGCCGTGCGACTTCTCCACGGTGATCCCGAACATCGGGCCGTCCACCCGGACGCCCTCGACCCGCAGGCCCTCGCCCTCGAGCCGGAGCGCCGCGTCCATGGTGTCGTAGCGACCGCCGGAGCCGGACACCGACACGCCGAGGAGCGAGGTGCCCGTGCCCTCGAGCTGCACGGTGGTGCCCTCGCCCTGGCTGCGGATCACCGCCTCGGGAGGTCCCCACACCACGAGCCCGCGGCCGATCCGCAGCGGGCCCGCGTGGGTGCCGGCGCCGAGGCAGACCGCGGCGCCGTCCTCCGCCGCGTCGAGGGCCGGCTGCACCGGCGTGCCGGCCGGCACCTCGACGCACGAGGCCGGGCGCGCCGGCCTCGCCATCCCCCGGACCTCCGCCGGCGTCGCCGCCGCGCCCGCGGCCGGAGCGGCGGCCGGGGCGAGGAGCACCGTGACGGAGAGCACGGTGCGGGCGGCGAGCGCCGGACGGAGGCCGGAGCGCTTCACTTCGGCTCCACCAGGAAGTAGCCGGCCATCTCGAGGTGCAGCGCCGAGCAGAACTCGGTGCAGTACATCGGGAAGACGCCGGCCCTGTCGGCCACGAAGGTGACGTTCGAGTGCTTCCCGGGCTCGAGGCTGAGGTGGATGTTGTGCGAGCCCACCGTGAAGCCGTGGGTCGCGTCGTGCGCCTGCTCGATGTTGGTGATGTGGAGGTGGACGGTGTCGCCCTCCTTCACCCGGACCACGTCGGGGGTGAAGTGGCTGCGCACCGCGGTCATGTAGACGTGGACGCCGTCGGCGCGGCGCTCGACCCGCTCCTTGCCGCCCTCGACCGCGTGCTCGTCCTTGGCGTGCTGGATCGGGTTCATGCCGGCCGGCTTGTAGACGTCGACCGCCTTGATCTTGTCGGCCTTGATCATCTGGCTGTAGTGCGGCTCGCCGAGCGGGATCGGCATGTCGTAGAGGAGCTGCATCTGCTGCCCGGTGAGGTCGATGAGCTGGAAGTTCTGGGGCAGGAGCGGGCCGACCGGGTTGAAGCGGTCGATGGCCCACTTGTTCATCGCCACCAGGTACTTGCCGTCGGGGCTGACGGTGTCGCCCTCGGCGACCAGCAGGTGGCCGATGTTGTAGTGGGTCGGGATCTTCTCGACGAGCTTCAGGTCCTTGAGCGACCACTTCGCCACCTTCGACTCGATGAACACCGAGGTGTAGGCGAAGCCCTTGTCGTCGAACTGGGTGTGGAGCGGCCCGAGGCCGATCTCCGCCTGGCCGCGGATCGCCTCCTGGAAGCCGAGGATCGGGACGCCGTAGGGGTCCTTCCCGGCGTACTTCTTCTCGGCGATGAGCTGCTTCATCTTCGCCACCGAGTAGACGGTGGCGTGGGTGTCGAGCTTGCCGCCGACCACCACCTCGGCGCCGTCGGGCGTCACGTCCACGCCGTGCGGGCTCTTCGGCTCGGGGACGAAGTGGAGCACGCCCTCGTCGACCAGCGTCTGCAGGCCGATGACCCGCATGCCGGCGATCTCGGTGGTCTTGCCCGCCTTCGCCAGCGCCTCGGCCTTCCTCCAGTCGATCACGTGGAGGTAGTCCATGTCGTTCTTCGAGACGCACGACTCCATCGGCGGGTTGCCCTCCATGTTCCCGCCCCAGCAGCGCTCGGTGTTGATGCTGTTGATGAAGACCAGGCCGTCGGAGACGAGCTTCCCGGCGTCGGCGAGGTCCTGCATGTACGGCGGGAGCTCGAGGGCGAAGGACTCGGAGGGGACGAGCCGCTTCTTCTGCCGGTCGAACTTCCAGAAGATCGCCGCGCCCCGGTACTGATCGTCGAACTTCGAGGGATCGGCGTACTTGCCGCCGAGCGGCGCCGGGTACTGCGAGGTCTCGATCACGTACTCGGTGTCGGGGGTGACGAAGGTGGAGCCGTGCTCGGACTGGATCAGCTCGGAGGCCACGATCTGCACCGTGGTGAAGTCCTCGAGGTTGACCACCGCGACGCGCGGGTTCGCCTTGTCGTTCACGAACAGCACCTGCCCGTCGTAGTCGCCCTTCGTCTCGGAGAGCGCCGGGTGGTGCATGTCGCCCCAGGTGATCGCCTTGCCGTTGCGCGAGCCCTGCTTGAGCAGCTCGTTGGTCTGGTCGCCGTAGCCGTAGCCCTGCCACGGCTCCGGCGTGAACACGGCGACGTACTTGAGGATGCGCATCGACGGGACGCCGAAGACGATCAGGTTGCCGCCGTGGCCGCCCGACGCGAACGTGAGGTACTCGTCGTGCTTCCCCGTCGGCGTGTACGTCTTCAGCGCGGCGGTGACGTCCTGCTCGCTGAGGCCGCGGGCCTTGGCGAGCTCGGCGATCGACGCGCCGCCGCCGAGGCCGGCGCCGGTCGAGCCGGTGCCGCCGCCTCCGCCCGGCGCGGTGCCGCCGCACGCGGCGAGCGCGAGGCCCGTCACGGCGGCGGCGAGGGTGCTGCGATGCTGGATCATGGGCAAGTCCTTCCCGTTGGCGTCGGGCAGGCGCCCGGCGCGTCTCACTGTCGCTGCGTCGGCTGCGCTGCTACTTCGCGAGGTTGCGGACGTGCGCCCGGAGCGCGGCGATCGTCGCCGGCTTCGACGCCAGGTCCGGGTTCGGCGGCATCGCCGGGCTCTTCCCGACGGCGGCGCCGCCGTACGAGACGATCTTCTCGATGTGCTCGTCGGTCACCGAGCTCTGCCAGGCCTTGTCCTGCAGGTTCCGCGGCGGCGGGGTGAGGCCGGCCGAGGCGGGGCCGTCGCCGGCGCCGTTCGGACCGTGGCAGGCGGTGCAGCGCGAGGCGAAGATCTCCGCCGCTTCCTTCGCCGCCTCGGGCGTCACCGACGCCGCGGCGGTCTGCGCCTTGGGCGCCGCCGCCGGAGCCGCGGCCGGCGCGGCGGGCTTCGGGTCGCCGCCGCCGGCGTTGCCGCAGGCGACCGCGAGGAGGAGGACGGGAGCGACGAGGAGGATCCGGGTCATGTAGGGCTCCGCGACGTCCGGAAGGGACGTCTCGGCGGCCCCCGACTGCGAGAACCGCGCCACGTGGCCATGCCACGCGACGCACCTTCCGGCGCATTCCGGGGCCGCGGGCGTCCCGGGAGGCGCAACCCTTTCGTGTGGGCGGTCCGGCGCTGCAGGCCCTGCGCATGATCTGCGTCAGGGCCCCGGGCTCGGGCCTTGCGTCAGGGGAAGGTCGGCGCGAACGCCGGATCGCGGAGCGCCAGCTGCCCCTGCCGCGCGGCGTCGATCGACTGGGCGAGGATCCGCGCCGCTTCCTCCGGCGCGTGGAACCCCACCGAGTTCTCGGCCTCGACGAAGTCCAGGTAGAACTGCGCCCGCCGCTGCAGCTCCCGCGGCCTCTCGAGCTCGGCGTCGGTGCGCCCGGCCGCCATCGCCGCCTTCAGGTCGCCGATGAGCGCCACCACCGCGTCCATGGCCTCGTTGCGGAGCAGGAAGGTGCGCTCCTGCAGCCCCACCGCCCGCGCCCGCAGCTCCGCCTCGGGGATCTTGTGGCAGGTCTGGCAGGCCGCGTTGATGTTGAGCAGCGGGCTGCGGACGTGGTGGTCCGAGATCTTCTGCGCGCCGACGCGCTGGTACGGCATGTGGCAGTCGGCGCAGGCCACGCCCGACCGCGCGTGCACGCCCTGGTTGAACATCTCGAACTCCGGGTGCTGCGCCTTCAGGGCCGGCGCCCCGCTGTCGGCGTGCGTCCAGTCCTTGAAGCCGACCTCCCGGTAGTAGTCGTAGATCTGCTCGACCTTCAGGCCGTTCTTCCACGGGTAGGTGAGCCGCTTCTCCGGGCCCTTGAAGTGGTACTCGACGTGGCACTGGCCGCAGACGAACGAGCGCATCTCCTGCCTCGTCGCGTCGCGGTTCGGGTCGTAGTCGGCGACGCCGGCCGAGGCCTTCAGCGCCTTGATCCCCTCGAGGAAGCCGGGGCGCGTCACCCGGAGCTGCATGGTGTCGGGGTCGTGGCAGTCGATGCACGCGACCGGGTGCTCGACGAGCTTGCGCGCCTCGGCGTACGGGAGCTGGTTCACCTTCTCGAAGCCGGCGATCAGATCGCCGTTCCCCGCCTGCTTGTAGGGCACGTACACCGAGGCGTGGCAGTGGATGCAGGTGCCCGGCTGCGGCGACGCCTGCTGGCGCTCGGTGTACGTCTGATCGCTGAGCATGTACGCGTGGCCGCGCTCCTCGCGGAAGTCCTTCGAGAACGCGTAGCCGGCCCAGATCGTCTTCAGCCGCGGGTCCTCCTCGAGGCGCGACTGCGCCACGATCGAGCGCGGGTCGGCGTTGGTCGGCGTCCGCGGCACGGCCTCGCTGCCGCCGTAGCGGGTGCGCACCTGGTCCACCGTGCGGACGTAGCCGTCGTACTGGAGCGGGAAGTTCTTCCCCCAGATCGCCGGGTCGGTGGTCTCGTCGGTGAGCTCGACGACGCGGAAGTGCGGCGTCTTCGCCTCGAACTGGCGCTCCGAGACGTTGACGAGGAGCGCGGCGGCGCCGGCCGCGGCGAGCGCGGAGACGGCGGCGACGGCGACCAGCAGGCCGAGCCGCTTCTTGCCGCTTCCGTGGGTGTCCGCCATCGCTTACCTCGCAGGTGTCGCCGCAGGCGCGACCAGGGTCGGGTGGCCGACCGCGCCGTGGCAGCGGATGCAGGAGACCCGGTCCTCGGGCCTGTGGGTGGTGTCCATCTGGGCCACGATCGGCTCGTGGCAGTACCGGCACTTCCGCTCGGCGACGTCGCGGTTCCCCGGCTTGATCAGCAGCGGATCGGGGAAGTCGCCGGTGGTGAACGCCAGCGAGTGGAAGAAGCCGTTCGAGGCCTTGGTGAGCCACTTCTCCATCCCCGGCGCGAGGTGGCAGTCGTTGCACACCGCGACGTTCCGGTGGCTCGACTTCACCCACCCGTCCACGTAGGCCTGCATCACGTGGCAGTTGGCGCAGGTCGCCGGGTCGTTCGAGAGGTACGAGTGGCCCTTCGCGTACACGAAGGTGAAGCCGCCGACGCCGACGGCGGCGCCGACGGCGACCGCGAACGCGAGGACGGCTATCGTGGTCGCTCGGCCGGCGGGCATCGGGGCGGGGGAACCTACGATCGGCGGCCGCCCGCGAAAAGCCGAATCGTCCGGGGGCGCGGGCTTGCCGCGAGCCCCCCGGGGGTTACCCCTCTACCCATGCTCCCGGATCCCTTCGCCGAGCCCCTCGAGTTCCTCACCGCCTGCCACGGCCGGATCCGGCTGCGCCTCGCCCACTTCCGGGAGGCCGCGGCGGCGCTGCGCGAGGGCCGCACCGTCCCCCGCCACGAGCTCGAGGCGGCGCTGCTGTTCTTCCGGTCGAGCGGCGCGATGCACACGGTCGACGAGGAGCAGTCGCTCTTCCCGCGGCTCCGGGCGCGGCTCCTCGGCGAGGCGCGGGAGCGGCTCGACGAGCTCGAGCGCGAGCACCGCGAGCACGAGGCGATCTTCGCGGAGCTCGAGGCGGCGCTGCGCGCGATCGACCCGACGCTCGGAGAGGGCGATGCCCTGCCCGACCCCGACGCGCCGCCGCTCTCCGGCGGCACGCCCGAGGCCGAGGCGGCGGCGGCGGCGCTGGTGCGGATCGCCGACGAGTACGAGGCGCACATCCCGGTCGAGGACGGCTGGCTGTTCCCGCTCGCCGCCGAGGTCCTGCCCGCCTTCGAGCTCGAGGCGCTGGCGACCGAGCTGCGCGGGCGGCACCGGCTCGGGGCGAAGCTGTTCAGGCCCCGCTAGGACGTCCCGACCCACGCGCAGAATGCGCGCGTCCGGGGCGGGGCGACGGGCGTACGGCGCGGTTCCGCGCCACGGCGCCGCACCGGGACGCTGGCACGCTCCTCGCTACGAAGAATCCCCCATGCGCCGGCTCCTCGTGTCCGCCTCCTTCGCGCTCGCCCTCGCCGCCGCTGCGGAGGCGCACGCGGCCGCCTGCTGCGGCACCGGGCCGGGGCTCTCCGACCGGCTCGGTCCGTTCGAGGCGTGGGCGGTCTCGCTCTCGATGAAGGGCGGCGTCCCCTCCGGCGGCTGGGACGGCCGCGCGGCGTTCGGCGCCGGCGGCGACGGCGCCGAGGGCGCGCTCGTCGCCTCGGGCCGCGGCCGCGTGCTCGGCGACCTCGAGCTCGGCCTCGCCGTCCCGTTCCAGGCCGCGCACCGGGAGGCCGGCGGGCTCACCGCCACCGGCGGCGGCGTCGGCGACGTCGGCGCGCAGCTGCTCTACCCGCTGCTGAAGGACGAGTCGCGCCTCTCGGTGGCGGCGAGCTTCACCGCCACCGCGCCCACCGGCACCGCCGCCGAGGACGCCGATCCGCTCGGCGCGTCGGCGACCGGGCTCGGCACCTGGTCGCTCGCCCCCGCGCTCGTGCTCTCCCACACCTCCACGACCTGGTCCGCCAGCGCCGGCGTCGACCTCGGCTTCCGGCTGCCGTACGACGCCTACGGCGTCACCATCGCCCGGGCGCCGCGGCTCGGCGTGCGTGCGCTCGCCGGCCCGGTGCTCCCCGGCGGCGTCACCCTCGCCCTCGGCGTCGCCCACGATAGCGAGGCCGCGCCGTCGGTCGACGGCGTCGAGGCCGAAGGCGCGGCGCGGGCGCGGACCGCCGGCCTCGCCGTGGGCCTCGTCGACCTCGGCTCGCTCTGGGCGCTCACCGCGGAGCTCCGCTCCGATCTCCCCTTCGACGGCGTCGGCCGCAACGAGCCCGCGGGATCGTCGCTCACCGTGGGCGTGCGCCGCGCCTTCCTGGAGTAGCCCGATGCGCACCTGCCTCGCAGCCCTGCCGCTCCTCGCGCTCCTCGCCTGTGGCGCGGACCCGGCGCCGCCGCCCGATGACGGCAGCGCCCTCGGCGAGGCCGGCCGGTACACCTTCGCGGTGGAGGCGCTCGACGGCCCCCGGGTCGGCGACAACCGCTTCCGCGTCACCCTCGCCGTCGCCGAGGGCGGCGCGCCGCTCGAGGCCGCCGAGGTCGAGCTCTCCGGCTGGATGCCCGCCCACGGCCACGGCCACGGCGGCACCCCGGCCGTCGTCGAGGAGGGCGGCGGCGGCTACCTCGTCTCGGGCGTCGTCCTCCCGATGGGCGGCTCGTGGGAGGTCCGCGTCGTGGCACGCGCGGACGGCCTCGAGGACGAGGCCACGTTCACGTACGAGGTCGCGCCGTAGCGCGCGACGAGGGGATCGCATGGGCATGAAGATCGAAGGCTTCGTCACCAAGGCGCCGTTCACGATCGCGCGCACCGCCACGCTCGCCGAGGCGCACCGGCGGATGTCGGAGCACTCGATCCGCCACCTGCCCGTGCTCGACGCCGGCGCGCTGGTCGGCATCGTCTCGATGGGCGACCTCCACCTGGTGGAGACCTTCCGCGACGTGGACAAGGAGAAGGCCATCGTCGAGGAGGCGATGACGCCCGATCCGTACGTCATCCGCCCGAAGGACGAGGTCGCCGACGTGGTGCTGACGATGGCGGAGCACAAGTACGGCTCGGCGGTGGTGGTCGACGAGCGCGGCCACGTCGCCGGGATCTTCACGGCGATCGACGGCCTCCGGCTGCTGGCGGTGATCCTGCGCGAGGGCGCGAAGGCGAAGCGGCCGCCGGCCGCGAGGAAGAAGGCGCCGGCGAAGAAGGCCGCGTCCAGGAAGGCCGCGCCGAAGCGGAAGCCGAAGAAGAGGCAGGCGCGACGCTAGGCGTCGAGGCTCCGGTTCGGGTCCCCGCGGACGCGCGTCGCCGGCGGCCGCGGGATGAAGGAGATGTTCCCGCCGGACTCGAGCACGGCCCACTTCACGTCCTCGAGCCGCTCGAGCCCGGCCTTGCGCATCTCCGCCTCGAGCTCGTCGGCGGAGACGCGGGTCTCGTCCATCGCCCGGCGGCGCAGGCGCCCGTCCTGCACGAGCACGGTGGGCTCGCCGGAGATGGCCGCGTCCGCGCGTTTCCACCGGTAGGACACGAGCGAGGTCGCGAAGACGAGGACGAGCAGCGTCGCGACGCCGGTGAGGGAGTCCACCAGCGAGTGCTCGCCGACGAGGCCCTGCGAGACGATCTCCGGGACGATCAGCAAGCTCACCAGCTCGAGCGGCGTCAGCTGCGAGAACTCGCGCTTCCCGAGGATCCGCAGGGCGATCATCAGGAAGACGTAGGTGGCGGCGACGCGCAGGACGGTGTCCATCGGCCCCTCACGGGAGGATGACGGTCTCGAACCCGACGAAGAGCGGCGCCCGGCCCTCGGGCGCGACGCGCACCTCGCCTTCGTGCTTGCCGTACCGCTTTCCCTTCCAGTCGATCTCCACCAGGCGGCGCTCGCCCGGCGCGAGGTCGCGGAGCGCGATCGCGTACGGCCGCTCAGGCTCCGGCAGGATCGACACCTCGGTGAAGAGGTCGACGTACGAGGGCGGCAGGCCCACCTCGACCTCCGCGAGCACGGCGCCCGAGGTGTTGGTGACCTCGACGGTCAGGCCTTCGCGCTCGAGGAAGCGGATCACCTTCGGGTAGGTGAGCGCGACCCGGACCCCGTCTCCCTCGAGGAGCTTCGAGCCCTCGCGCGGCCCGATCACGCCTGCGCCGGCGAGGACCGGGATCGCGAGCAGCGCGAGGATGCCCACCGCCTGCTGCCAGGGCAGCCGGATCCGCCGCGGCACCTCCCGGGTGCCGAGGAGCCGCCGCTCCGCCTCGCTCGGCCGTCCGCCGCGCTCCACCATCGGGCCCTCCCCGCGAACGTGCGGCGGGCGCGTCGCGCGGGGAAGCCCTGGCCGGTCGGGAGGCGAGCTAGAGAGGCCGGGCGACGACGACCACGTTGCCGTCGGGGTCCGCGAAGTACGCGGCCTCGTCGCCCCACGGCCGCGGCGCGAGCGGCGAGAGCGGCCGCGCGCCGGCCTCGAGGAGCCGCGCCCCGGCCGCCGCCGGATCGTCGACGTGCAGGTACAGCTCCGCCGAGGAGAGCCCGCCGTCGGGTGGCCGGAGCGGCACGGCGCCGCCGACGTTCTTCGCGAACCCCTCGCGCCGGTAGAGGCCGAGCCGGATCGGCGAGGCGTCGAGCTCCACGTAGACGGGCACGCGCTCGCGGACCGGGAAGCCGAGCGCGGCCTGGTAGAACGCCGCGGCGCGGTCGGGGTCGTCTACGGCGAGGATGACGAGGGCGAGGCGCATGGCGTGTCGTCTCCCGCGGCGCCGGCGCCGCGTCAAGCCGGCGCGATCCGGCACGGCTCCGAGCGGAACGACGGGGAGCCCGACGCCGGCTCGAGGTCGCCGGCGGCGGGGGGCAGGTTCACCGACGGTGAAGCGTCGCCGGCCGGGACCACCACCGCCTCCGGGTGCACCGCGTCGTCGACCCGCGCCGGCAGCACCACCGAGCCGTGCCGGGTGGTGACGCGGACCAGCGTGCCGTCGGCGATCCCCGCCGCGGCGGCGGCGTCCGGGTGGAGCCGGAACGTGCGGGGCGGCGCGTGGGCGGCGATCGCCGGCACGGTGCGGAACTGCGAGTTGAGGAACGCCCGGGTGCGCGGGCCGCTGACGAGGAGCAGCGGCCGCCCGGGATCCGACGGCGGCGGCGCGTAGCGCGGGAGCGGGTCGAGGCCGTGCCGCTCGAGCACCGTGCTCGCGAGCTCGAGCTTGCCGGTCGGCGTGGGCCAGCGCGCGCCCGGTGCGCGCGCGACGATCTCCCCGCCGCCGGGCCACGGCACCGTCGGCGCGTCGAGCGCCTCGCCGAGGGTGCGCCACGGGAACCAGCGGCCGAGGCCGAGCGCCGAGGCCAGTCCGGCGAGGACGTCGTAGTCGGTGCGCGCCTCGCCGCGGGGCGGGAGCACCGCGCTCCTCGCCACCCGGCGGTCGTCCTCGCCGAGCACCTCGCCCTCGACGAACGTCGCCGCCGGCAGCACCAGGTCCGCGCGCTCGCCGGTGGCGTGGAGGAACGGGTCGATCGAGACGAGCAGCTCGAGCCGGTCGAGCGCCGCCGCGGTGCGGGTGGCGCCCGGGTGGGTGACGTAGGGGTTGGCGCCGAACGAGACCAGCGCGCGCACCGGGTACGGCCGGTCGTCGAGCACCGCGTCGGCGAGGAGGTTCCCCTGCGCCTGCCGGTTGAACAGCACGTGGATCGGGTACTCGTCGGCGCCGAGGGCCTTCGCCTCCGGCGCGCCCGGCAGCGGCTCCTGGGTGCGCGGCGACGGCAGCACCGGGATCGACGGATCGTCGGGGTCCACCTCGTCGACCGCCACCTCGCCGCCGGGGACGCCGACGTGCCCGCAGATCGCCGCCAGGCACGAGAGCGCGTGCACCGTCGAGACGCCGCCGCGGTGGTGCTCGACGCCGAGCCCCTCCCAGGTCGCCGCCGGCCCCGCGGCGTAGAGGCGCGCGGCCTGCACCACGTCGGCGGCGGGGACCGTCGTCAGCGCCTCCACCTTCTCCGGGGTGAACGCGGCGACCCGCGCCGCGAGCTCGTCGAAGCCGTGGGTCTCCTCGCGCACGACGCGCTCGTCCCAGCGCCGCTCGGCGATCACCACCTGGAGGAGCCCGAGGGCGAGGGCGCCGTCGGTGCCGGGACGGGGCCGGAGGTGCAGCGTCGCCCGCGCGGCGAGCTCGGTGCGGATCGTGTCCACCACGATCAGCGTCTTGCCGCGGCCGGCGAAGGCGTGGGCCACGTGGGCGAACGGCGGCGACGACACCGGCGGGTTCGCGCCCCAGACGAGCAGCGTCCTCGCCTTCGAGAGGTCCGGGCGCAGCCGGCTGCCGGTGACCAGGGCGCGGCCGATGCGCCCGGCGGACTCGCAGAACGCCGCGACGGTGGTGAGGTTCGGCGTGCCGAAAGCGTGGCAGAAGCGCCGCAGCAGCGGCACCAGCGGGTGGCGCACGAACGGCCAGCCGGTCTGCACCACCAGCGCCTCGGGGCCGTGCCGCGCCGCGATCGCGTGGAGCCGCACGGCGAGCTCCTCGAGGGCGTCGTCCCAGGAGACCTCCACCAGCTCGTGGCCGGCGCGGAGCAGCGGGCGGCGCACCCGCTCGCGGGCGTGCACCACCTCGGGCAGCGCGCGGCCGTGCTCGCAGAGGAAGCCGGCGGTGTTCGAGGCGCGGTCGCCTTCCACGCGGGCGAGCCGGCCGCCCTCGAGGCTGGCGACGATGCCGCAGTGCATGGTGCAGATCCGGCAGACGCCGCGGCGCTCCTCGGCCTTCGCCTCGCCGCCGGTGACGACGAGGCCGCCCACGGCGAGGCCGGCGGCCGCCGCCTGGGCGAGGTGGAGCACTTCACGGCGGGTGAAGCGGCCGCGGCGGACGGCGCGCGTCGGCGTGCGGCTCATCGGCGGGCTCCCGTGGGCACGATCCGGATCGCCTTCACCTCGTCGGGGCAGGCCTCGGCGCAGAGCCCGCAGCCGACGCACGCCTCGGCGAAGACCGGCGCGTAGGCGGGACCCTCGAGGCGCACCGCCACGTCGGGGAACGGGCAGACGTACCAGCAGCTCCGGCACGGCCCGCGCCGCGACCACGGCAGGCAGGCGGCGCGGTCCACCACCGCGACGCCCATCCGGACCTCGGCGAGGCGCGCCTCGGGCGTGGCGCCGATCGGCAGGAGCGCGCCGGTCGGGCACACCTCGGTGCAGCGCATGCAGAGCGTGCAGCCGCGCTCCTCGGCGACGAGGTGCGGCAGCTCCGACGCGACCGGGAGCGGGCTGCCGTCGAGGCGGATCGCCGCGGGCGGGCACACCTCGGCGCAGCGGAAGCAGCGGATGCAGCGCGCGGTGAAGTCCTCCTCCGAGGTCGCGCCCGGCGGACGGAGCCGCGCCTTCGCCGGCTTCGGCGCGAGCGCCGCCGTGGCCGCGCCGGCCGCGAGCAGGCCCGCGAGCAGCTCGCGCCGCTTCACGGCCGCACCACCTTCAGCTCCAGCGCGCCGGTCGGGCACACCGAGACGCACTTGCCGCAGCGCTCGCAGCCGGCGTCGAGCCGGTCGGTCATCGGCAGCTGCCCGAGGTTGCACACCACGTCGCAGGCGGTGCAGTCGGTGCAGGCCTCTGGGGTGCGGACGATGCGGAGCGGCGAGCGCACCGCGAGCGCGGTGTAGAGCGCGCCGCCCGGGCAGAGGGTGCGGCAGAAGCCGGCGCGGGAGACGAAGGTGTCGAAGAGGAAGATCGCCAGGAGCACCGCGGCGCCGCCGCCGACGCCGCCGAGGAAGAGACCGTGGAACACCTCGCGGCCGACGAGCGCCGGCGGGTACACCGCGAGCGCCACCGGCGCGCCGGCGATCGCGGTGGCGGCGAGCAGCGCCGCGAGGACGACGAACGCCGTGCGGCGCGGGAGCGCGAGGTCCTTCGGCGGCAGCCCGAGCTTCGCGAGCAGGCTGCGGAGCCCGTTCGACACCGCGAGCAGCGTCACGTACGGGCAGACCCAGCCGCAGAAGAAGCGGCCGAGCGGGATCACCAGCAGCAGCGCCGGCAGCGCCGCGACGAGCGGCACCGAGCCCGCGGCGAGCAGCACCGAGACCGAGGCGAGCGGGTCGACGAGCTCGAGGCCGAGGATGACGATCGCGCCGGGGCTGCCCGCGAGCGGCGCGGGCCCGGCGCCGGTGCCGGCGAGGAGCGGGAGCGCGGGGCCGAGCGCCGAGGCGAGCGCCTCGCCGAGGGCGCCGCCGGTCCGCCCCGCCGAGGCCAGGTGCGCCGCGGCGAGGTGCAGGAGCGGCAGGCCGACGAGGGTGAGCCACGACAGCGCGAGCGACGCCCACCGCAGGCGCTGCCAGCCGAGCGACCGGCGGAACCGGAGGTCCGCCGGCTGCGGGCGTCGCACGGAGCGCGGGCTGGGCGTCGCCAGGCGTACCTCCGGGGCGCTGGTAGCCCCGGCGGCGCGCTCCACAAGTCCCCGGCGCCGATCATGCCGCGCTTCCCGAGCGATCCCGGCATGATGGGTGGCGTGGAGCTCGGCATGGCGAGGCGGCGGGCGGTCCAGGGCGCGGCCCTCGCGCTCGGCGCGCCCCTGGGCTGGCTGCTGATCGAGCTCCTGCGCGGCCACCCGCCGCTCGCGGCGCTCGCCGAGCGCCCCGACCTCTACCTGTACCTGCTCGGCGGCACGCTGCTGTCGTTCGTCGTCTTCGGCTTCGTGCTCGGCCGCGCCGAGGATCGCCTCGCCGCGAGCCGCGACGAGCTCGCGAAGCTCTCCACCACCGACGCGCTCACCGGGCTCCGCAACCGGCGCTACTTCGACGCGCGCCTCGCCGAGGCCTGCGCCGACGCGGGGCGCCACCGCCGGCCGCTCTCGCTCGTCATCCTCGATCTCGACTTCTTCAAGAGCGTGAACGACCGGTTCGGCCACGCCGCCGGCGACCGGGTCCTCGCCCAGGTCGGCGCCGCGGTGCACGACGCCGCCCGGAGCGGCGACACCGCCGCGCGGATCGGGGGCGAGGAGCTCGCGCTGTTGCTCCCCGGGACCGACGAGGGCGCCGCGCGCGTCGTGGCCGAGCGCCTCCTGGCGACGATCCGGTCCGCGCCGATCCCGCTCGGCGAGCGTGGGGACGCGAAGATCACCGCCTCGGCGGGGATCGGCGCGCTCGACCTCCGCGGCGACGGCGGCCCCGACGCGCTCTTCGCCGCCGCCGACGCCGCGCTCTACCGGGCCAAGGCCGAGGGCCGCGACCGCGTCGCCACCGGCGCGAGCCCTCGGCCCGCGAGCGGGACCTAGGCGAGCGGGACCTACGCGAGCGGCAGCCGCACCCGCGCCCGGGTGCCGCCGCCGTAGCGGGCCTCGAGCGAGATCTCGCCGCCGTGGCCGGCGACGATGGTGTGGACGATCGCCAGGCCGAGGCCGGTCCCCGCGGCCTTGGTGGTGAAGAACGGCTCGAAGATCTTCGCGGCCAGCGCCGGCGGGATCCCCGCCCCGTCGTCGTCCACCGCCAGCACCGCCCAGCCGTCCTCGGCGTAGAGCGACACCCGTACCTCGCCGCGCGCGGCGTCGAGCGCGTTCTGGACCAGGTTCACCGCGACCTGCTGCAGCGCCGCCTCCTCGCCGGCGACGTCGAGCCGCGCCGGCGCGTGGAGCAGGAGCGAGAGCCCGCGCTCCTTCGCGGCCTCGACGTGGAGCGCGACCACCTTGGCGAGCATCTCCCGGAGGTCGAGGGCGCGGCGGCCGTAGTCGCGCGGCCGCGCGAACGCGAGGAAGTCCGCGAGCAGGCCCTCGAGCCGGCCGAGCTCGGCGCGCACCAGCGCCACCGGCTCCTCGAGCTCCGGGCGCGGCGGGCCCTCGAGCTTGCCGATGCGCCGGGCGAGGAGCGCGAGCTGCAGCAGCGCCGCGTTGAGCGGGTTGCGCACCTCGTGGGCGAGGCCGGCGGCGAGGGTGCCCACCGCCGCGAGCTTCTCGGAGGTGCGCGCCTGCCGCTCGAGCTCGCGCTGCCGGGTGACGTCGAGGCCGGTGCCCCAGATCCAGTCCTCGGCGGCCCCGGGCTGCCGCGCCCAGCGGAGCTGCACGCGCAACGTCTCGCCGTCGCGGTGGAGGAAGTCCACCTCGTAGGCCACGCTCGGACGCTCGAAGGCCGCGTGCAGCTTCGCCCGGCGATCCTCGCGCTGCTCGAGCGGCGAGAACACCGTGAGCAGGTCCTTGCCGAGGAGGTCGTCCCGCGACCAGCCGGTGAGCTCCTCGACCGCGCGGTTCGCGAAGCGGATCCGGAGCTCGCGATCGACCGCGAGGATCATCGCCGGCACCGACTCGACGATGCCGCGGTGCCGCCGCTCCGACCGGGCCAGCGCGTCCTGCAGCTCGAGCGCCCGGCGCCGGAGCTCCACCCGCTCGAGGGCCCGGGCCGCGGTGCGGAGCAGCTCCTCCACCGAGACCGGCTTGGTGAGGTACGCGAAGGCGCCGCCGCGCACCGCCTGCACCGCCGACTCGACGTCGGCGTTGCCGGTGGTGACCACGAGCTCGGCGTCGGGCTGCAGGTCGCGCAGCTTCGGCAGGAGCGCGGTGCCGAGCATGTCGGGCAGCCGCACGTCGAGGACGCCGAGGTCGAAGCCCTTCGGCGCGGCGTCCAGCGCCGAGGCGCCGTCCGCGACGTGCGTCACCTCGTAGCCCGCGTCCGCGAAGATCTCCTTGAGGTTCTCGGCGAGCGCCGCGTTGTCCTCGACCAGCAGGATCCTCACGTCGTCTTCGCCACCGGACCGACGATGGCCAGGAGGCGCCTCAGGTCGAGGGGCTTCTCGAGGAAGTGCCCGCCGCGGGCCTCGGTCTTCCCCTCGGGATCCACCAGCTCGCGCGAGTGGCCGGAGAAGACGACGGCGGTGCAGCTCCCCATCCGGCAGAGCTCCTCCACCAGCTCGAGGCCGTCGCCGTCCGGGAGCCGCCAGTCGACCAGCGCGACCGCGGGCAGCGCGGCGACGGCGATCCGCCGCGCGTCGGCGGCGCGGTGGGCGACCCGGACGGAGAAGCCGCGCTCGGTGAGCAGCTCGGCGAGGTTCGCCGCCAGCGCGGTGTCGTCCTCGACGACGAGCGCCCGGCTGCCCTCGATGGCCGCGGTGAGACGCGCCAGCAGCTTCGGCACCTCGAGCGGCTTCGGCAGCACCGCCAGCATGCCCTCGTCGAGGGCGGCGCGGATGCGGTCGTCGTGCGACCACGCCGTCATCGCCAGCGCCGGCAGCGCCGGATCCCGCGCCTTCAGCCCCCGGTACAGCTCGACGCCGTCCATGCCCGGCATGCGGATGTCGAGGATCGCCAGCGCGTAGCGGCCCGGCACCAGCGCCTCGAGCGCCACCTTCGGGTCGGCGAAGACGTCGGACGGGAAGCCCTGGTCGTCGAGGATCTCGGCGACGTTCTCGGCCAGGTCGACGTTGTCGTCGACCACGAGCACCCGGGGCGCGCTCATCGGCCGTTCTCCGCGGCGTCGAGGCGCAGCTCGAAGGTGGCGCCCGGGAGCGGGCCGCCCTCCACCAGGGCGAGGGTGGCGCCGTTGCGCTCGGCGAGGCGCCGGCAGAGCGCGAGGCCGAGGCCGATGCCGCGGACCTTGGTGGTGACGAGCGGCTCGAACAGCCGCGCCCGGATCGACGGGTCGATGCCCGGCCCGGAGTCGGAGACGCGGAGCACCACCCGCCCGCCGTCGGCGCGGCCGTCGACGCGGACCTCGCAGCCGGGCCCCGCGGCGTCGAACGCGTTCTGGAGCAGGTTCGCGAGCAGCTGCCGGAGCTGGTCCGGGTCGACGTGGGCCGGCGGCAGCGCGCCGAGCTTCACCTCGAGCTTCGAGCCCTCGGGGCGGTTCAGCCCCTCGGAGGCGGCCTCGATCACGGCGGCGACCTGCACCGCGTGCCGCTTCGCCGGCCGGTCGCGGACGATGTCGAGCAGGTCGGTGACGATGCGGTTCGAGAGCTGGATCTGCGCCTCGATCTTGTCGAGGTGGCGGGTGACCTTCTCGTCGCCGCCCACCCGGCCACGGAGCAGGAAGAGCGAGGACTCCATCACGCCGAGCGGGTTGCGCAGCTCGTGGCCGATGGAGGCGACGAGCTGGCCGAAGGTGGCGAGGCGCTCGGAGCGCTGCATCGCGAGCAGGTAGTCCTCGCGGTAGGTGTGCAGCATGATCCCGAGCTCCATGTCGAGGAGCTTGTCGACGGCGTGGAGCTCGGCGCGGGCGTCCTCGGGCGAGGCGGCGCTGTCGAGGATCACGTTGGCCACGTGGCCGCGGATCACGTTCACCGCGGTGAACATGTACTGCTGCGGCAGGTTGATCTGGACGTGCCGGCGGCCGATGCGCGCGCGGCGCTCGTAGTACGCCTCGTCCCACGGCCCCTGGAAGAACTCCGTCAGCCAGCCGCGGAGCGTGCCCTTGAGCCGCTGCACCTGGGCATCGCCGCCGGTGATGGCGTTCTTGGCGCCGGGGTGGTTGAGGATGTGGTCGTAGAAGTCGTCGATGAGGCGGCCGATGTGCGGCAGGGCGCGCGGGCGCACCGCGTGCAGCCGCGCCTCGTCCTCGGGCCCGAAGCCCACGTACCGCTTCATCTCGTCGAACAGGTGCTCGTCCCTCGATGGCGCCATCCGCGGTTCCTCGTCGCTTCCTTCAAGAGCCGTGCCCTGGCACGCTCCGCGCAGGGCACGAACCCTACACGGGCCGCGGGCCCTGGGGAGGCAGAACATGCCGCAGCACCGGATCCTGGCCGCAGCCGTCGCCTCCGTCGCCCTCCTCGGCGCCAAGCCCGCCGACGCGCCGAAGCTGAAGCCGCCCGCCTACCTGCCGGCCGCCGCCCGCGAGCTGCTCGTGGATCGCATGAAGGACCACCGGGCGGACATGTCGGCGCTCACCTTCGCGGTGGTGCTCCTCGACAAGGCGAACGCGGAGCGCCTCGCCCGCGCCATCGCCCAGAGCCCGCGGATCGCCCGGCCGACCGACGCGCCGGACGAGCTCAACAGCCTCCTCCCGCCGCGGTTCTTCGAGCTGCAGGACCAGCTGCGCCGCCGCGCCGAGGACCTCGCGACCGCGGCGAAGTCCGGCGACGACGCGGCGATGGCGAAGGCCTACGGCGCGCTCTCGGAGACGTGCGTGGCGTGCCACGCCACCTACCTGAACCCGAACCGCTGAGCCGCCGATCAGCCGGCGGCCTCCTCGGAGCTCCCGCGGTGGCCGTACTCCGTCAGCCGGTACTGGATCGTCCGCACGCTGATCCCGAGGATCTACGCGGCGCGGGGCGTCGTGCCGTCGACGACCTCGAGGGTGCGGAGGATCGCCTCCTTCTCGATCTCGGCCATGGTCGCGCCGGGGATGAGCTGCCCGGTCTTCTCGCGCCGGCCCTCGGCGATGGCGTCGGGCAGGTGGGCGGGCTCGATCACGCCGTCCGGCGAGAGCACCAACGCCCGCTCGATGGCGTTCTCGAGCTCGCGGACGTTGCCGGGCCAGTCGTAGGCGATGAGCGCCTGCAGCGCCTGCTTGGTGAGCCGCGCGCCCGGCCGCTCGTACGCCGAGGCGTACTTCCGGACGAAGTGCTCGGCGAGCCCCGGCAGGTCGCCCTTCCGCTCGCGCAGCGACGGCACCTGGATCTGCACCACGTTGAGCCGGTAGTAGAGGTCCTCGCGGAAGCGGCCCGCCTTCACCTCGGCGCGGAGGTCGCGGTTCGTCGCCGCCACCACCCGCACGTCGACCTGCAGGGTCTTGGTGCCGCCGACCCGATCGAACTCGCGGCTCTGGAGGAAGCGGAGCAGCTTCACCTGCAGCGGGTGCGGGATCTCGCCGATCTCGTCGAGGAAGAGCGTGCCCCCGTCGGCGAGCTCGAACCGGCCCTCCTTGCGGGCGATGGCGCCGGTGAACGAGCCCTTCTCGTGGCCGAAGAGCTCGCTCTCGAGCAGCGTCTCCGGCAGCGCGGCGCAGTTCACCTTCACGAACGGCCTGCCGGCACGGGGGCTGCCCTCGTGGATCGCCTCGGCGACGAGCTCCTTGCCGGTGCCGCTCTCGCCGAGGATGAGCACGGTGGCCTTCGAGGGCGCGGCGCGCTGCACCAGCTCGAACACCTTCTTCATCGGCTCGGAGCTGCCGACCATGTTCTCGAGCCGGGCGCCGCCGCGGACGCGCTCGCGCAGCAGCGCCACGTCCTTCCGCAGCTGCCGCTTCTCGAGCGCCTTCTCGAGGACGACCAGCACCTCGTCGAGCTCGAGCGGCTTCTGCAGGTAGTCCTCGGCGCCGGCCTTGAGCGCGATCACCGCGTCCTTCACCGCGCCGTGGGCCGTCATCATCACGAACGTCGCCTCGCTGCCGGAGGCCTTCGCCTGCTCGAGCATCGACAGGCCGTCGAGCTTCGGCATCCGCACGTCGAGGAGCACCACGTCGGGCGCGAAGCCGGGCAGCGCGGCGAGCGCCTCCTCGCCGTCGCCGGCCTCGGCCACCTCGTAGCCCTCCTCGGCGAGGATCGCGCGGAGCGCCGACCGGGCGTTCGGCTCGTCGTCGACGACGAGGATGCGGGCTTTCACCGACACGGGGCCTCCCGGGCGAAGCGGCAGCTCGGTGCAACTCCTGCGCCGCGGGGATCCGCAGGCGGGGGCGGCGCTTCGAGCGAGGAACCCGCAAAGCTTGCGCTTCCGTCCCGCCCGGGCGCAAGCGCTGCCGGAGGCTCCCTTGACGGCCGTGGCCTCGGGCGTCCCCGCGACCCAGCCTTGTCCCACACGACGGCGAGGGGGGCGGGCGATGGCGGTGCGTGTCGAACGGTGGGCGGCGCTCTTCGGCCTCGTGGCCCTGGCGGCGTGCTACGGGCAGCCGGGACAGCACCCGCTCTCGATCGAGATCGAGGTCGCGGGCGAGCCGGGGCCGAAGCGCCACCCCGGCCCGCGCGACCGGCCGAGCCTCCTCGCGCCCGATCCGGCGCTGCCCTTCGAGCTGCCTCCGCTCGAGGCCGAGGTGGAGACGTACGAGCTCGTCCTCACCGAGCACTCGCTCGCGACCATCGCCGCCGATCTCCGCGAGCACCCGGAGCAGCCCGCGGTGCTCCGGGTCCGCGGCGAGGAGCTCCCGGCGCGGGCGCGGATCCGCGGCAACAGCTCGCGCCTCTGGCCGAAGAAGAGCTGGCGCATCGAGCTCACCGGGGGCGGCGAGCTCGACGGCCGCAAGAAGCTGAACCTGCTGTCGGAGTGGAAGGACACGACGCTCATGGTCGAGCGGCTCGGCTACGACCTGCTCGCGGCGATGCACGTGCCGGCGCCGCGGGGCCGGTACGTGAAGCTGTACGTCAACGGCCGCTACCAGGGGCTCTTCCTCGACCTCGAGAACCCCGACAAGCGCTGGGCGCGCGCGAACCGGTACCAGGACGACGACCCGTCCATCTACCGCTGCGGCGGCAAGAACTGCGAGTTCAAGACCTGGCTCGCCGACTACCAGAAGGACTGGGAGAAGAAGAACAACGAGGACGAGGACGACGAGGACCTCCGCGCGCTCGAGCGCGCGATCAACGAGACCTCGGATCCCGACCTCGAGGCCGAGCTCGAGCGGCGGTTCGAGCTCGAGCTCTACCTCCGCACCATCACCATGGAGGCGCTGATCTCGAACTACGTCGTCGAGGACTCGGCGAGCTTCCTCTTCCTCGACGGCTGGACCGGGAAGTTCAGCTACGTGATCTGGGACCTGAACAACTCGAGCACCCGCCTCGGCCCCAGCAAGGACCTCGGCAAGAGCCCGCAGGTGGACCACCCGCTCTTCCTCTTCGGCCTCCGCGACTCGTGGGTGGAGAAGCGCTACCGGCAGCGCGTCGAGGACAACCACATGGACCGCGACTGGGCCCCGATCTTCTCGAACCTGGTGACGCGGATCGACGCGCACCCGAGGCTGCGCGCGCGGGCCCTCGACCTCCTCGACCGCGCGCTCGCCGAGCTCTTCCGACCGGAGGCGCTCGGGCCCCGCGTCGACGCGATGTACGAGCTGCTCGCGCCGCACACCCAGGAGCCGATCGACCTCGTGCTCCCGCCGGAGCCGGACTGGGACGAGGATCCGCGGCCGTTCCTCCCCGACCACTTCGCCCGCGGGCCGTCGTGGCTGAAGGAGTACGTCGAGGGCCGGCGCGAGTTCCTCCTCTCGGAGCTCGCGCGCCTCCGCCAGCCCACGCCGGGGCTCGCCCTCGCGTCGGTCGATCCGGCGGCGGGCGTGATCGAGCTCGAGAACCGCGGCGCCGCGCCGGTCGATCTCACCGGCAAGCTCGTCACCGCCAACCTGCGCGACACCTCGCGGCGGAACCTGCCGGCCCGGGTCCTCGCGCCCGGCGCGCGGCTCCGCCTCGACGCGGCGGAGCTCGGCCTCGAGCTCGGCGCGACCGGGGAGCTCGGCCTCTTCGACGGCGAGAGCGTGGTCGGCGCGCTCGACGTGGTGTTCTACGGCGCGCTGCCGCCGGGCGGGCGGCTGGTGCGCACCGCGGAGGAGCCGCCTTCGTGGGAGGTGCGCTGACAGCGCTACCCAGTTGCGATGATCGTCACGAGCCGCACGAGGCCGTCGCCGAGGGCGGCGCACGAGGAGCGAGGAGCGGAGGCGTACCCGCAGGGTACGTCGAGCACCGCAGCGACGAGTCCGCCGCCCGCAGGCAGGCATCGTGCGGCGCAGTAGGTCAGCGCAACTGGGTAGCGCTGTGAGCGGGCCGGGTCGGTGCGGGTGCCGACGCCGGAGGATCGGCGGCGACGCCCAGCGTGTAGCTCGCGAGCTCGCCGAGGGCGAGGCCGCGCCGCGGGGCGCCGAGGGCGAGGCGGAAGCGGCCCTCGCCCGGCGGGTCGAACCGGAGCTCGACCGTCCCGGGCTCCTCGCCGCGGGTGGCGCCGAGCCGGCGGACCCAGGTGCGCCCCTCCTTCTTCACCGTCGCCTCGAGCTCGGCGGGGTCCACCGGCGCGCCGCCCTTCGCCTCCACGACGCGGAAGCGCAGCCGCACCTGCCGGTCGAGCGGGAGCGGCGCCCTGCGGTCGAAGAGCGGGGTCAGCACCAGGGCCTGCCGCAGCGGCGCCCCGTCCGGCGACGGCTCGATCGTCGCCACCAGGCACCGCTCGACCCGCGGCTCGTCGACGTGGAGGACGACGTCGTACGCGCCCGCCGCCGGGAGGCGGACGTCGGCGGCGTAGACGCCCGGCGCCGCCTCGCGGAGCGCGCGATCGACGACGAGGACCGCCCGCGGCGCGCGGCCGGAGCCACGGTGCCGACCGGCGGGCGTGGCCCCGTCGCGGAGCTCGAGGACCGCGCCCTCGGCGGCCGCGGCGAGGAAGGCGCCCTCGCCCCCGACCGCGATCGCCAGGGCGGACGGCCGCGCCGCGGCGCCCGGCGGCTTTCCGCCGGTGCGGATCGACGTCACCTGGGGCAGCCCGGGCGAGGCGAGGCGCTCGAGCGAGATCCGGGAGAGCCGCGCCTCCTTCCGCCCGCGCACCCAGGCGGCGCGCTCGTCGAACGCGATCGCGTCGGGGCCGGCCAGGCCGCGCAGCGTGCGCGGCGGGAGCGCGCCGGTGGCGTCGACGACGAAGAGGGCGTCCGCCTCCGGGCTCCCGAGGAAGACGAAGCGGCCGCCGGGCGCGAAGCCGGCGACGGCGAGGCCGGGCTCGAGGGCCGCGCTCCCGACCGCGGCGCCGGTCGCGGCGTCGACGAGCGACACGCCGCCGTCCACCCGCGCGATCGCCACGGTGCCGGCGCCGGCGG
>CAZDGH010000011.1:22743-33142 GCA_964504805.1 uncultured Myxococcales bacterium | reverse complement strand
TCCACGTCGGCCTCCGCCGCCGCCAGCCGGGCCGCCGCCTCCTCCGCCGCGGCGCGCTTCGCCGCCACGCGCACCGCGTCGCGGCGCGCCGCCTCGAGCCGCGCCCGGTCCTCGGCGAGGAGCCGCGACGAGGCGAGCCAGCGGTCGATGCGCGCCGGCGTCAGCGCGTCGGGGCCGAGCTGCTCGACGAGCCCCTCCTCCTCGACGAGCTCCGCCTCGAGCCTCTCCCGCGGCGCGAGCGGCACGCGCGCGTAGCGCGGCTGTCCCGGCGAGCGCACGTCCTCGTCGGCGCCGCCGACGAGCCGCGCGGCGCGCGCGTCGAGCGAGACCAGCAGCGTCCGCGGCCGCTCGGAGCGGCTCGTCACCGCGAGCCGGTGCACCAGCCGATCCACCCGCTGCACCTCGACCTTCGCGCCCGACGCGATCACCCGGCGCGCCTCGCCCTCCTCGCGTCGAAGCGTCCGCGACGCCTCCACGTCGAGGTCCTCGCCGTGCGGCAGCACCCGGACCTCGCCCGGCTTCACCCGGTCGAGCTGCGCCTCGCCGGCGAAGGCGCCGTCGACGAACACCGAGGCCACGCCGCCCTCGAGCACCACGCCGGCGTCGTTCTCGAGCCGGAGCGCGAGCGAGGCCGAGGCGCCGTCGAGCACGGTGACGCGCTCCGCCGTGACCGGGCCGTCGACGATCGGCAGGAGCGCGCTCCGCCGCGGCGCGAGGTGCACCGGCTCGCCCACGGTGTAGACGAAGAGATCGCCGGCCTCGCTCACCGCCGCCGGCGGCAGCGGCGACGGGCCGTCGGCGAAGAGCCGCGGGCCCTCGACGGTGCGCACCGCGCCGGCGGCCCGCCCGTGCCCCGCGCCGTAGCCCACGCCGCCGCCCCCGTGGCCGACGGTGCCGAAGCCGATCCCGAGGAGCTCGCCCGCGCCGCGCAGGTGATCGCGCGCCTCGGCGGTCGCGAGCTGCGGCGCCGCCTCGAGGCCGTCGCCGGGCTCGACGAGCTCGCGGCGGCCGTAGCGAGGGCCGGCGAGCGGGAAGAGGAACGACGACGGGCGGCCGGAGACGAGCCGCACCTCGACGCCGCGCCACGCCTCGTCGGTGTCGTTGTGCACGAGCGCGAAACCCTGCAGCCGCGCGGCGTCGCCGACCACGAGCCGGTAGGTGGTGCGCCACACCGGCGCCTCGGTCGCGTACGCCACCTCCACCGCTCCACCCTCGCGACCGCCGCGGATGCGCAGCGTGCGGCGCTCGCCCTGCGCGGCCTCGGCGGCGGCGGCGCGATCCCACGCGGTCGCCACCGGCCCCTCGAGCGGCTCCACCGCCGCCAGCTCGGCGATCGGGATCCGCGAGAGCCCTCCCGCGCCGAAGACGAGCAGCGCCTCGGCCGGCTTCGCCTCGCCGGGCCCTCGCTCCACCTCCAGCACGCGCCCCTCGACCGCCGCCCCCACCGTCCGCCGCACGCGGACCTCGGCGCCGCGGAGCGCCGCGAGCAGCGCCGCGAGATCCCGGTCCGCCGGCGCCGGGAGGCCGGCCTCGGCGCGCGCCGCGTCCGGCGAGCGCGGCGGGTCGAAGTCCGCGGACGCCACGCCGGCGTCGCTGAGCACCACCAGCGACTTCAGGGCGTCGTCGAGCTGCCCGGGCCCGAGCGGGATCTCGGCGACCTCGCCGGGCGCGAGGGTGCCGCGGCGCTCGTAGCAGCCGACGCCGGTCTCGTAGAGGGTGACCGCCGCGAGCGGCAGGCCGGGGCGCTCGCCGCCGCAGGCCGCGGCGGCGACGAGGAGGGCGGGGACGATCGGTCGCATGCACGGACCGACAGCGCCGCGCCCGGCCGGTTCCGCGGCGGGTCCGTGCTAGGAACGGCGCCATGGCGAAGGACAAGCCCTTCCACAACCCGTTCGAAGCGCTCGCGTCGAAGCGCGACGAGCTGCCGCCGGGGAAGCCGCCGCCGGAGCCCGCGGCGCCGAAGGGCCCGGCCCGCGCGGTGGTGCGGATGGAGCGGAAGGGCCGCGGCGGCAAGGAGGTCACCGTCGTCGAGCAGCTCGAGCTGAAGCCGAAGGAGCTCGAGGCCTGGTGCAAGGCGCTGAAGCAGGCGCTCGGGTGCGGCGGCGCGGTCGAGGGCGACGCCATCGTGCTCCAGGGCGACCAGCGGAGCCGCGCGCCGGAGCTCCTCACCGCCCGCGGCGTCCGCAAGGTCAGCGTCGGGTAGGCAGCCGCACCCGCAGCGCCGCCGGCACCACCTCGAGCCGCGCCGGCGTCTCGCCCGCGAGCTCGCCGTCGAGGTCGAGCTCCTGCGGCGGATCGGCCTCGAGCTCCACCCAGCGGGTGACCACGTGCTCGACCGACGGATCGTCGACGTGGGTGCCGGCGCGGAGCCTCGCGCCGAGGCGCAGCAGCTCCGTCGCCCGCGCGCCCTCCGGGCCGACGCGGATGGCGTAGACGTCGAGCCGCCCCTCGTCGAGCGCCGCCGCCGGGGCGATCAGCCGGCCGCCGCCGTGGAAGCGACCGTTGCCGACGACGACCTGGAGCGCGTCGAGCTCGAGCGTGCCGCCCTCGTGCCGGAGCCGGAGCCGGAACGGCTCGAACCGGAGCGCCTCGCCGGCCGCGAGCAGCGGGTAGGCGAGGCGGCCGACGCGGCGCTTCAGCTCCGGCCGCAGCCGCCGCGTCAGCGCGCCGCTGACGCCGACCGAGGCGGCGTTGAGGAAGTGGCGGCCCGCGGCGAGGCCGACGTCGACCGGCGCCTCGACGCCGCCGGCCGCCACCGCGCAAGCCGCCGAGAGGTCGAAGGGGATCCCGAGCGAGCGCGCGAAGTCGTTGCCGGTGCCGAGCGGGAGCACCGCCAGCGACGCGCCGGTGCCCGACGCCACCAGGCGATCGGCGACCGCCGAGACGGTGCCGTCGCCGCCGCCGACGACGAAGAGCCGCGCGCCGCGGTGGAGCGCGCCGTCCACCCAGGCGCCGATCGTCGCCGGCTCGGTCAGCGCGTGGACCTCCACCAGCCGGACGCCCAGGCCGGCGAGCGCCTCGCGGGCGGCGGCGAGCGCGTCCTCGCCGCGCCGCGCGCGCACGTTGACGACGAGCGCGGCCGCGACGCCGGCGGACGGGCCCTGCGGGGTCGGGGCTTCCACGCTGCCTCCGGACCGCGAAGGTGCGACCCGTTTCGCCGGATCGGAAGCCCCGTGGGGGCCTATAGTGCCCGCGCGTGGACGCGGCGATCCGCACCCGGGCCCTGGTGAAGCGCTTCGACGACGTCGTCGCCGTCGACGGCCTCGACCTCGAGGTGCGGGCCGGCGAGTGCTTCGGGCTGCTCGGGCCGAACGGCGCCGGCAAGACCACCACGGTCGAGCTGCTCGAGGGGCTGCTCGAGCCGACCTCCGGCGAGGTGGAGCTCCTCGGCCGCACCTGGCGTCGCGACGAGGCGGAGCTCCGGGAGAAGGTCGGCGTGGCGCTGCAGGAGACGCGGCTCGCCGACCGGCTCACCGTCGAGGAGACGCTGCGCCTGTTCCGCTCCTTCTACGAGCGAGGCCGCACCGTCGACGAGGCGATCGCGCTGGTGCAGCTCGGCGAGAAGCGCAGGACCTGGGTGTCGAAGCTCTCCGGCGGGCAGCGGCAGCGGCTGGCGGTGGCGTGCGGGCTCGTGGGCGATCCCGAGCTGCTCTTCCTCGACGAGCCGACCACCGGCCTCGACCCGCAGTCGCGGCGCTCGCTCTGGGACCTGGTGCTCGACTTCCGCGGCAAGGGCCGCACGGTGGTGCTCACCACCCACTACATGGACGAGGCGGAGCGGCTCTGCGACCGCGTCGCCGTCGTCGACCGCGGGCGGATCATCGCGCTCGGCACCCCGCGGGAGCTCATCGCCTCCCTCGGCGGCGAGCACGTGATCGAGCTCGCGACCGAGCCGCCGGTGGACCCCGCGTCGCTCGCGAGCGTGCCCTCGGTGACCTCGGCGCGCGGCGTCGCCGACGGCGTCGCCCTCGCCGCCGTCGAGGTGCACGTGGCCCTCCCCGCCCTCCTCGCCACCCTCCGCGAGCGCGGGGCCCGGCTCACCCGCCTCTCCACCCGGCACGCGACGCTCGAGGACGTCTTCGTGTCCCTCACCGGCAGGCAGCTCCGTGAAGGCTAGCCACCCGCTGCTCGAGCTCACCGTGGCGCGGCTCAAGGAGTTCGGCCGCGAGCCTGGCGCGGTGTTCTGGACCTTCGGGTTCCCTCTGCTCCTGACCGTCGCCCTCGGCATCGCCTTCCGCGCCGAGGGCCCCACCCCGGTGGCGGTCGGCGTGCTCGACGGCGACGGCGCCCCGGAGCTCCTCGCCGCGCTCGACGCCGACGAGCGGCTCGCGCCGGCGCTCGTCTCCGCGGCCGACGCGGAGCGGGCGCTGCGCGGCGGGAAGCTCTCGGTGCTCGTCGAGCCCGGCCCCACCGTCGGCTACCGCCTCGATCCCACCAGGCCCGAGGCCCGGGCCGCGCGCCTCCTCGTCGACGACGTGCTCCAGCGGGCGGCGGGGCGCGCCGACGCGAGGCCGGTCGAGGACCACGCGGTGGAGGCGCCCGGCGCGCGCTACGTCGACTGGCTCGTGCCCGGCCTGCTCGGGATGCAGCTGATGAGCGGCAGCCTCTGGGGCATCGCCTGGGTGATCGTGCAGACGCGGTCGCGCAAGCTCCTCAAGCGCCTCGTCGCGACCCCGATGCGGCGCCGCCACTACCTCGCCGCCTTCCTCCTCGCCCGGCTGGTCCCGCTGGCGATCGAGGTGCCGCTCCTGTTCGGCTTCGCGTGGCTCGCCTTCGACGTCGCCATCCACGGCTCGATCGCGGCGGTGGCGCTGGTGTCGCTGCTCGGCGCGTGGTCGTTCGCCGGCGTCGGCCTGCTCTGCGCCTCGCGGGCGCAGAACACCGAGACGGTGAACGGCCTCGTCAACCTGGTGACGCTGCCGATGTTCGTGGTCTCCGGCGTCTTCTTCTCGTCGTCGCGCTTCCCCGACGCGCTGCAGCCGCTGATCTCGCTGCTCCCGCTCACCGCGCTCAACGACGCGCTGCGCGGCGTCGTCAACGAGGGTGCCTCGCTCGCCGCGCTGTGGCGGGAGCTGGCGATCCTGGGCGCGTGGGGCGCCGGCGCCTTCGCGCTGTCGCTGAAGATCTTCCGCTGGTCGTGACCCGGAGGGCGCCGTGAAGCCGCGCAACCGCGTGATCCTCGCCCTGGTCGTGGCGATCCTCGCCGGCCTCGCCGCCCGGCTCGCCTGCGCCGGCGAGCCGCCGCCGGAGCCGCCGACGGAGGAGGCCCGGCGCCGCCCGCTCCGCCGCGTCGAGCCGGCGCCCGACGCCGGCACGCCCCGGGCGTTCGCGGTGCCGCCGAACGTCTTCCGCGCCCTCCGCCCCGACGCCGGCACGCCGCCGCCCGACGAGTCCGCCGACGGCGGCGTCGCCGCCCCGGAGGACGGCGGGGTCGCGGGCGAGGAGCGCCGGCGCCTCGTCCTCCGCGGCAAGCCGCTCCTCGACCGGGCCGGGCCCACGGGGACGCTCCCGAAGGAGGCGATCCGGAGCTCGATCCGCGCCGTCCAGCCGGCGCTGAAGGACTGCTACGAGCAGGGCCTGCGGCAGGATCCCTTCCTCGGCGGCGACGCCGTGCTCTCCTTCACCATCGAGGCCCGCGAAGGCGACGGACGCATCGTCGACGCCGAGGTCGTCGAGGACCGCACCACCATGGCCGACGTGCTCGTCCAGGCCTGCCTGCTCGACGCGCTCTCGAAGGCGCGCTTCCCCGTCCCCGGCGGCGACGGGCAGGTGCGCGTGACCTACCCGTTCCGCTTCGCGTCCGCCGACGCCGGCACGCCGGAGCCCTGAGGAGGCGCCATGGTCCGCATCCGCTACTGCAATGCTTGAGGCTACAAGCCGAGGGCGGTCCGTGCGGCCGCCGCGCTGAAGGAGCAGCTGGACGTCGACGTGCAGCTCGAGCCCGGGCCTTCGGGCAAGTACCTCGTCGACGTCGACGGGCAGGTCGTCGCCGAGAAGACCTTCCACGGCTTCCCGACGGAGGAGGAGGTCGTCGCCGCGGTGGCGAAGGCGCTCGGGCGCTAGACGCAGCGGCTGCGTCCACGCCCTTCGCGGGTCGGCGGCAGGTGACGAGCGCCCGCTCGATTCCCATGGTCGGGGCGGTCGTCGCAGAAAACTTCTTCCAGGAGACCCGCATGCCTTCGTCGTGGAGCAACAAGCGAGAGCGCCAGTACGAGAAGATCAAGGAGAGCGCGCAGAAGCGTGGGAAGTCGGCCGGCACCGCCAAGCGGATCGCCGCCGCCACCGTGAACAAGACCCGCAGCGAGAAGGGCGAGACCAAGGGCAGCCGCCGCGCGTCCTCGTCGACCTCGGGCCGCACCACCCGGTCCGGGTCGAGCGGGCGCGGCGGCCGGAAGACCACCTCGCGCTCCCGCAGCTCGGCCGGCCGCGGCGGCTCGCGCGCCCAGAAGGTCCGCGCCGGGCGCAAGGGCGGACGCGCCTCGGCCAGGAGCCGCAAGCGCTAGGCTCCGGGCCGCGGGTTGAACGGGGCGCGCAGGGCGGTATCCTGCGCGCCCTATGGCCCCGAAGAAGAAGAAGAAGAGCGTCGTCGCGGTCGTCCGCACCAAGCCGCGCACGGTCCGCGAGGACACCCACCGGGCGATGAACCTGGCGGGCTACCAGGAGGTGATCGCCAAGGACGCGGACACCGCGCTCAAGGTGAACATCTCCTGGCACTTCTTCTACCCGGCGAGCTCGACCACGCCGTGGCAGCTCGACGGCGTGATCGCCGCGATGCTGAAGGACGGGTACTCGAAGGACCTCGTCCACGCCTGCCACAACCGCACCGTGGTGATCGACTCGCACCTCGGCGAGCGGCAGAACAAGCAGCTCCCGGTGGTCGAGGCGCACGGGATCCGCAACGTGCACCTCTACGAGGGCGAGGAGTGGATCCCGATCCGCGAGGCGGTCGGCGACCTGGCCGAGAAGTTCCTGGTGCTGAACCAGGTGTACCCGAAGGGCTTCTCGATCCCGAAGCGCTTCCTCGGGGAGAACATCGTCCACCTCCCCACGGTGAAGACCCACATCTTCACCACCACCACCGGCGCGATGAAGAACGCGTTCGGCGGCCTGCTCAACGAGCACCGCCACTGGACGCACCCGGTGATCCACGAGACGCTCGTCGACCTGCTGATGATCCAGCAGAAGATCCACCGCGGCGTCTTCGCGGTGATGGACGGCACCTTCGCCGGCGACGGCCCCGGGCCGCGCTGCATGATGCCGCACGTGAAGAACGTGCTGCTCGCCTCCGCCGACCAGGTGGCGATCGACGCGGTCTCGGCGAAGCTGATGGGCTTCGACCCGATGTCGATCAAGTACCTGCGGACCGCCCACGAGCTCGGCCTCGGGTGCGCCGACCCGTCGCAGATCGAGCTCGTCGGCGACGAGGACGCGGCGAAGGAGCGCTGGAACTTCCAGGGGCCGTTCCGCGAGATGACCTTCGCCTCGCGGATGCAGCACAAGATCTACTGGGGCCCGCTCAAGGGCCCGATCGAGTGGTCGCTGAAGACCGTGCTCGCGCCGTGGTCGTACATCGCCAGCGTGCTCTACCACGACACCTTCTGGTACCCGGTCTTCGCCCAGAAGAAGATGGAGCAGGTGCTCGCGAGCGACTGGGGCCGCCTCTTCCAGAACTGGGAGGAGCTCACGCCCGACGAGCGCGGCTTCCCCGACGTCGGCGCCGAGCCGGCGAAGCTCGATCGCGCCGGGATGGACGCCTTCCTCCGCTCCTTCGGCCTCGTCGCCATGGCGGTGAAGGAGTCCCCGGAGCTCGCGGCGCGGCGCCGCCGCAGGGACGCCCGAGCCTGACGTGCGGATCCTGGTCGTCGACGACTACGGGCCGTTCGCGAACACGCTGCGGCTCCTGCTCACGCCCGACCACGACGTGAGCGTCCTCACCAGCGGCGCCGAGGCGCTGGCGCTGCTCCGCGGCGGGGCGGAGTTCGACGTGGTGCTCTGCGACCTCGGCATGCCGGGCGTCTCGGGGATGGAGCTCTACCGGCGGCTGGCCGCGGAGCGCCCCGGCTTCGAGCGCCGCCTCGCCTTCATGACGGGCGGCGCCCACGGCGCCGAGGCGCTCGGCTTCCTCGCCGGGGTGCCGAACGAGCGCATCGAGAAGCCGTTCGACGGCGCGGGCCTGCGCGCGCTGCTCGCCCGCGTCGCCTCCTAGGGCGTCTTCGCCGCCGGCGTGCCGCCCCCGGCCTTGCCGCGGAGCTCGTCGACGAGCCGCTGCGCCCCGTACACCTTCGAGAGCGCCTCGACGATCGCGGCGCTGTGGACCGCCACGGCGCGGTTCAGCTTCTCGTCGAAGCCGTAGTCCCCGCCGAGCGAGTGGATGTTGCCGTCGAAGATGAGCCCCACCACCTCGGCCTTCTGGTTCACCACCGGCGAGCCGGAGTTGCCCCCGATGATGTCGTTGGTGGTGACGAAGTCGAACGGCGTCTGGAGGTCCAGCTTCGCCTTCGACGAGAGCCACGACGGCGGCAGCGCGAACGGGTCCTTGCCGGTGTGCCGCTCGAAGGCGCCGCCGATCCGCGTGAACGGCTCCACCTTCTCGCCCTGGTGCTCCCAGCCGCGCACGGCGCCGAAGGAGAGGCGCAGGGTGAAGGTCGCGTCCGGGTAGAGGCTGGTGCCGAAGAGCTCGAAGCGCGCCTTGGCGATGAGCTCGCCGCTCTTGCGCTGCACCGCCTCGACCTCCTCCTCGTAGCGCTTGCGGTACGCGCGGGCGTCGGCGTCGACGAGGCGGGCGAGGGCGATCATCGGGTCCTTCGAGGCGGCGACGGCCTTCTGCCCGCCGTCGAAGAGCGCCTTGCGTACCTTCGGGTCGGCGAGCTTCGAGCCGGAGACCACGCGCTTCGCGACCTCCGCCGGCGACTCCTTGCCGAGCACCTTCTTCACGAACGCGTCGTCGGGGCCGAGGGTCTCGCGCAGCTTGGTGAGCGAGAACGTCAGGGTGGCGATCTCGAGGTCGGGGTGGATCGGGGCGGTGGAGAGCACGTCCTGCTTCAGCGCCGGGAGCGCGCCGTCGCTGTACTCGCGGAGGCGCTGCTCGTTCGGCTTCGGCAGCTCCTCGGCGGCGCGCACCAGCTTCCGCGCCCAGGCGAACAGGTCGGAGCTGAAGCCCCAGGCCCGGCCGCCGCGGCCGCCGCCCTCGATGTACAGGTACGGCTCGTCGAGCTCCTTGTACTTCGCCACCGCCTTCTCGACGTCGCTCCAGGCCTTGCCGTACTCCGCGGCGAGCTTCGGGTCGTTGGCGACGCGGGTCCGGAACGCCCGCTCGGCGGCGACCTTCTCCGCGAAGAAGGTCTCGTCGACGAGCGCCTCGCGCCGGCCCTTGAGCGCCTTGTAGCCGTTCTCCACGTAGAACAGCGTGCCGGTGGAGCTGCGCTTCGCCTCGGCGCCGCGGAGCTGGAACTCGGTGAGCACGCCGCGGAGCTCGGCGAGCTGCAGCAGCCGGCGCGGGAGGGCGACGTCGCGCTCGTAGGCCAGCTCGGCGATGGTGAGCTGCCGCGAGGTGCCGCCGGGGTGGCCGGTGACGAAGGTGAGCTCGCCCTCCTTCGCGCCCGCCGCCGACCAGGTGAAGTGGTTCGGCGTCCGCGCCGGCTTGCCCCCCTCGTAGGCGCGGAGGAACGAGACGTCGAGGTCGTAGCGCGGGAACTCGAAGTTGTCGGGGTCGCCGCCGAAGAACGCGATGGCGAGCTCGGGCGCGAAGACCAGCCGCACGTCCTGGAAGCGGCGGTACTTGTAGAGGTCGTAGCGGCCGCCGGCGTAGAGCGTCACCACGTCGCAGCGGACGTCGTCGGCGGTCGCGCACTCCTTCTCGATCCGCGACATCTCCGCCTTCTGGGCGACGCTGAAGTCCTTGCCCGACTTCCCGGCGGTCGCCGCCTTCATCCGCGCGGTGACGTCGGTGATCGCGGTGAGCTGGTTGAGCTCGATCTCCGGGCACTTCACCTCGTCCTTCCCGGCCTTGGCGAAGAAGCCGCTCTTCACCAGGTCGCGCTTGGCGGTCGAGAGCTGCTCGATGCACTGGTGCGCGCAGTGGTGGTTCGTCATCACCAGGCCGTCGGGCGAGACGAAGCTGCCCGAGCAGCCGCCGGCGAGGCGCACCGACGAGAGCCGGACGCGGTCGAGCCACGCCTGGTCGGGCGAGAAGCCGTAGCGCGCCTTCACCACGTCGGAGGGGAAGGCGTTGAACGTCCACATGCCCTCGTCGGCGGCCGCGGGCGACGCGACCGCGACGAGGATCGCGGCGAGGAAGAGCTGCTTCGTCATGTCGGGGCGCCATCGGTGCGCCGGTATGGGCGCCCGGGGGCCCCCACGTCAAACGCATACAAACGCCGCGGCGGGCGGACGGACAGCC
>CAZDGH010000011.1:0-22733 GCA_964504805.1 uncultured Myxococcales bacterium | reverse complement strand
GGGCCCCGGCGGTGCGCTTTTCGGCGCGCGTCGGCCCCCCGACGTCAACCGCTTCCTACCGCGGCGGCTGCGGGACGAACTGCCCCCGATCGGCCCCGCCGGGCGGCCGGAGCGCGTTGAGGAGCACCCGCACGTCGGGCGGCGCGTTGCCGTCGACCGGGACCGAGCGGGTGAGCAGCTCGGGTCGCCCGTCGCCGTCGGCGTCGAGGAGGCGCAGCTCGAACGAGACGCTCGCGGGCGCGAGCGGCTGCGTGTGGAACGACGCCACCGAGCCGTCGGCCTCGACGGTCGCGAAGAGGATGCCGTTCGCCTCGAAGCCTGCGCCCGGATCGGAGGGCCGCAGCGGCGCGACGACCTCCGGCAGCCCGTCGGCGTCGAGATCGCGGAGCAGGGCCCGGCCGCCGCCGACGTCGGGGACGCCGACGGGATCGGCGCAGGTCGGCGCCGCCGCGACGCCCGTCGCCACGTCCACCGTCTGCACGCAGAACGAGCCGGGCGGGCTCGACACCATCACGATCCGATCGCGTTCGCCGTCGACGATCACCGCCGGCGTGGTGGCGGGCAGCGGCGCGAGCGCCACGGCGGGCGCGAGGGCGAAGGCCTGGCCCTGCCCCTCGCCGCGGTAGAGGAGCAGCGACTCGGCGCCGGTGCAGCCGCCCGGCGGGCAGTCGGGCCACGACAGCACGTCGACGATCCCGTCCCCGTCCGCGTCCTCCACCACCAGGTCCGTGCGCGGGGCGGGCGGGTCGAGCGTCACCACGTGCAGCGTGGGGTGCGCGGGATCGTCCGCGTTCATCAGGTAGGCGTAGAGCCGCGGCACGCCGCCGGTGAACGGATCGACCTCCGGCATGATCGGGTCGACCGGCCAGCGGCCGTCGGGGAGCGGCGCCTGCAGGTGGGCCGACGAGGGCCGGCCGAACAGCGGCGGCAGCGGCGCGTCCGGCTGCACCGGCGCGCCGAACTCGTTGCGCTCGCCGTCGAACGACAGGATCGAGGGCTCGAACGCGGTCGACATCGCGAGCAGGTCGACGCGCCCGTCGGCGTCGTAGTCGGCGACGTCGCCCACCGCGAAGATGTCGAGGTCGCCCGTCTCGGCGAGGAACGCGAGGCTGTACGGCCCCTCCTCGCCCGCGGCCGGATCGCCGCAGCGCCGGTGGGCGCCGCCGAGCAGCCGCGCGTTGCCGGGCACCACCGCGAGGAGGTCCTCGCAGCCGTCGGCGTCGAGCTTCGCCACGAGCAGCTCGTAGCTGCCCTGCGGCCCGAGGCGGAAGCGGTCGGGGGCGTCGAGGGTGCCGGAGCTGCCGTAGTGCAGGACGAGGTCGCCGAAGTCGCCGAGCTCGAGGACGTCGGTCTGCAGGTCGCCGTCGGCGTCGCCGGTCGCGAGGAGCGCGCCGAGGGCCGGGATGGCCGCGTTGGCCGGACCGAGCGCCGGCACAAGTCCGCCGTAGCCCCAGAGCTCGGTGAGGCGCCTCCCCTCCGAGACACGCGGGTCGACGAAGAACGTGCCCCCGCCCTCGACGGTGGGGCCCGCGAACAACGTCGTGTCCGGCCCCACGATCGCCGAGCTCGCGGTGAGCCGCTCCGGCGCCAGCGGCGGCGGCCGGTAGAGGCAGGCGACGACGTCGTACGTCGGACCGCCCGGTCCGTCGGCGCCGAGCACGTGCACCACGTCGGGGTTGCCGTCGCGGGCGAGGTCGACCGCGACCGGCGGGCCGGCGCTGGCGCCGCCGCCGGGCCCGGGGCACTCGCCGGCGAGCCGCGGCTGCGAGCCGTCGGCGAGCTCGAAGAAGGCGATGCGGTCGTTCGCGACCGCCCCGACGTGGCCCCGCGGCCCCGCGCGCGCGAGCCAGCGGAACGCCTCGCCCGGCGCCACCTCGCACGCAGGCAGGGGCTCGTCGCGGAGGAACGCGCCGAGGTCGACGGTGCGGAGCGCGCAGTCCGGCGCGCCGCCGAGGACGACCTGGTCGCTCTGCTCGCCGGGGACGACGAGCGCGGAGGCGGCCCGCGCCCCGCCGCCGGCCCAGGAGAGATCGCCGGCGACCGTGCCGGTGTACGCGTAGATCGCGCCGTCCACCTCGGGCTCCGAGGTGTGGAGGATGTCGGGCAGGCCGTTGCCGTCGAAGTCGGCGACGTCGTGCACCCGGCCGCTGAGCGCCGGAAGCGAGACGAGGGCGCCGCCGGGCTCGAGCACGATGTGGGCGGTGGAGAGGTAGGCGTGCCCCGCCTGCATCTCCTGCGGCTGGTAGCGATCGCGGATCGACTCGTCGGCGCGTCCGGCCTCCGCCGCAGGCAGCGTCGTCGCCCCGATCGGGATCCGGAGCTCCAGCGCGTTGCCGGCGGCGTCCTCCACCCGCAGCACGTCCTCCTGGTGCGGGTTCGGGCCGGCGCGGTAGACGCCGTCGGCGGAGAGCGTGCCGCCCGAGAGGTTCCCCAGCCGGGTGAAGCGGAACGCGTAAGGCGCGAGGCCGCCGGTGGGCGCGAGCCTGATCTCGGCCCCAGGCGAGAGACGCGGCGGCACCCGCACCGTGAGCGGCTCGATCGCCAGGATCTCCACCGGGACGGTGAGCTCCTCGGTGAACGCGCCCTCGCCGGCGTCGCGCAGCCGCACGAGCACGTCGCCGCGGACGTCCTCGGGCACCGCGGCGCCGGCCGGCACCGTGAGCCGGGCGGTGGAGCCCTCGGCCGTGAACTCCACGCCGGCGAGCGGCGCGCCGCCCGGCCACTCCACCTCGAACGTGTGCGGCGGGCTGCCGCCGAGGCCCTGCAGCGTCACCGTCTGCCCGCGGGAGAGCGAGGTCGCGCTGGCGAGGATCGACAGGCCGGGGCCGACCGAGACGATCGCGTGGACGAAGTCGCCGGTCGCGTCCTCGATGCGGACGCGGTCGTTGGCGTAGTCGCTCGCGGCGCGGAGCGGCACGTGGCCGTCGGTCTCGGCGCCGGCCTCGTAGCCGGTGAAGGCGGTGGCGAAGAAGCCGCCGCCGTCCTGGCCCGGCGGGTCGAAGGTGAAGCGGTACGGCGGCTGCCCGCCGCCGGCGCGGAGCTCGAGGCGGCCGCCGGCGTTCACGTAGGCGTAGGCGGGCTGCACCGAGACGCGGGCGCCGACCTGGATCCGGGCGCGGACCTCGGCGCCGGCGGCGTCGGTGACGAGCAGCTCGTCCTGCCCGCCGCCGCCCGGGCCCGCGGTGTACGTCGCGCCCGCCTCGGTGGCCTCGACGGTCGAGCCCTCGAGCGCGAACAGCGAGCGCACCTCGTACGGCGGCGTGCCGCCGGAGATCGTGAACGCGACCGACGCCCGCGGCGCCACGGCCGTGAACGGCGGCTCGACCGCGAGGGGAGCGACGGCGCCCGGCTCCGCGGGCAGCTCGAGGTCCCGCGAGCAGGCACAGAGCAGCCCGACCCCGAGGAGGGCGACGTGTGTGAGCTTGCGCATCCGCGAAGTGTAGCCCACGGCGGCCATCGCCTAGGATTCCCGCCGGAGGTCGGCCTTGACCCACGCCCCGGTCGTGCTCGCGCTCGCGCTCCTCGCCGCGCCGGTGCGTGTCGCCGATCACAGGGAGCTCCCACCCGGCGAGGCGCCCGCGCCCGCGCCTCCGGCCGCCGGCCCGGCGCACGTCCTCACCGTGAGCGGCGGGATCAGCCTCGGCTCGTACGAGGCCGGGCTCACCTGGGCGATGGTCCGCTACCTGAAGCTCGATCCCGGGGCGGTGTCGCGGCGCCGGCTGCTCGCCGCCACCGGCGCCTCGGCGGGCAACATCAACGCCTTCCTCGCCGCGGCGACCTGGTGCCAGGACGACGCCTCCGACCGCGCCGAGGACGCCGAGAACAACCTCTTCTGGAAGGCCTGGATCCCGATCGGCTGGGACCGGCTGTTCCCGGAGGACGCCCGCTGCAGCGCCTACCTGGCGAAGTTCCCGCGGGCGGGCTTCACCTGCGATCACGACGACCGCGTCTACCAGCCCGACGACGGCGTCTTCACCCGCAAGGCGTTCAAGGAGATCGAGGGCGCGTTCGAGCGGCACGTGGGGCGCGCCGGGCGGTTCCGCCCCGGCTGCGAGCTCGACGTCGGCGTCACCCTCACCAAGACCTCGGCCGACCGCGTCCGCGACCCGACCCTCGGCCTCGAGTTCGAGACACAGCGGCACGCGGTGCTGCTCCGGGCCGCGACCCGGGCCGACGGCTCCTTCGGCTTCCACGATCCCGGCGACCTCACCGCTTTCCCCGGCGCGCCGGGCCGGAGCCAGCTCCTCCACCTGCCGCGCGACGGCACCGCGCAGGTCCGCGTCGCCGACGTGCTCTCGGTGATCGAGGCGTCGAGCGCGTTCCCGATCGCCTTCGGGCCGAAGGCGATCGGCATCTGCCCCGACGACCGCGGCGGCCCGGTGGGCACCTCGGGCTTCGCCTGCGAGGGCCGCGCCGCCACCGAGCGGTTCGTCGACGGCGGCGTCTTCGACAACCTGCCCCTCGGCCTCGCGCTCACGCTGCGCTCCACCCGCGAGCCGCCGCCGGAGGGGCTCCGCTTCGTCTCCATCGACCCCGAGGCGCGGCGGCCCCACGCCGAGCGCGGCGCCCGCGAGCCCGAGGCCCGCGGCCGCGGCCTGTCGTTCCTCGCCGACCTGCTCGGCTCGCTCGTCGGCGTGGCGCGGCAGTACGAGCTGCAGATCGTCGCGCGGCTCCTCGAGGAGAACCCGAAGCTCGGCGAGGGCCGCACCTTCGCGCTCACCACCCGCTACTTCCCGATCTTCGGCGAGCACCTCGGCGCCTTCGCCGGCTTCCTCGCCGAGCCGTTCCGCCGCTTCGACTTCCGGGTGGGCGTCTACGACGGGCTCGCCGAGCTCGCGCAGGCCGACTGCCTCGGCGCCGGCGTCCCGCGGAGCGACAAGGTGGCGTTCGCGACCTGCACCGCCGAGAAGCTGCGCTTCGCCCACGACGCCATCCTCCCGGGCTCGGAGCCGACCTCCTACGTGGTGCGTCGGGTCTTCGCCTCGGAGCTCGCCGCCGGCCTCGACCGCGCGCAGCTCGAGGCGGTGCGCGCCCACCGCTTCGCCGACGGCGACACCGTCGGCGCCTGGCTCGCCGCGGTCGACGGCCGCAACGACCTGCTCGCGCTCCTCGTCCGCGTCAACGGCGACCTCGACCGCCGGCTCCGCCCCGAGCTCCACGGCTCCACCGACGCCGCCTGGGAGGCCGACGCCGGCGAGCGGTTCGACTGGCTGCTCGCCGAGCTCGCCAAGGGCGGCGCCGCCGAGGCCTTCGGCCACGAGCGCGGGATCATCGAGGACCCGGTGTCGTGGCAGCGCCGCACCTTCGTGCGCACCGCCCAGCGCCTGCTCGAGATCGAGAAGGCCGACGCCGACGTGGCGCTCGAGCCGGTGCGCGAGGTGTGGGAGTTCGCGCTGCGCACCGATCTCGCGCTCCGCCACGAGGGCGTCGACCTCGACCCCTCGAGCATCCCCGACGACGACGTCGGCTTCTCCGAGGTGCTCTTCCACCTCGCGCCGCACCGCCTCGGCCGCGACCCGATCCGGGAGCGGTGGGAGCTCGGCTGGCGTCCCACCCTCGGCCTCTCGCCCCACGCGGCGATCGCGCTGCCGCTCTCGCTCGGCGCCGAGCTCGGGCCCACCCGGCTCACCGGCCGCGCCGGCCCCGGCTTCGTGCTCCGCCCCGGCGGGAGCTGGGGCTTCCTCTTCTCCGAGCTCGAGGCGGTGCCGTTCCTCGAGACCGACCTCGACGACCGCGGCGGGACCGGCCCGCGGCTCCGTCCCGGCGGCGAGCTGGCGCTGTCGCTCGTCGGCGGCAAGCTCCGGCTCGCCGGCTCGGGCACGCTCGACGGCGACGAGGTCGTGCCCGGCTTCACCTTCGGGCTCGCGGACCTGAACGGCTTCCTCTACTGGATCCTGCGCTGGGCGGGGTGACCGATGGGCTGGGCGGCGTTCAAGAAGTCGCGGCTCGCGAACGGCCTCGCCGTCGCGTTCCTGCTGTTCGTGGCGGCCGTCGCGTTCTTCGCTTGGAACGAGGGCCGCCCCGTCTCCGGCGAGCGCCGAGAGGCCTCGCGCGACGCCGAGCTCCGCGTCGACGCGGCCCGGCTGCTCCGGGTCGCGGCCACGCTCCCGCGGAAGGCCGGCGAGCCGCCGCCTTCGATGGACGCGATGCTCGAGGCCGGCGCGAGCGGGGGCTCGGTCACCGATCCCTGGAGCCGGCCCTACCTGCTCGAGGACGACGGCGCCGGCGCGCTCCGCGTGCGCTCGCCGGGCCCGGACGGCGCGCCCGGCACGGCGGACGACCGGGTGATCGGCGCCGAGGTCCTCGCGGAGCTCCCCGAGTGACCGCTCACACCTTCAGGAGCCGCCGCGCGTTCCCGAAGAGCACCTTCTCGCGGAGCGCCACGTCGCCGTCGGTGGCGAGCAGCAGCTTCGCGAGGCCCATGGCCTGGTGGTAGAAGGGCCAGTCCGTGCCCCACATGATCCGGCTCGGATCCGCCTTCTCCAGGATGTGGCGGATCGCCGGGACGCCCTGGCACGACACCTCGAGCCAGGCGTTCGGGTACCGCACCGCGAGCTCCACCGCCTGCTCCATCTGCAGCGCGCCGGAGTGGCCGAGCACGAAGGTGGTGCGCGGGTTCTCGGCGATCGCCTTCTCGTAGTGGCGCACCTGCGAGAGCTGCCGGCTGATCCAGAGCTCGATGTCGACCGGCCCGCAGTGGAAGAGCACCGGGATGTCGTGGTCGGCCGCCGCCCGGTAGATGCGCATCGCCCGCCGGTCGTCGGGGCGGACGAGCTGGATCGCCGGGTGGAACTTGATGCCGCGGGCGCCCTTCGCCACCTGCGCGGCGACGCGCTTCTCCGGTCCGGGCAGGTACGGGTGCACCGAGCCGAAGCAGATGGTCTTCTCGCAGCCGCGGGTGACGTCGAGCATGAGCGCCGCGTTCGACGGCGCGAACGGCAGGTCGATGGGCAGGATCACCGTGTGGCGCATGCCGAGGTTCGCCATCCGCCGCTCGAGGTTCGGCAGCGTGTGCGTCGACTTCAGCGGCGAGCGGTCCATCGTCCGGCCGGTGAGGTCCTTCTTCATCACCGTGAGCCGGTCGGGCGCGAAGTTCTTGTTGGCGTAGCAGTCGAGGTCGAGCGGCCGGTCGTCGGGGAGGTACTGCTCGATCCGCGAGGTGGCGTCGCGGAGCTTCCGCCGGCCGAGGCCGAGGACGCCCTGGGCGAGGTGGCCGTGGAGGTCGATGGCGCCGTGCACCGCCGGGTCGGCGCGGAGCTCGCCGTCGGGCCCGAGCTCGAACCACGGCAGCCGGGCGAGGTCCCGGATCGTCTCGAAGCGGTTCACGCGTCCATCCCGTCGAGGAAGTCGAGGAGCAGCTGGTCCACCTGCCCGCGGTCCGGCAGGGAGCCCATCATCCCGTACATCGCCGCGCTGCCGTCCGGCGCCGGGCCGCCGGCGGAGAGCCCGCCCACCACCTCGCGGAGGTCGGCGAGGAACGGCTCCACGATCGGCGCGTGCACCGGGGTGACCATGAGGTGCAACGAGGGCGGCCGCTGCTGCCGGTCGAGCTTCCAGCCGCGGGCGTCCATGCCGTCGCCGACCTCGTAGATGTTCAGCGTGTCGGAGGTGAACGCGAAGACGCTCATGTCCGGCTCGCCGAGGACGCGCAGGCCCGGGATGGCGCGAACGCCGGCGAGGAGCGCGTCGCTGGTCTCGAGGATGCCCTTTGCGATCCGCAGGTAACCCTCCTCGCCGAGGTGGTGGATCGCCGCCCAGGCCGCGGCGATGGCGCCGCCGGGCCTCGTGCCCGCCATGCTCGGCGACCCGAACAGCCCGCCGGGCCAGTCGGCGTAGGCGAAGAACTGGTGCCGGCGCAGCTCCCGCGTCCGGTAGATCACCGTCGAGGCGCCCTTGGCGGTGAAGCCGTACTTGTGCAGGTCCGCCGAGAGCGAGGTGACGCCCGGCATGCGGAAGTCGAACGGCCGGATCTTCCGGCCGAGCTTCTCCGCCCAGGGCAGGAGCAGGCCCCCGAGGCAGGCGTCGACGTGGCAGAGGATCCCCTGCTCCACGGCGAGCGCCGCGAGCTCCTCGATCGGGTCGATGACGCCCTGCGGGTACGAGGGCGCCGAGCCCACGATCAGCACCGTGTTCGCGTTCACGAGCTCGCGCACCTTCGCGACGTCGACGCGGAAGCCGGCGTCGAGCGGCGCGTGCCGGATCTTCACCCCGAAGTAGTGCGCCGCCTTGTCGAACGCCGCGTGGGCCGAGACCGGCACGATCATCTCGGGCGCCTCGATCCCGCGGGTCGCCCTCGCGTGATCGCGGGCGGTCTTCACCGCCATCAGCACGCTCTCGGTGCCGCCCGAGGTCATCGAGCCCGCGGCCGTGTCCGGGCCGTGGAAGAGCGACGTCACCGCCCGCACCACCTCGGTCTCGAACCGGCGGAGCGACGGGAACGCCATCGGGTTGAGGCCGTTCTCCATGAAGAACAGCCCGTACGCCTCGTGGAGCAGCTTCGTGTGCTCCTCGCCCGCGTGGTAGACGAGGCTGAAGATCTTCCCGCGCTTCCAGTCGCCGTCGTCCTCCTTGGACCTCTGCAGCGACGCGAGCACCTCGGCGGGGGCCTGGCCCTTCTTCGGGAACGTCATCTCGGACTCCTCACGACCAGAGGCCGCGCCAGTAGGCGGTGAGCTGCTCGCCCGCAGCGGCGGCCAGGAGAAACCTCACGAAGCGGAGCCCGGCGGCGATCGCCAGGAACCGCGCGAACGAGACGGCGAAGCCGTCGGCGAGCACCGACATCGCGCCGAGCGGCGGGACGCCGAACGCCGACGCGAACACGGTGGTGGAGAGGTAGCCCTTCCGGAGCCGCTCGCCGTGCTTCGCCCGCGTCCGCTCCACGTAGCGGTGGAGCCACTTCCACCGCGGGAGCAGCCAGCCGCCGCCGTGGAAGAGCAGCGAGAACATCGACAGCTGCCCGGCGGTGCAGACGGTCGCGACCACCACCGGGTGCCAGCCGCGCTCCATCGAGTAGTAGACCGCGGTGCCCTCGGCGTTCGCGACCCAGAAGATCCCGCTCAGGAACGAGACCACGAAGAGCGAGCCGAGCTCCGCCGCGCCGTCGAGCACGCTCATCGGACGAGGAGGAGCACGCCGACGCCGAGGAGGATCCCCTGCGAGAGGCGGCGGAAGGCGAGCTCGTCCACCCGCGCGTGGAGCGCCTCGCCGGCGACGATCCCGACCGCGAGCGCCGGGAGCAGCGAGGCGGCGAGCGTGCCGGTCTCGCGGTCGAGGCGGCCGGAGAGCGCGTACGACGCGAGGAGCACCGTGTTCATCGTCAGCCAGAGCGCGGAGAGCGTGGCGCGGAACGCGGCCTTCTCGGGCAGCGCGCGGCTCGCGAAGAGGACGATCAGCGGGCCGCCCGAGGCGAAGAGGCCGTGGAAGACGCCGCCGCCGGCGAGGAGCGCCGCCGAGAGCGCGGGGTGGAGCGGCCTCGGCGCGGCGGGCCGCCGGAAGAGCCGGTACAGCTCGAGCGCGGAGACCACCACCACGAACGCGCCGAGCACGAGCTCGAGGCCGACGTCGCCGAGGGCCGAGAACGCGAAGGCCCCGGCGGCGAGCCCCGCACCGGCGAGCGGGAGGATCCGGCCGAGCAGCACGCGGAAGGAGATGGCGCGGTGGCCGCGGCCCACGTTCCAGGCGCTCTGCAGCCAGCCCACGATCACCAGCGCCACCACCAGCCGCTCGAGCGGCACCACGTGCACGCCGAGCGCGAGCGCGAGCACGGTGCCGCCGAAGCCGGCCACCGTCTCGACGGCCTGGGCGAAGACGACGAAGGCGAGGAGCCAGAGGCTCACCCGCAGAAGTCCGCGGGCGGGAAGTCGACCGGCGGCTCGCAGATCCCGTCGACGGCGCCGCAGAGGTCGCCGCAGAGCTGTGGCGTCCCCGCGGGCACGAGCTCGTCGGGCACGCGATCGGCGGAGAATGGCGCGTTGCCCGCCGGGTAGTCGAAGCCGTCCTCGCCCGGGTTCAGGGTCACGCTCGAGAACGAGAGCGTGCCGTCGAGTCGGTCGCGGCCGGTCTCCTCGGAGCGGACGATCTTGGCGTTGATGCGGACGTCGTGGATCGCCACGATGATCGGGCCGAGCACGAGCGTCATCTCGATCGGGTCGGTCTCGAGGAACCGCTCGCCGCCGTCGAGGGTGACGAAGCCGCCGGTGAAGACGGCGTAGCCCTCGGGGCCGGCGTCGACGATCAGGTTCGCGGGATCGCGGGTGTTCTTCGGGGCGCCGTTGATCTCGTCGCCCTCGGCGCCGGCGAGGGCGGCCCGGCCGTCGGGCGCGACCCGGGTCTCGGTGATGAGGGTGAGCACCGCCGGGATCGGGTCGGCGATCTCGGCGACGATCACGTAGACGCCCTGGTCGAACTCGACCGGCTCCTCGTTCGCCTTGCGGGTGTGGCGGAACTGGAAGTCGAACAGCGAGGCGACGCCGGTCTTCGCGCCGCCCTCGTCGCCGAGCCCCTCGGCGACCTCGAGGATGAGCGGCACGTCGGGGCGGCCGAGCTCCTCGTCGAGGGTCAGGGTCGCCGAGCGCGCGTCGTCGGCCACCGCGAGGCGCGTGGCGCCGCACGAGCTCCCCGGCGTGCAGTCCGGGAGCCGGGGCTCGAGGCCCGACGCGAGCTCGCCCTCGCCGTCGCGGCGGTTCGGCCAGATCCGCAGCACCAGCGTCGACGGGTCGATCGGCTCGGAGAACTCGAGCCGGAGCGGATCGCCGCGGACGAAGGTGCCGCCCTCGGGCGCGACCAGGCGGACCTCCGGCGGACCGTCGTAGACGCAGGCCGAGGCGAGGAGCGCCGCCGCTGGGATGGCGAGGTGAGCTCTCATGATCAGAAGAGGTAGGCGAGCCGATTCTCGACCAGGAAGGCCGGTACCGCCAAGCCGTGCTCGTTCTCGAGGGCGTCGCCCGGCAGGAGCACCGCGCCCTCGACGGTCCAGACGAAGGCGTCGGCGAAGGTCCACTGGAGCTGCTGGTCGATCTCCACCCCGTAGAACGAGCCCGGCTTGCCGCCGGCGTAGTTGACGGCGTCGTCGGCGATCTCGGCGCCGTCGTAGCGCAGGGTGGTGCGGATCGGGTCGACCGCGCCGCCGGCCGCCTCCGGCCAGGCGACGAGCACGCCGGTGCGGTGGTGGAGCTTGTGCCGCGGGCGGTCGACGAGGTCGAGCTTCAGCTGCGGGAAGAGCGCGATGGCGTTGGTGAAGCGGCCGTCGGTGCGCGCCTCGGTGATCGGGAACGACGCCGAATCGAGCTGGGCGAGGTTCTGGATGCCGACGGCGGCGGAGCGGGCCGACTCGAAGGCGAGGACGTGCTCGAAGAGGAGCAGGCCGACGTTGAAATCGCGGGCGAAGCTGAACGAGGTGATCGGCGTCGACGAGCGCGGGTCGTCGTCGCCGGTCGCGTAGTCGAGCTCGAAGGTGAGCGTCGCCGGGCCGAGCCGGTAGTCGACCATCACCTGGGCGCCGGTGCCGCGGATCTGCTGCACCTCGGGCTCGGTGCCGGAGAGCGCCGCGAAGCCCTCGGCGATCTCGCGGCTCTCGCCGCGGATGAGCATGTACTGCGCGGAGAGCGAGAGGTCGCCGATCGTCACCTCGGCCTTGAGCGGCACGCCGAAGACGTCGGAGTCGAAGCGGGTGTCGCCGAGGTGGACGACGTTGCCGGAGAGGAGCACGTCGCGGAGCTCGACGCCGAGGTCGAGGCGCGGCTTGCGGAAGATCAGCGCGGCGCCGAGCTGCCGGGTGTCGTCGGAGGCGCTGTCGAGCTGCCCCTGGGTGAGCCAGTCGTGGAAGAGGCCGAGGAAGAGGCCGTCGTCCTCGGAGAGGTTCGCCTTGCCGCTCGCGCCGGAGAGCACCCGGAACGCCTCGTCGAGCTTGGTGGCGAAGAGCGCGCGGTCGACGGAGTCGGCGTAGCGGCTCACGCCCCAGCGGTTGATGGCGGTGCCCTCGTGGGCGGTGAGGCTCGCGCCGTAGGAGACGGGCTGGCGGCCGACCCGGAGCAGGCCCACCGGCAGGAGCGCGTCGGCGTAGACGTGGTTCAGGAGCAGCGGCTCCACCGCCTGGAACGTCGGGCCGTAGCTCGACGGGTCGAGCGGGTCCGAGCCGGGGCGGAGCCCCACGTCGACGGTGGTGGAGTTCGGGCGCTTGGTGGCGAGCGCGACGCCGGAGTTCGCGGCGGGATCGCCGCCGAAGCTGCCGTTGTCGCCGAAGAGCACGCCCGCGAGCACGTCGGCCTGCACGTGGAGCGTCACCACCTCGGGGGCCTTCAGGGCGAGATCGGTGCGGAGCCGCTGCTCCGTCCACATCACCTCGCGGACGTCCTCGCCGGCGAGCTCGAGCGGCTCCACGTAGACCGTGCGCACCCGGTACTCGAGGTCGAGCGCGAGCCAGGGCGGGAGGCGCGGGTCGCGGGACGGCGGCGCGGCAGCGGGCGCCTCGGGGGCGGGCGTCTCGACCGGCCCCGCCGGCTCGGCGGCGGAGGCGAGGGACGGCGCGGCGAGGAGGAGCGGGAGGAGCGCGCGGGCTTTCACGGGGCGGGCTTCTGGTCCTCGGCGAGCGGCGAGCGGGCGTTCGCGTACGCGGGCGATGCGAGCGCCTTGCGGATGCCGGCGTAGATCTTCGGCACCGCGCCGGCGCTGGCGCGGTTCACGACGAAGGCGGGGACGTCGCTCTTCGGGTCGGTGTGGACGAAGTAGACGGCGCGGGTGCGCTTGCCGCCGTCGAGCGGCGAGAGCAGCCAGTGGCCCTCGACCAGCGAGAGCCGGACGACGCCGGGCCGCTCCGGGTAGGCGAGGTCGTGCTTCCCGGTCCACTCGACCTTGAGCCGACCGTCGGGGAGCCGCGACATGGTGCTCTTCACCACGTAGTCGCGGGACGAGACCACCGGCGCCTCGGCGCGCAGGTAGTACCAGACGTGGTTCCCTTCTCGCTTCAGCACCTTGGTCTCGGCGACCATCGGCCGCGTCCTCGGGTACGACTCGACGTCGACGAGCACCGCGAGCACGCGCTCCGGCGTGCCGTCGAACTCGCCGAACGCCTTCACCTGCCGCTGCGGCGAGCCCTCGACCTCGCGGGTGTAGACGTCGACGCCGTCCTCGGAGTCGTACTTCTCCCACTCGGCGGCGGAGGCGAGCGACGGCGCCGCCAGGACGGCGAGCGCGAGGAGCGGGACGAGGCGCATGCGCCGAAGGACGCTAGCACGCGCCTTCCGCCCCGGCGCGCCACCACCACCACCACGGCGGGACGGCCGGCGGCGGCTTCGGCCGCGGCCGCGGGCGGGACCGCCGGCTCATCGCCGCTGCGGCCCCCGGCCCCGCCGCTTCGCACGGGTCGCGTGGGCCTCCTTCCAGAGCTTCGTGAACGACGGCGAGCCGCGGACGAGGCGGACGAGCTTGCCCACCCAGGCCCGCTCCGCCTCGCGCATCGAGAGCGCGTACTCGGCCTCGATGAGGAACAGCCGCGGCACGCCCTCCGACGCCGCGCCCTCGATCGCCGCGGCGAGCCGCGCCTCCTCGGCCTCGAGGCGGCGCATCCGCTCCTCGAGCAGCCCGGCGACGCGGTCGGGCGGGAGCGCGGCCATGAGCGAGAGCGCCGCCTCGAAGCGGGTGAACTCCTTCACCGGCGTGCCGAGCAGGTCCGCGAGCCAGGTCTCGAGCTCGGCCGCGCCGGCGGCGGTGAGCTCGTAGACGGTGCGCTCGGGCCGGCGGCTCTCGCGGACCGTCTCCCTGGCCTCGATCAGCCGCGCCCCGACGAGCGCGTCGACCACGGTGTAGAGCGAGCCGTAGTTGAGCTTGATGCTCTCGTGCTTGTGCCGCTCCTTGAGCGTGGTCGCCATCTCGTAGGGGTGCATCGGCCGCTCCCACAGGCAGGCGAGCACGGCGAGGGCGAGCGGGTTCTGGACCTTGCGCGGGGTCACGGCGGCTCCGGGTCCGTATATCCGGCGCCGGATATACGCCGCCGGGCGGAGGCGCGCAACCTTGGCGCCTCCGGGGCCGCGGGCTAGGGTCCGCGGAGGGAGGAAGCCCGATGGAGCCCCGCCTCAGCTTCGTGACCCTCGGCGTGCGCGATCTCGACCGCGCGACGCGCTTCTACGCGGAGGTGCTGCAGCTCCCGCGCAAGGACACGCCGCCCGGGATCTCCTTCTTCGAGCTCGGCAAGACCTGGCTCGGCCTCTACCCGCGCCACGAGCTCGCCGCCGACGCCGGCGTGCCCGAGGCCGGGAGCGGCTTCCCCGGCTTCACCCTCGCACACAACGTCCGCTCCGAGGCCGAGGTGGACCGGCTCCTCGCCGAGGTCGTCGCCGGCGGCGGGAAGCTGGTGAAGCCGGGCACCCGCGCCGACTGGGGCGGGTACTCGGGCTACTTCGCCGATCCCGACGGGTTCCTCTGGGAGGTGGCGTGGAACCCGCAGTTCCCGCACGTGTAGCGGCGGTCGCGGTGCTGCTCGCGCCGGCGGCGGCGCGCGCCCACGGTCCCTCGGCGGGCGACGGGCTCCTGCTCGTGCTCGTCGCGGTGGGGCTCGGGTGCCTCGCGGTCGCGGGCGTCGCGCTCGCGGGGCTGGGGACGGCGCTGAAGGCGCCGGGCGGGCGGTGGTGCCGGCGGCTCGCGTGGGCGAACGGGGCGCTCGCCGCGCTCTCGCTCGCGGGCGTGCCGCTCACCGGCGGCGGCCCGGACTCGTGGAAGCTGGTGCCGGTGGCGGTGATCCTCGGGGCGATCGCCGTCTACGGCCTCCGCGCCGCGCGCGCTTGACCGGAGCCGGCGCCGTCCCGACGATCCGGCGCGATGGCCCTCCGCACCCTCGAGCTCCGCGCGCCCGCGCCGCTCGCCGCCCACGTCGAGTGCGTGTGGCGGATGTGGGGCGACGGCGGGCGCACCGAGCCGGTCTTCCCCGACGTGGCGGCGGCCGAGGTGCTGCTCGTCCTCGGCGACGACCTCGTCCTCGACGGCAGGAGGGTCCGCGGCGACTCGCGCGTCGTCGTCGGCGCGCGGCTCGGGACGTACGAGGCGGTGCTGCCGCCGCGGCTCGACGTGCTGGCGGTGCGGCTCCGGCCCGCGTGCACGTGCCTGCTCGGCGCGCCGGTGCGGGCGGTCCGGGGCGCGATCGCGCCGCTCGAGGTGGTGTCACCCGCGCTCGATCGGAGGCTCGCGTCCGTCGAGGGCCCGTCCTCGCTCGTGCGCGCGCTGGCGCCGCTCCTCGCGGGTCCGTGCCGGTCGCCGCTCGCGCCGGTGGCGGAGCGTCTGGTCGCCTCGGGCGGCGCGACGCCGATCGCCGCGCTCTCGTCCGAGGTCGGCGTCAGCCGTCGCCACCTCGGCCGGGCGTTCCACGACGCGCTCGGCGTCTCCCCGAAGACCTTCGCCCGGGTCGCGCGCTTCGCCCGGGCGTGGAAGGCGTTCGGCGCGGCGAGACCTCCGAGCTGGGCCGGCGCCGCGGCGGACCTGGGCTTCGCCGACCAGTCGCACCTCATCCGCGAGTTCCGCGCCTTCGCCGGCGGCACGCCGGACCGGCTGTTCGCCCCGGGCTGGTACGAGGGCGTCGTGTCCCATCCGTCCAATCCGGGCCGGGCCGCCGTCGCGTAGCGTCGCGCGCCATGAGAGACCTCGTCGCCGTCGTCACCGGCGCGAGCCGCGGCATCGGCCGCGGCGTCGCGCACGAGCTCGGGCTCCTGGGCGCCACCGTCTTCGTCACCGGCCGGAGCCGCGACGGCACGCCCACCACCGACGGGCTGCCCGGCACCATCGAGGGCACCGCGCGGCTCGTCGACGAGGCCGGCGGCCGGGGCGTGCCTGTCGCGTGCGACCACACGGAGCCGGCGCAGGTCGACGCCCTCGCCGCCGCGGTGCGGGCCGGGGCAGGCAGGGTGGACGTGCTCGTGAACGCGGTGTGGGGCGGCTACGAGGCGTACGACCCCGCCTCGTGGAGGCTGCCGCTGTGGGAGCAGCCGGTCTCGCGCTTCGACCGGATGCTCGGCACCGGCGTGCGCGCGCACTACCTCGCCTGCCGCGCCCTGGCGCCGCTGTTGCTCGCCGGCCGAACCAAGCTGGTGGTGTCGATCTCCGCCGGCGACCGCGGCCGCTTCCTCGGCGACGTGCCGTACGACGTCGCCAAGGCCGCCGTCGATCGCCTGGTGTTCGCCGTGGCGCGGAAGCTCCGCGGCGACGGCGTCCACGCGGTGTCGCTGCACCCGGGCCTCACCCGCACCGAGCGCGTCGAGCGCCACGCCGGCGAGGCGGAGCTCGTGACCGCCGACAGCCCGCGGCTCGTCGGGAGGGCCGTGGTCGCCCTCGCCCGCGACCCGGCGGTGGCGGAGCTCTCCGGCCGCGCGCTGCGGCTCGGCGACCTCGCCCCGCGCTACGGCCTCGTCGACGTCGACGGGCGCGTGCCCGTGCCGTTCGCGATCCCCGACGACCTGTAGCGCCGCGCGCGGGCCGTGCGATGCTCGGCGCATGAAGCGCGCCGCGCTCCTCGCCCTGCTCGCCGCCGCCTGCGATCGCGGGACGTCGCCCGCACCGCCCGCGCCGGCCGAGGTCCAGTCGACGCCGGGACCGGAGGAGGTGCGGCCGCCCGGCCCCGCCGACGAGGCGAAGCTCGCCGCCGCCCGCGCCGACCTCGCCGCGCTCCGGGCGCGACACGCGCCGGGCACGGGGCCGGTCGACGCCGCGGCGCTCGACGCGATCTACGCCGGCGGGTCCGCCGCCGGGGCAGAGAAGCTCGACGAGGCGCGGCTCGTCGCCGCCCTCGGCACCGGCCTCGGCGACCTCCTCGTCGCCGAGGCCGGCATGCGCTGGATCGTCGTGAAGGATCCGGTCGGCGAGGACCTCGCCGTGGTGAAGGACCCGGGCGACGTCCGCGTGTACCCGTGGAAGGCGGTCGAGAAGCGCGTCGCCGCGAAGGAGCCGCCGTCCTTCGCCGCGCTCGTCCCGCGGATGCTGCGGAAGATCCGCGACACCTCCGCCGCCCACGCCGCCGCGCAGCGGGCCCGCGAGGCGGGAGGCGCGCGCTGATGGAGCCCTCGACCCTCGCCGTCGTGATCGCCGTCGGGGCGGCGAGCCTCGCCTGCGAGGTGCACCTCTGGACGAGGCCGGTCCGGCCGCTCGCGAAGCTCCTCTGGACCCCGGTCGTCGTGCTGCCGCTCCTCGGGCCGATCTTCTACGGCGCGCTCTTCGGCGGCGCGCCTCCCGTCCGCGACGCCGAGACCCCCTTCGAAGACGTCCCGAACGGCCGCCTCGCCGACGACGACTGACCTCATGCCGCTCCCGCCCTGCCTCCGCGACCTCCGCGCAGCCGTGCTCGCGATCGCCCTCGCGAGCGGGTGCGGCTACCCGGGCCTGCCGCACGCGCCGCGGCCGGTCCCGCGCGGCGACTTCGAGATCGGCGGGGCGGTCGCGAACGCGCCGAGCGACATGGTGTGCTCGGGCGACGTCTGCACCTCGCAGGGCCGGCCGCCCATCGCGATCGCCGCGCTCGGCAGGTACGGGCTGCACGAGCGCGTCGACGTGGGCGCGACGCTGAACGCGCCCGGCGCGGCCGTCGACGCGAACGTCGCGCTCTTCTTGTCGCGTCACCTCGACGTCGCCGTCGACCCGACGATCGCCTTCGCGCCCTTCGACCGCGGCCGCGGCTGGGAGCGCGACGGGCTGGGCCTCGTCTCGGTCCCCGTCCTCGCGTCGCTGAAGGCCGGGCCGGTCTCGCTGCTGGCGTACGGCGGCCCCGGCGTCGGCCTGCCGCTCCTCGCAGCCCGCGCGCCCGCTCGGTTCGTCCACGCGGGCGGCGGCCTCGACGTGGCGCTCGGCGACGTGCTCCACGTCACGCCGTACGCCGCCGGCTTCTTCGCCCTCGACGGGCCGCGGCCGGTCTTCCCCGGCGCTCCGACGCTCACCTTCGGCCTCGCCGTCGCCGGGCGGATCGCCAGGCCGGCCGAGCCGTCGCGGCCCGCGCCGGGCGACGAGCGCTGACCCGCCCGGACCTCAGAGCACCGCCCGGAACCCCACCGTCGGCAGCACGTACGGCACCGAGCCGCCCGGCGAGTCGTCCAGCGCCTCCGCCGAGAGGGTGACGTTGATGACGTCGATGTAGAAGTCGAGGAGGAAGCCCTCGTAGACGGCGCGCTTGTCGATGCGGAGATCGAGCCGGTAGAACGGCGTCGCGCGGTCGCCCGCGGCGTTCACCGGCCGGCCCGACTGCAGCTGCAGGCGGCCGCCGAGCTCCCAGTTGCGCGGCAGCTTCAGGCCGGCGACGAGGTGGAGCATGTGGGTGCGGTCGAAGTCGAACGGCGCCCAGGCGCCGTCGACGCGGCGCTCGCTCCGGGACAGCGTGTACGAGATCCAGCCGAAGAGGTCGCCCTGGGCCTTCTTGCGCAGCAAGAGCTCCACGCCGTAGGCGCGGCCGATCCGCGGCGCGAGCAGGTCGAAGGTCGAGCTCTCCTCGGCCGGCGGCGGCTCCTCGCCAGGGACGGGCTCCGCCGGCGGCTCCGGCGCCGGCTCCTCCTGGTTCACCACCAGGTCGAAGAGGATCGGGTCCATGTAGTGGAAGTAGGTCTGCACGTCGACGGCGTAGCCGGCCGTCCACTCGCGCTCGACGCCGGCCGAGACCTGCGCCGAGGCGAGCAGCCCCTGCGTCAGCGCCAGCTCCTCGAAGCCCGGGACCGGCACGAAGAAGCGCGGCGGCTGGTGGTACCAGCCGACGCCGCCCTTCAGCCAGGTGGTGTGCTCGGGCGTCTCACCCAGGGTGTAACGGGCGAGGAGCCGCGGGTCGACCGCGGCCTGGGTGGTCGCCTCGTTGTGGTAGGCGTCGCCGCGCACGCCCGGCGTGACCAGGAGCCGCGGCGTCAGCTTGTAGGGCGTGTCGACGAACGCGCCGCCCGACACCGTCCACGAGGTGAGCGCCTCGCCGGCGTCGCCGGTGGGCCCCGAGAACCAGCGGCCGCCGGCCTCGAGCCCGGTGCGCAGCTGCAGCCGCTCGTCGAGCCGCCGGTACCAGCGCGTGCGCGGGAGCGCCTGCCACTGGGTGAGCGCGGTGTCCTCGGTGAAGCTCTGGTCCACGCCGAGCGAGAGCGCGTAGCGGTCGAAGTCGTCGTCCTCGCGGCCGAGGCGCCGCGAGACCTCGACCCGGTGGAACATGAACCGCGTGTCGACCACGGTCTGCCCGCCCTGCTCGGTCGCGAGCTGGTCGAAGGAGCCGAACGCGAACACGGTCCAGCCGTCGGTCGCGCCGCCGCCGTCGAGGCGGCCCTGGTAGTCCCAGTAGCTCGCCGAGGTGTCGGGGCTGAACGCCGAGAGCAGCAGGCCCGGGTAGCCGATCCGCCCGGCGATGGTGCCGGTGGCGTCGAGGAACGGCAGGTCGTCGCGGTAGAGGCCGCCCGACTGCAAGAGATCGAGGTCGACGTCGAGGCGCGGCTCGCCGCGGCCGACGCTGCGGGTGATCCCGTCGACGATGCCGCCGGTGTAGCCGCCGTACTCGGCCGGGAACGTGCCCGGGTAGAAGTCGACGCGCTCGATCAGCTCCGGGTGGATCACCGACGGCCCGCCGAGGAAGTGGAAGAGCTGCGGCACCCGCACGCCGTCGACGAGGAAGCCGGTGTTGCCGGGGCTCGTGCCGCGCACGATCGGGTAGCCGAGGAGCGAGAACACCTGCCCCACGCCGGGCAGCGTTCCGACGACGCGGAACGGGTCGCCGAAGGTTCCGGGCACGTGGTGGATCTCCCGGTCGCGCAGCGTGGTGCGCGCGACCTCGACGCGATCGGCCTTGCCGATCACCGTGGCCTCGAAGCCCTCGTACGCGAGCCGCTCGACCAGGAGGCGGAGCTCGAGCCGCTCGCCGTCCGCGAGCCGCTCGTGGACGACGAAGCGCTTGTAGCCGGGCGCGACCACCTCGACCTCGACCGGCCCTGCCGGCACGCGGAGCTCGAAGGCGCCGTCCGCGGCGAGCTCCACCGAGGCGCTCCAGCCGTCGCGGGTGGCGATCACCCGCGCGCCCTGTGGCGGCCGCCTCGTGCCCTTCTCGACCACGTGGCCGGCGAGCGCGGCCGCGAGCGGCGGACCCTCTGCGCTCGACGCCGTCTCGGTCGCGGGCGGCGGCGGGGGCGGCGGCTCGAACCGCTGCACGAACGGCAGCTCCACCTCGATCGGCGCGCCGTCGAGCGTCGCCGGCTCGAAGCGCGCGGCGCGCACGGCGGCGAGCACCGCGGCGTCGAGGGCGGGGCCGCCGCTCCGGACGATCGTCGCGCCGGCGACCTCGCCGCTCGCGTCGACGCGGAGGAGCACCTCGATCTCGACGGGCTCGGCGAGCGGCGGCAGCTCCGCGGGGTACGGCACCGCGAGCGGCGCCAGCGGGACCGGCGGGACGAGCGTCGGCGCGGGCGCGCCGGCCTCGGGTGGTGCGGCGGGCAAGGTCTCGGCCGGCGCGGTGGGCGCCTCCTCGGGCGGCGCGGCCGGCCCTTCCGCGGGCGGCGCGGCCGGCGCCTCCTCGACCGGCGCCTCCGGCTCCGGCGCGGCCGCCGCCTCCGCCGCCAGCGCGGTCGACGCCGCCAGGAGCAGCGCGATCACCGCCATGCGAACGACCACGCGAGCGACCACCCGGCGTGGCTCCACGTCCCGAAGCGCGGCCCGCCCGCCACCAGCGCGCAGCTCGTCGCCTGCACGTCCGCCTGCAGCACCGGCCCCATCGCCACCAGCTCGCCGAGCGGCTCGAGCCAGCCGAGCCTCGCGAGCGCCACCATGCCCTCGCCGTAGCAGGTGCTCGACGGCGTGCCGCCGAGCAGCAGCCCCGCGTAGCCGAGCCCCGCGGTGAAGAAGAGCTTGTCGAGCGGGTGCAGCGTGGCGTCGGCGGTCGTCGAGTGCCGAACCCCGGCCACGTCCCCGAGGGTGACCGCGTAGCGCACGCCGAGGGAGAGCGAGAGCCAGCTCGTCACCCGCGCGCCGGGCTCGATGCCGACGACGAAGCCCGCGCCGTCGGCTGCGCCGCCGTCGACGCCCGCGAGCTCCTCGTAGCCGAATCGCAGCCGCAGCCGGAAGCCGGGCTCGGCCCACGCCTCGGCGAGGGTCTGCGTCGCCTCGGAGGTGCGCACCTCCTCCTCGGCCCCGGCGCGGGCCGGCCAGAGCGCCAGGAGCGCCGCGAGGAGGAGGACCATGCGGGGGCGCATGCTAGCCGTCCGCGGGAGCCCGGGGCGCTTCACCGCCGCTCGCAGCGGCTCTACGATGCCCCCGTGCGTTCCGCCCCCACCCTCGCCCTCGCCCTCGCGCTGCTCGCGACGCCCGCCGCCGCGGAGACGCCCGTCGTGGGGGCGAAGGCGCCGGAGCCCGAGGCGCCGCCGCGCTCGTACGGCAACCTCCGCGTCGGAGCCTCGAGCGCGAACGAGAACGGCAGGCCCGAGCTCTGCCTCGAGCTCTCGCCGCTCGAGCGGCTCTCGGTGGAGGCGTGCGGCACCGGCGCCGGGATCCTCCACCGCGATCCCCTGCCCGAGGTGGCGCACTTCCGCGGCTCGTGGGTGCTCGGCTCGCTGAAGACCGCCGACGTCACCCTGCAGCCGCAGGTCTCGCTCGGCTTCGCCGAGCTGCAGATCGGCGAGGACGCGCCGGGCTTCCGCTTCCGTGACGTCGGTTCGGCCGGCGTCGAGACCGCCGGTCCCGAGGCGTCGGTCGGCGTCCGCGCGCTCTTGCCGCTCGCCGCCGGCTTCGAGCTCGTCGGCAAGCTCGAGGTCGGCACCGCCTACCTGCCCTACGCGCCCGAGCTCACGAGGGTGATGCCCGCGGTCGCGCCCTGGGCGGGGCTCAGCGTCGGCGCCGGCTTCTAGGGCAGGCAGACCCCGCCCACGCACGCCTCGTTGGCGAAGCACTCGTCGGCGCCCGCGCACGGCCGGCACGCGCCGTCGTAGGCGACGCCCACGCCGTGGCACGCCGCGTCCGCGGCGCCGCACGAGTAGGTGACGCCGTCGGTGCCGCAGGCCGGGTCCTCGACGAAGCACTTCACCGTGCACGGTCCCTGGCAGACGGCGTCGATGCACACCTCGCCGTTGCGGCAGTCGGCGTTCGAGGTGCAGCCGCCGCACGGGCCCTCGTGGACCACCGCGGCGCGGGCGCACTCGGCCATGCAGGCGTTCTCGTAGGTGACGCCGTCGTCGCCGCAGACCGGGCGGTGCAGGTCCGGGCACTGGCAGTCGCACGGTCCCTCGCGCGCGATCGGCACGCCGGCGCACGCCGCCTCGCAGTCGTTCGGGTAGGTGACGCCGTCCTCGCCGCACACCGGCGCCACGACGTCCGGGCAGGCGCACGGATCGACGACGCAGACGCCCTCGAGGCAGACCTCGCCGGTGTCGCAGTCGCCGTCGGCGGTGCACGCGGCGCAGGTGAGCCTGCAGGCGCCCGCGTCGCAGACGCCCGGGCAGCCCGCCGGGCCCGCCGGGCACTCGGCGTCCGAGGTGCAGGCGGCGACGCACTCGCACGAGGAGCAGCCGCGCTCGTCGCGGGCGTAGCCGAGCGGGCACTCGTTCCCGCACTCGACGTCGGGGCAGGCCACGCAGTGGCCGGCCTCGCAGAAGTGGTTCTCGGCGCACGGGCTCGCCTCGTCGCACGGCTGCCCGCACACGATCCCGCAGCGGCCGCCCTCGCAGACGGCCTCGCAGCCGGGCGCCCCCGGCGCCGGGCAGTCGCTCGCGTCCCGGCCCGCCGCGCCGCCGCCCGAGCCGCCGCTCCCGCCGGAGCCGCCCGAG
>CAZDGH010000010.1:0-33922 GCA_964504805.1 uncultured Myxococcales bacterium | reverse complement strand
AAAGTTCAGCAACTTGGTCTCTTCGAAATTCTCAATTTTTATAAGGCTGCTCCGCGTGGTCTCGCTCCCGGATCGCCGCACGCTCTTCGAGCACGCGGTCGGCGACGTGCTCCCCACGCTCGGCGACGGCTTCGTCGCCTGGGTGCAGCGCCCCGATCCGCGGAAGGGCGAGTGGCAGCCGCGGCTGCTCGCGGCCCGCCTCTCGGACGGCGAGGTCGTCGAGGTGGCGGCGGAGGGCGCGACGCTCGACGCCTCGACGGCCCCGGCGGTCGACGGCACCCGGGTGGCGTGGCTCGACGGGAGCTGGCCGCAGCATGTTCGCGTCGTCGACCTCGCGGGCGGCCCCGGCGCCGACGTGCCGCTCCGCAACGGCGGCTCGGGTCCCGCGGTGGCGCTCGGCGGCGGCCGCCTCGCCTTCGTCGAGCGCGACGACCGCTGGGCCCCGAGCCTCACGGTGCTGGAGCTCGCGACCGGCGATCGCGTCCGGATCGAGCCCGACCCGTCCCTCGGCGAGCGCGAGCTGTTCCAGCCGACCCTCGCCGGCGACCTCGTCGCCGTGAAGCAGGGCGCCCCGTGGGGCTGCACCGACGAGCACGGCGACCCCTGCCCCGTCGCCATCCTCGCCCGCGACCTCGCCACCGGCGACCGGTGGGTGCAGCGGCACGAGGGCGTCTCCCGGTTCGGCCCGCTGCTCCTCGCCGGCACGTCCGTGCTCTGGCTCGACGCCGCCGGAGGCCCGTACGGCTTCGCGGGCGCGCGCCTCGGGGCCGAGGCCGCCTCGAGGGTGACGCCCGACGGCGCGGTGCTCTCGTGGATCGCCCCCGGAAACGCCGACGGCGGCCGGCTCGCGTGGGCCGACCGCCGTGGCGGGGACTTCGACGTCTACGTCGCGGCGCTGAGGTAGCTACTCGCTCGGGTGCAGCCCGTGCGCCGACGGCATCGCGCCCTCGGCGACGTTCGAGGCCGCCTCCTTCACCTTCTCCGCCGCCGCGCTCGCCGCCGCGGCCGCGCCGGCGGCGACCTTGCGGGCGCGGTCCGGCAGCTCGCCGAGGAGCCCGACGTCGTGGTGGCCGTCGGCGACGAGGTCGCGGACGAGCACGTGCGCGGGCGGCGTCCGGATGTCGTGGGCGAGGCCGAGCAGCCCCATCAGGCGGATCACGTAGTAGCTGGCGTCCACCTCCCACCAGAAGAAGCCCTGGTTGGCGGTCGACTGGAAGTAGTGGTGGTTGTTGTGCCAGCCCTCGCCGCAGGTGATCAGCGCGAGGAGGAGCGAGTTGCGGCTGGTGTCGGTGGTCACGTAGCGGCGGCGGCCGAAGACGTGCGACAGCGAGTTGATGGTGAAGGTGCCGTGGTAGAGCACCACCGTCGACAGGAAGAAGCCCCAGAACAGCATCGGGACGCCGCCCACCAGCCAGCAGGTCACGCCGAGGATCGTCGGCGGGATCAGGTGGAACTTGTTGAGCCAGCGGAGCTCCGGGTACTTCGCGAAGTCCTTGATCTGCGCGGTCGGCGTCTCGTCGTACTTCTCCGAGACGATCCAGCCGACGTGGCTCCAGACGAAGCCCTTCTTCGGCGAGTGGATGTCCTCGGGCAGGTCCGAGTAGCGGTGGTGGTGGCGGTGGTGGCCGGCCCACCAGAGCGGGCCCTTCTGCGCCGCCGTGGTGCCGCCGAGCGCCATCAGGAACTGCATCACCCGGCCGAGCTTGTAGCCGCGGTGCGCGAAGTAGCGGTGGTAGCCGGCGGTGATGAAGAACATCCGCACGTAGTAGAGCGCGACCGCCGCGAGCACCTCGCGCCAGCCGAAGTCCACGAAGAACGCGATGCCCGCCATGACGTGCATGAGGATGAAGGGGATCGACTTCCCCCAGCTCACCTGCTCGTCGGGCCCTCTCTGGTACGCCTCGGTCACGTCGGCCTCCACCGCCCGGAAAACGCTCGACGGACAGGATGGCCAGCGATCGTCACGGGCGCGTCACGAGCGGCGCGCTCCGTCCCCGGACGCAGGCGCGCGCGACCGGGGGCTTGCCGCGCCGGTTGCCAGGGACGGTGCGGCTCCGCCAAGCTGCCGGGCCATGCGCAAGCTCGTCCCGCTCTGGCTCCTCGCCGTCGCGTTCCCCGCCGCCGCCGAGGGGCCGCCCCTGGAGCGCTTCCTGAACATGCGCTCGTCGGTGGCCCCCTCGCCTTCCCCCGACGGCAAGGAGGTCGCCTTCCTCACCAACGTCACCGGCGTGATGCAGGCGTGGCGGGTCGCGTCGACCGGCGGGTGGCCGCACCAGGTGAGCTACTTCCCGGAGCGCGTCCGCGGCGTCTGGTGGTCGCCGAAGGGGGACCTGCTCGCCTTCTCCGTCGACGTCTCCGGCAAGGAGCGGCTGCAGATCTGGGTCTGCAAGCCCGACGGCTCCGGCCTGCGCAAGCTCACCCGCGCCGACGACCGCATCCACAACTTCGGCGGCTGGTCGCCGGACGGGAAGAGCGTCTCGGTCGCCGCCAACCTCCGCGACGAACGCTACTTCGACATCCACGTCCTCGACGTCGTCACCGGCGCGGCCAGGGTCGTGAAGCAGGCCGACGAGGTGCTGGTCGCCGACGAGTTCAGCCCCGACGGCAAGTGGCTGCGGTACGGCCGCTGGAACACCAACATCGACGGCGACGTCTTCGCGCTCGAGCTCGCCACCGGCCGCACCGTCCACGTGAACCCGCACACGGAGGAGACGCGGCTCCAGGCGGTGGAGTGGACCGAGGACTCGAAGGCGATGCTGCTCGCCACCGACCAGGGCCGCGACCTCGCCGGGGTGGCGCGGATCGCCCTCGACGCGCCGGGGAAGCTCGAGTGGGTCTTCTCGCCGACGTGGGACGTCGAGGGCCTCGCCGTCTCGAGGGGCCGCGTCGCCGTGGTCGTGAACGAGGACGGCTACAGCCGGATCCACCTCCTCGACGGCGGGACCTTCGCGCCGCGCGGCGTGGCGCCGGCGCCCGACGGCGTGATGTCCGCGCCGAAGTTCACCAGGGACGGCGCCGCGCTCTTCGTCTCGGTGAGCGGCCCGACCGACAACGGCGACGTCTTCCGCTGGGACGCGGCGACCGGCAAGGTCTCCCGCGTCACCGAGAGCGACACCGCCGGCATCGCCAGGGAGAGCCTGGTCGCGCCGAAGCTGGTGAAGTGGAAGAGCCACGACGGGCTGGTGGTGCCGGGATGGCTCTACTTGCCGCCGGGAAAGAAGGGCCCGTCGCCGATGGTGGTCTGGATCCACGGCGGCCCCGAGTCGCAGGAGCGGCCGGGCTTCAACCCGGTGATCCAGTACCTCGTCTCCCGCGGCCTCGGCGTCTACGCGCCGAACATCCGCGGCTCGGCCGGCTACGGGAAGAAGTACCTGGGCGCCGACAACGGCGCGAAGCGCAAGGCGGCGATCGCCGACGTCAAGGCGATGGCGGAGAAGCTCGTCGCCGAGGGCCACGCGCAGAAGGGGAGGCTCGCGGTGATGGGCGGCTCGTACGGCGGGTACATGACCCTCGCCCAGCTCGCGTTCCACCCGGACCTGTTCCGCGCCGGCGTCGACATCGTCGGCATCGTCAACTTCGAGACCTTCCTCGAGCGCACCGACCCCTGGCGGCGGCCGCTCCGCGAAGCGGAGTACGGCAGCCTCTCCGACCGCAAGCTGCTCCGGGAGCTCTCGCCGATCTCGCGGATCGACGCCATCCAGGCGGCGCTCCTGGTCATCCACGGCGAGAACGACACCCGCGTGCCGGTGCACGAGGCGCGGCAGGTGGTCGAGGTGCTCGGCAAGCGCGGCGTGAAGGTGGAGGCGCTGTACTTCCCCGACGAGGGCCACGGCCTCGCCAAGCTGCCGAACCGGGTGAAGGGCTACACCGCGGTGGCCGACTTCCTCGAGCGGCAGCTCGGCACGCGCTGATTTCCCACAGCGCGTTTCTTTGACCGGGATCGGGGCTCGTCCTACCTGTCGAGCATCCCCCGTCCCAGCAAGGAGACGCGTCGATGCTCAAGAAGCTCGCTCTCGCCCTCGTGGTCCTCGTCCCGTCCGCCGCCCTCGCCGAGGAGGCCGCCTCCACCGAGGCGAAGCCGGCCATCGGCAAGGAGGTGAAGGGCCTGTCCTTCGGCCTGCCCGCCGGCGGCGGCCCGACCGCCGGCCTCACCTACTTCCTCGACTCGAAGTCCGCGGTCCGCGTGGACGTCGGCCTGAACATCCCGGTGCAGCCGGACTTCGGGTTCAACCTCTCGGTCGAGGGTGGCTACCGCATGTACATGCCGAACGCGGGCCGCCTCTACCCGTTCCTCCAGCCGGGCGCCTTCATCCGGAGCGCCGCGGGCGACGACATCTTCGACACCGCCGCGCTCACCATCGCCCTCACCGGCGGGATCGGCGCCGAGTACTTCTTCACCGAGCGCTTCTCGGTCTCGGGCCAGACCGGCCTCGCCCTCGCGTTCGCGAACGAGTTCGACGACATCGCCCTCACGACGGGTACCTCCGCCCTGTTCGCCAACTTCTACTGGTAGGGCTACAATCTCCGGTTCGGAGGTGGGACATGCGCAAGCTCGCGCTGGCTTCTCTCGTCGTCGTCTCGTCGCTCGCGGCCGCCTGTGGGGGCTCGGACGAGGCGGCGCCTACGACCGATCCCGCGGTGGAGTCGCTCTCGCGCGGCTCGACGTGGCTCGTGCGGCACCGGCTCGTGCCGCTGAAGGAGGGGTTCATCGCCCGGTGGACCCACGTCGAGGGGCACATCGACGATCCGGGCACCGGCCCGACGGGACCGACCGGGCCGACCGATCCCGGCAGCCAGGGCGGCGGCGCGCCGATGGGCGGGCTGCCGAACTTCGGCGACCTGTTCTCCTCGCTCGAGCCCGACGCCGGCGGCGCCGGCCTCGGCAACCCGTCGCTCTCCGGCGGCCTCGGCAGCCCGGAGATCTCCGGCGGCCTCGGCTCGCTCGACACCGGCGGCGTCGCCTCCGAGCCCGCCGGCGTGGGCTTCGGCGGCCTCTCGCCGGGCCCGCTCGCCACCACCGCCGGCGGCTTCGCCAACGCCGACCTCGCCGCCGCCGTCTGCGACTTCTTCGTGTCGTTCTGCGACTGGATCGCCGGCTGCCTCGAGGGCGTCGAGGGCGCCGACGGCATCCTCGACGAGGCCTGCGGCGAGCTCGCCGGCCCGGCCTGCGCGCCGATGATCCAGGCGGCCCTCGACGAGGCCGGCGCCGCATCGGCGCAGATCCCCCCAGGCGCCGCCGACGTCTTCCGCTGCCTCGCGGACGACATCTCGACGATCGGCTGCGACGGCTCGGGCGCCGAGAGCTTCGGCCGGAGCTGCGGCCTCGAGTCGCTCGGCGGCGAGAGCCCGTAGCGGAACGCGCTCGTACGCGAGCACCCCACGCCGCGGCGCGGAGCTCCCGCCCGCGGCGTGGTCGTTCCTGGCGCGCGAACGTCGGCTCCCGGACGGGGACACCCCGGCCGCGTAGGCCCGTTCCTCTGGCCTTTCCGGGACGCCGACGCTATTTGCAGCGCCTCATGGACGCCTCCCTCGGCTTCTTCGCCCGTCTCTGGCTCGCGCTCTGGCTCCCCTGGAAGCTCCTCTTCGACGCCGCCGCCGCGGCCCGCGTGGAGCGGGCGGCGAAGGGCGAGGCGCTGCCCGCGCCGGCGCCGCCGCCGGTCCTCGGCGAGCCCGCGAAGCCCGCCGCCCCGCCGCCGCCGGATCACGCCCCGGCGCTGCACCTGCTGGCGGTGCTGCAGCGCGAGGGCCGCCTCGTGGACTTCCTGCAGGAGGACATCGCCGGCCTGCCCGACGAGCAGGTCGGCGCCGGCGCCCGCGTCGTCCACGAGGGCTGCCGCCGCGCGCTCGCCCAGTACCTGGTGGTGCGGCCGATCCGCGCCGAGGAGGAGGGCAGCCCGGTGACGCTCGCGCCCGGCTTCGACCCGGGGCAGGTGCGCGTCACCGGCAACGTCGTCGGCCAGCCGCCGTTCCGCGGCCGCCTCGCGCACCGGGGCTGGAAGGCCGCCGAGGTGAAGCTCCCCGCGCCGCCGGCGGGCCAGGACGCGTCGGTGCTGATGCCGGCCGAGGTGGAGCTCTGACGTGGCGGACCAGCCCAGCTACGCGGTCGGCATCGACCTCGGCACCACCAACTGCGCCCTCGCCGCCGTGCCGCTCGCGGGCGACGAGGCGGCGGCGCCGGAGCGCCTCGACGTCCCGCAGGTCGTCCGCGCCGGCGAGGTGCAGGCGCGGCCGCTGCTCCCGTCGTTCCTCTACCTGCCCTCGGACGTCGAGCTGCCGAAGGGCTCGCTGGCGCTGCCGTGGGACGCGGCCCGCGCGTTCGCGGTCGGCGCGTTCGCCCGGGACCAGGGCGCGAAGGTGCCGGCGCGCCTCGTCTCGTCGGCGAAGAGCTGGCTCTCGCACCCCGACGTCGACCGCCGCGGCGCGCTCCTCCCCGCGGGCGCGCCCGACGAGGTGCCGAAGCTCTCGCCGGTGGAGGCCTCGGCCCGCTACCTCTCGCACCTGCGCGAGGCGTGGGACGCGGCGCACCCGGAGGCGCCGCTCGCGAGGCAGGAGATCACCGTCACGGTCCCCGCGTCGTTCGACGCGGTGGCCCGCGAGCTCACCGCCGAGGCCGTGGGCATGGCCGGCCTCGCCGCGCACCTGACGCTGCTCGAGGAGCCGCAGGCCGCGCTCTACGCCTGGGTCGCCGGCTCCGGCGACGGCTGGCGCAAGCAGGTGCAGGTCGGAGACCGCATCCTCGTCGTCGACGTCGGCGGCGGCACCACCGACCTGTCGCTGATCGAGGTGCGCGAGCAGGCGGGCTCGCTCGAGCTGCACCGGATCGCCGTCGGCGATCACATCCTGCTCGGCGGCGACAACATGGACCTCGCGCTCGCCCACGTGGTGAAGCCGAAGCTCGGCGTCGAGCTCGACGCCTGGCAGGAGCGCGCGCTCACCCACGCCTGCCGCGCCGCCAAGGAGCGGCTGTTCGAGGACGGCGCGCTCGCCGCCTCGCCGGTGGTGATCCCCGGGCGCGGCTCGAAGCTCGTCGGCGGCACGCTCAAGACCGAGCTCACCCGGGCCGAGCTCGAGGCCACGCTCGTCGACGGCTTCTTCCCGCGGGTGAAGCTCGGCGAGACGCCGGCGGTCGCGCGCCGCGTCGGCCTCACCACCCTCGGCCTGCCGTACGCCCACGACCCGGCGGTGACGAAGCACCTCTCGGGGTTCCTCGGCCGGCAGGCCGGCGCGGCGCTGCCGACGGCGCTGCTCTTCAACGGCGGCGTCACCCGGGCCGGCGCGCTCACCTCGCGGATCGTCGAGGTCGTCGACGGCTGGCTCCGCGACGCCGGGCAGGGGACGGTGAAGGTGCTCGCCGGCGCCGACCCCGACCTCGCCGTCGCCCGCGGCGCCGCCTACTACGGCCGGGTGCGCCGGGGCCGCGGCGTGCGCATCCGCGGCGGCACCGCCCGCGCGTACTACGTCGGCATCGAGCGCGCCGAGCCCGCCGTCCCCGGGATGCCGCCGCGGATCGACGCGCTCTGCGTGGCGCCGTTCGGCATGGAGGAGGGCAGCGAGGTGGAGCTGCCGCCGGAGCTCGGCCTGGTCGTCGGCGAGCCGGCGCAGTTCCGGCTCTTCGCCTCGTCGACCCGCCGCGACGACGCCGTCGGCGGCGCGGCGGATCCGGCCGCGCTCGAGGAGCTCGCGCCGATCGAGGCGACGCTCGAGGGCGAGGCCGGGAAGGTGGTGCCGGTGCGGCTCCACGCCCGCTACACCGAGGTCGGCACCCTCGAGCTCTCCGCGGTCGAGAGCGGCAAGGGCCGCCGCTGGAAGCTCGCCTACGACGTCCGCGGGAGGTGAGCCTTGGCGACCCCGCGCAAGGCGCGCTTCGTCGTCGGCGTCGATCTCGGCACCACCAACTCGGCGGTCGCCTACAGCCCCGAAGGGCGCGCCGAGGTGCGGCTCTTCCCCGTGCCGCAGCTGGTCGCGCCCGGCGAGCTCCAGGCGCGGGAGCTGCTCCCGTCGTCGCTGTACCTTCCCGCCGACGGCGAGCTGCCCGACGGCGCGACGCGGCTCCCGTGGGCCGAGCCGGGCTTCCTCGTCGGCGAGGCGGCGCGGCGGCTCGGCGCGAAGACGCCTGGGCGCCTCGTCTCGTCTGCGAAGAGCTGGCTGTCGCAGGAGCGGGTGGACCGCGAGGCGGCGGTGCTGCCGTGGGGCGCGGCCGAAGGCGTGCCGAAGGTGTCGCCGATCGAGGCGTCGGCGCGGTACCTCGCCCACGTGCGCGCGGCCTGGGACCACGCCCACCCGGACGCGCCGCTCGCGGAGCAGGAGGTGATCCTCACCGTGCCGGCGTCGTTCGACGACGCGGCCCGGGAGCTCACCGTCCGCGCCGCCAAGGAGGCAGGCTACGGCCCGCGGCTCCGGCTCCTCGAGGAGCCGCAGGCGGCGTTCTACGACTTCCTCCACCAGCACGAGGCCGACCTCGCCGCGGCGCTGGGCGCGGCGCGGCTGGTGCTGGTGATCGACGTCGGCGGCGGCACCACCGACCTCACCCTGGTGCGGGTGACCCACGGCGCGGCGCCGCCGCCGAAGCTCGAGCGCGTCGCCGTCGGCGAGCACCTGATGCTCGGCGGCGACAACATGGACGTGACGCTCGCGCGGACCATCGAGGCGAAGCTCGGGGCGAAGCTCGACGCCTCGCAGTGGGCCGCGCTGGTGCAGTCGAGCCGCCTGGCGAAGGAGGCGATGCTCGGCGCCGCCGGCGTCCCCGAGCACGCCCTCGCCGTCGCCGGCCGCGGCTCGAAGCTCTTCTCCGGCGCCCAGAGCTACCGCCTGACCAGGGACGAGGCGGAGGCGATCCTCCTCGACGGCTTCCTGCCGCGCACCGCGCCGACCGAGGTGCCGGCGGCGGGGCGGCGCACCGCGCTCACCGAGCTGGGCCTGCCGTACGCCGCCGATCCCGCGATCCCGCGGCACGTCGCCGCGTTCCTCCGCCGCCACGCGGGCGCGGCGGCGGAGGCGGGCGTCGAGGTGCGGGACGGCCTGCCGCGCCCCGACGCCGTGCTCCTCAACGGCGGCGTCTTCAACGGCCCCGCGGTGGTCTCGCGCCTCGCCGAGGTGCTCTCGGGCTGGTTCGGCGGCCCGGTGCCGATCCTGCCGCACGCCTCCCTCGACCTCGCGGTCGCCCGCGGCGCCGCGTACCACGGCCTCGTCCGCCGCGGCCTCGGGGTGAAGATCGCCGGCGGCTCGCCGCGCTCGTACTACGTGGGCGTCGAGGAGGGCGGCACCAGGAAGGCGCTCTGCGTGGTGCCGCGCGGCCTCGAGGAGGGATCGGAGGTCGAGGCCGCCGGCCGCACCTTCCGCCTCGTCCTCGGCAAGCCGGTGACGTTCCCGCTCTACCGCTCGACCGGCGCCCGCGCCGACGCGCCGGGCGACGTGGTCGCCCTCGACGACGAGCTGGTGCCGATGCCGCCGCTCGCCACCGTGCTCCGCACCACCGGCGAGAGCGGCGAGGTGCCGGTCCGCGTCCGGGCGGCGCTCACCGAGATCGGCACCCTCGAGCTGTTCCTCGGCACCTCCGAGGGCTTCCGGCGGCGCTGGCGCCTCGAGTTCTCGGTGCGCGGCGAGGAGGGCGCCGGCGGCGGCGCCGCGGTGGCGCCGATCGACGAGCTGCCGAAGCGCTTCGAGGAGGGGCGCGCCGCGCTCGAGCTCGCCTTCGGCAAGAAGGCGCAGGCGGTCGAGGCCCGCGAGGTGAAGGGGCTGTGGCGCACGCTGGAGAAGATCCTCGGCGAGCGCGACGGCTGGTCGTCGGCGGTGAACCGCGAGCTGTGGGGCGTGGTCCTCGGCGGCGCCCAGAAGCGGCGCCGCACGCCGGACCACGAGCGGGTCTGGTTCCAGCTCGCCGGCTTCTGCCTCCGCCCCGGCTTCGGCGCGCCGCTCGACGAGTGGCGGGTCGACGAGCTGTGGAAGCTCTTCCCGCAGGGCGTGCAGTACACCACCGAGAAGGCGAACTGGTCGGAGTGGTGGGTGATGTGGCGCCGCGCCGCCGGCGGCCTCGACGCGGGCCGGCAGCGGCAGCTCCTCGACGCCGTGCGGCCGTGGCTGAAGCCGCCCGAGGGCCGCTCGCCGCCGAAGCCGAAGGGCCCGCGGGCGGAGGGCCACGACGAGATGGTGCGCCTCGTCGCCTCGCTCGAGCGGCTCCCCGCCGCCGACAAGGTCGAGGTCGGCCGCTGGCTCCGCCACCGCCTCGAGGCCGGCGGCCCCGGCGCCCGCTCGTACTGGCCCCTCGGGCGCCTCGGCGCGCGGCAGCCGTTCTACGGCGGCGCCCAGGACGTGGTGCCCGTCGACGTCGCCGAGTCGTGGCTCGGGCTGCTCCTGCCCCTCGACTTCAGGAAGGCCGACGGCGCCGCCTTCGCCGCCGCGCAGCTCGCCCGCGTCACCGGCGACCGCAACCGCGACCTCCCCGAGCCCCTCCGCCTCGAGGTCGCCCGCCGCCTCGAGGCCGCCGCCGTCCCCGCCCCCTGGATCGCCATGGTCCGCGAGGTCGTCGAGCTGTCGCAGCAGGACGAGATGCGGGTGTTCGGGGACACGTTGCCGAGCGGGCTGAAGCTCTAGCCGCCGCTCCGAGGCGGCGGCTCCGGGCTCGGCTTCGGGCTCCAGCAACCCCGTGATTTCTGGAGCCTGGAGTCTGGAGTCTGGAGCCTGCCGCCATGGCGGACACCCCTCCGCTTGCGCGGACGCCACGCCCCCGCTACACTCCTCCCCGATGAAGCCCACCCCCTCCCGCTGCTGTTGTCGCCGGCGCGCCGGGGTGGACTTCCGCCCTGCGCCGGCTCGATAGCCGACGCGGGGAGCTCTCGGAGGCCCACGGCCGGTGCGCGGCGGTGGGCTTCTTCGTCTCCGGACGACCCTCCGCCACGCCCGGCCCTGCGCCTCCCTCGAGGACGAAGGAGTCGACGATGCGGATCGTGATCGTGGGTGGGCTGGACCGGAACGTGCCGCTGCTCGAGCGGCTGTCGAAGCGGGCCGGGCACCGGCTCGAGGCGCACGACGGGCACCTCGACGGGCGCGCCGCGGTGGAGGCGCTGAGGGCGCGGATCGAGCGGGCCGACGTGGTGGTGGTGCCGCTCGACATCAACAGCCACGGCGCCGTGCAGCTCGCCCAGCGGCTCGGCCGCGAGGCGGCGCGGCCGGTGGTGGTGCTCCGGACGAGCGGCGTCGCGCGCTACAAGGCGCTGCTCGAGGAGCTCGCCGTGGGCCACGTGCCGCTCGCGGCGTAGCGCGTCAGTCCCAGTCCCAGTCGCCGCCGCCCGACGGGACGGTGACCTCGACCCTCTTGCCCGACGAGAGGGTCTTCGCGCCGACCGTGACCACGGCGCCGACGACGACCCACTTGCCCGCCTTCCTGGCGACCCACGCGGTGCAGGTCGCGTTCTTCTTCTCGCCGTCGAGCCCGAGCGCGAGCTCGACCGTCTCCGGGGACTCGGGGCTCGTCCCCGACCGCCGGCCGAGGAGGCGCCGGTCGACGCCGAGGATCTTGCCCGTCTCCGCGGCGAGGCCCGGGACGGCCCGGCAGTAGCTCTCCGCCGCCTGGTTGGTCGGGTCCCAGTCCGGGTCGATCGCCCCCACGCAGCCCTCGCACCCGTCGCAGCAGCAGCCGGAGAGCGAACCGGCGAGCGCCAGCACGAGCCCCACGATCGACAGCCTCCGTCCCATGGTTCCTCCCCGGAAACGATGCCTTTTGAACTCGAGGGCCGAACGATCTACCGTGCGCGCCGCTCGCCCCCCACGGAGGCCCGAAACACTTGTCCAACGCTCCCCGGAAGTGGACCCTCGCCGACGCCGCCGAGACCTATCTCACCCGCTCGTGGGGCGCGCCCTACTTCGGGATCAACGAGCGCGGCCACGTGGTCGTTCACCCCGACGGCGAGAGCGGCCCGCACGCCGATCTCAAGGAGCTCGTCGACGAGGTCCGCAAGCGCGGCATCGGCCTCCCGCTGCTCCTCCGCTTCACCGACATCCTCCGAAGCCGCGTCACCGCGCTCAACGAGGCGTTCCGCAAGGCGATCGCCGAGTACGGCTACAAGGGCGAGTACCGCGGCGTCTACCCGATCAAGGTGAACCAGGTCGCGAGCGTCGTCGACACGATCCTCAAGGCCGGGCGCCCGTATCACTACGGCCTCGAGGCCGGCTCGAAGCCCGAGCTGCTCGCGGTGATGGCGCTCCTCGAGGACCCCGAGGCGCTGATCATCTGCAACGGCTACAAGGACGAGGAGTACGTCGAGACCGCGCTCCACGCCACGAGCCTCGGCCGGACGGTGCTCCTGGTCGTCGAGAAGCTCTCCGAGATCGCGCTCATCACCCAGGTGTCGAAGCGGATGAACGTGAAGCCGCACATCGGCATCCGCGTGCGCCTCTCCACCCGCGGCGCCGGGCGCTGGGAGGCGTCGGGCGGCGACCGCTCCAAGTTCGGCCTCTCCGCCGCCGAGCTGATGGAGGCGATGAAGCTGCTCGAGGAGTCGGGCTTCCTCGACCGGTTCGAGCTCCTGCACTTCCACCTCGGCTCGCAGATCTCGAACATCCGCAGCTTCAAGAACGCGCTCCGCGAGGCGGGGCGCTTCTACGTCGAGCTCTCGAAGAAGGGCGCGCCGCTGCGCTTCCTCGACGTCGGCGGCGGCCTCGGCGTGGACTACGACGGCTCGCAGACGAACTTCGAGTCGTCGATGAACTACACGCTGCAGGAGTACGCGAACGACATCATCTACGCGATGAAGGAGATGTGCGAGGCGGAGGGCGTCCGGCCGCCGAACATCGTCTCCGAGTCGGGCCGCGCCGTGGTCGCGCACCACGCGGTGCTGATCGTCGACGTGCTGGGCGCCAGCGAGTTCGAGTCGCGGCCGGCGCCCGACCAGATCCCGGCCGACGCCGCGCCGGTGGTGAAGAACCTCTTCGCCACCTACAAGGAGGTCACCCGGAAGAACCTCCTCGAGGCCTACCACGACGCCATCGACTTCAAGGAGGAGAGCCTGCAGCTGTTCTCGCTCGGGCACCTGCCGCTCGACCAGCGCGTGCTCGCCGAGAACATCTACTGGGGCCTCGTCCACAAGATCGCCAAGCTCGCCAAGGAGCTCGACGAGATGCCGGAGGAGCTCGAGCGCCTCGAGCGGAACCTCTCCGACACCTACTTCTGCAACTTCTCCGTCTTCCAGTCGCTGCCGGACTCGTGGGCGATCGACCACCTCTTCCCGGTGATGCCGATCCACCGCCTCGCCGAGGAGCCGAGCCGGCGGGCGGTGCTCGCCGACATCACCTGCGACTCCGACGGCAAGATCGACCACTTCATCGACCGCCGCGACGTGAAGGACGTCATCGAGCTGCACCCGCTCCGCGGCGAGGAGTACTACCTCGGCATCTTCCTGGTCGGCGCGTACCAGGAGATCCTCGGCGACCTCCACAACCTCTTCGGCGACACCAACGACGTGCAGGTCTCGCTCGGGGCCGGCGGCTACCAGATCGAGCACGTGCTCCCCGGCGACACCGTCACCGAGGTGCTGAAGTACGTGAGCTACTCGAAGGAGGACCTGGTGGCGCGCCTCCGCCGCTCGGCGGAGACGGCCCTCCGGGCCGGCACCATCACCCTCGAGCAGTCGCGGCAGATCCTCCGCGCCTTCGAGGAGGGCCTCTCCGGCTACACCTACCTCGAGCGCGACTGACGCTACGGCGCCGCGGCGGCCGTCGTCCCGGGCGGCGCGACCGGCACGCCCGGCGCGCCGCCGGCGAGCCGCGCGTCGAGGTCGGCGCGGGCGGCGTCGAACGCCGCCTTCGCGTCCGCGGGCAGCGAGGCGCGGAAGGTCTTGTGGACCTCGAACGGATCGAGGACCCGGCTCCCCGCCATGAGCTGGTAGTGCAGGTGCGGCGCGGTGGACCTTCCGGTGTTGCCCGACCGCGCGATCACCTGGCCCTTCTTCACCCGCGTGCCCGGCCCGACGCCGTGCTCGACGTCCGAGAGGTGCAGGAAGAGCAGGGTGCGGCCCCTGCCGTCGGCGACCTCGAGGCAGTTGCCGTTGCCGCGGAAGTTCCAGTTCTTCCGCTTCACCACCCCGTCGAACGGCGCGAGCACCGGCGTGCCGACCGGGGCCTTGAAGTCGACGCCCTTGTGGCGGCGGCCGTCGCGGAGCAGCGAGGTGACCTGCTCGTACGACTCGATCGGCGAGTCCTCGAGGCGCTCCTCCACCTCCCGGCCGGTCTCGTCGTAGTAACGCGCGAAGGGCGCGTCGGGCGGCTGGAAGCGGTAGGCGCGCACCTCGCGGCCGAGCTTGCCGGACTCGAAGCGGAGCGCGTGGACGACGGGCTCCTTGCCCGCGGGGAGCTCGTAGAGCACGTCGAGCTCGTCGCCGGGCCGGACGTCCCGGGAGATGTCGAGCCACCACACCAGCAGCCGCGTCGAGACCTGGGTGAGCGGCGGGCCGACCTCGGGGCCGACGACGGCGCCGAGGCTCTGGTCGAGGGAGCCCGCGACGGAGACCGAGGCGCGGCGGAGGCCCGGGGTGCCGGGGATCGGCTCGCCCATCGGGACCTCGGCGGCGGCGATCTGCGGCGGGGCCGCAGGCGGCGCGGGCGGGGCGGGGTCGGCGGCGGGGGCCGGCGCCTCGGCGACCGGGGCCGTGGCCCCTTCCTCCGCGTCCGGACCTCCGCTCGTCGCGCGCCCGAGGAAGAACGCGCCGACGGCGAGGGCGACGAGGCCCGCGAGCGCGAGCGGCACCGCGGCGCCGCTGCGCTTGCGCGGGTTCAGGAGGTCGTCCTGGATCGGCATCAGAGCTCCGGCGGCGGGAACGGCGAGGCGACGGAGGGCGGCGCCTCGGGGCGGTCGAGGCCGAGCACCGAGATCCGGCCGGTGAGGCGACCGCGGGTGATCTTCACCGGCAGGGTGCCGCCGGGCGCCGCGCCGTCGGCGGGCTGCAGGGTCGTGCGCACGCCCTCGACCTCGATCTCCGCGGCCGTGTGCTGGTGCGTGCCCTCCGGCGTCGTGTGGTCGTAGGTCGAGGTCGAGACGACCTGGGCCGTGACGCTCTCCGCCTTGCCGCCGGCGTCGAGGTTCAGCACCGCGTAGAGGCCGAACCCGGCGGCGGGGACCGCGAGCACCCAGGCGAGCGCCTTGCGGTTCGACATCTGCTTCTTGCGCCAGCCGTCCTCGCGCGGAGCGGGCTTGCGGCGCTTCTTCGAGGTCGCCATGGCGCGGCTTCATACCACGTGCGGCGGAGCCGAATTCCTTCGACTTCGTGCGGCCATGGAGGCGCAGGGCCGGTCGCTGCGGGCCCTGGCGATGACCCCGGATCGGACGGCATCGTCCTGGATTCGGACAGTCGTTTCAGGTTGAAGCGCATCGTTCTGAAACGATGCCCCCCAAACAGGCGTCCCATGGTCCTGAATTCAACTGCTTGGTAGATTACCCGCGGAAGGGGCGCCTGGCACCCGGGTTGCTCTATACCCCGCTCGAGAACGGCGCCCGCGAGGCGCCGAAAAGAAAGGCGTGGAGGTGGTCTCCACGCCGGCGTCGCCACCCCGGGACTTCCCCGCAGCCGGGATGGCGGCGCTTCCTATTCCGGAGTGATAGGCGCGGAGGTGGTCTCCGCGCCGGCGTCGCCACGGCGGACTTCCCCGCAGCCGCCGTGGCGGCGAATTTTTTTGCCGGACGGCGCCGCTTGCGCCTCCGGCGGCGCTCTGGCACGGGATCGCCATGCGCCTCCGCCTCGCCCTCCCGGCCGCCGCCGTCCTGGCCGTCGCCCTCGCCCCGTCCGCCGCGCGCGCCGACGACGTCGAGGTCGAGCTCACCTCGAAGCCGCCGCCGCAGCCGAGCGATCCCGCGCTGGTGCTGAAGGTGAACCGGGCGGTGAAGGCGGCGAAGCTCTCGCTCACCGCGCCGGACGGCAGGAAGCTCGAGCGCACCGCGGGCCCGCTGGCGAAGGGCAAGCGCCACTCGTTCCCGCTCGACGCCGCGCCCGGCACCACCCGGCTCCAGGGCTCGCTCGCCGTGACGTTCCAGGACGGCGGCACCGGCGAGCTGCCGCTCGACTTCGAGGTGAAGGTGTGGCGGCCGCTCTCGATCGAGGCGCCGGAGGAGCGACTCCGGCTCGGGAAGGGCGAGCTCGACGTGAAGCTCTCCGCCCCCGCCGGCAAGTGCGAGTACCGCGTCGCCTTCGACGGCAAGGACGAGCGCCACGGCTGGACGCGCTTCGCCGGCGAGCCCGCCGGCACCTGGCTCACCGTCTCCTGGCCGACGCACGGCGAGGCCGACGTCGTCCTCCGGATCCTGCTCACCTGCTACGACGCCGACGACAACTTCATCTCGCTCGAGCTCTTCCCGTGGAAGCTCGCCATCCCGCACGAGGACGTGAACTTCGCCAGCGGACGGTCCGACATCGAGGCCGGCGAGGCCCCGAAGCTCGACGCCGCCCTCGAGGCGATCGACACCGCGGTGCGGCGCTACGGCAAGGTGGTGAAGGTGAAGCTCTACGTCGCCGGCCACACCGACACCGTCGGCGACGCCGGCTCGAACCGCGCGCTCTCCCTGGCCCGCGCCCGCGCCATCGCCGGCTACTTCCGCAAGAAGGGCGTGAAGATTCCGATCTTCACCGCCGGCTTCGGCGAGGACCAGCCGGCGGTGCCGACGCCGGACGAGACCGACGAGCGCCGGAACCGCCGCGCCGAGTACATCCTCGCGGTGCAGCCGCCGGCGCGCGCCGCCTGGAGCGGGCTCTAGGTCTTCTTCCGCAGCGGGACGAGGAGCCCCGCGGCGCACGCGGCGAGGGCGAGCCAGCCGAGCCAGTCGCCGAGCACGCCGTAGACGGTCGGGCCGGCGGCGATCATCGGCACCTCGTCGACGAGCGTCTCCGCCTGCTCGAACGCGCTCCGCTGCCGCACGCGGCCCGACGAGTCGATGAAGGCGCTGATCCCGGTGGCGGTGGAGCGGATCATCCAGCGCCGGTGCTCGATGGTCCGGAACGTCGCCAGCGCCAGGTGGATCGGCGGCTCCGCGGGCCCGTACCAGGAGTCGTTGGTGACGTTGACGATCGCGTGGGGCCTCGTGCCCTCGGCGTCGATCGGCCCCATCAGGTCGCGGACGAAGCGCGGGAGGATGTCCTCGTAGCAGATGTTGGTCGAGAGGCGGTACGGGCCCACCGGCAGCGGCGCGACGCTCTGGCCGCGCTCGAAGTGGCTCGTGTACGGCAGGAGGTCGTAGACGCCCGGGAAGATGGTGTCGCCGGGCACGTACTCGCCGAAGGCGAGCAGCACCGTCTTGTCGTAGGTGGCGGCGATGGTGCCGCCGGGCTCGACGGCGAGCGAGGTGTTCCACACCTTCCGCTTGCCGTTCTCGCGCTGCGCCCGGAGCGCGCCGACGATCATCGGCGTCTTCACCTCGGTGGCGACGACGCCGGTGAGGTTCTGCGAGAGGCTCGTCACGGTACGGTTCAGGCCGCTCTCCGGCCACACCACCAGGTCGATGCCGTCGAGCGCCATCGCCGCGTCGGTCATGTCGCGGTAGCGGCGCACGCCCTCGGCGGCCTTCCGGTGCTTGGTGGCCGCGCCGACGTTCGCCTGCACGATGGCGACGGTGAGCTGCTCCGCCGCCGCGTCGCGCTCGTCGAGCTGCGCCATGCGGACCTGGCCGTAGCCGACGTCGAAGACCACCAGCGCGAGGGCGATCGCCGGGACGGCCTTGCGCACCGGCCGCTTCGAGAGCCGCGCGTCGACGAGCTCGAAGACGGCCGCGCTCGTCGAGGCGAGGACGAGCGAGACGAGGAGCACGCCGCCGAGGTCGGCGATCTGGGTGAGCCACGGCGTCCAGGCGAGCGCGTTGGCGAGGTAGCTCGGGAAGAGCAGGGGGAAGGCGAACTCCACGGCGACGAACGCCACCGGCGCCACCACCGCGAGCGGCAGGGCGCGGCGCTTCGCCAGCACGAACGCGAGCCACCCGAACGCCGCCAGGATCGCGCCCTGGCCGAGGCAGAGCAGCAGGTACCCGAGCACCGCGAGCGGCAGCGCGAGGTGGGCGAACTCCTGGAGCAGGTGGACGACCCAGTAGTAGCCGCCGAGGTGGGTGACGAAGCCCATCCACCACGAGACGAGCAGCGCCGTCCTCGCCCGCTCGAGCCTCGAGAGCGCGAGCAGCAAGGGCGCGAGGCAGACCGGCGCCAGGTACCACTGGTCGAACCCGACGAAGCCGACGAAGTAGAGGACGCCGGACAGCGTGGCGAGGGCGAGGGCGCGGGCGATCGGCGGCACGGGCGGGCGACGATAGGGGGCGCCCGCGCGTGGGTCAATGTCGGCGGGTGTGCACGCGTCGCGGAATCCCGAGGGATCCCACGGGTATGGGAGGCAGCCCTCCGGCCGAGGCGCCCGCCCCCCGCCCAAGCGCTCGTACACGCAGGGGTTTCCCCACAAGCGGGTGGGAGGGTGTGAGGTTGCCTGTCCGCGGGTTGCCGACGGACACTCTTCATCGAAAGCTTTTCGGAGGGGACGAGGTTCGACGGGTCGGAGGTCGACGCGTGAGGCGAGCGAAGCGGCTGCTCCAGTGCCTCCTGATCGGCGGGGTCCTCCTCACGGGGGCCGAGGCCGCCGCGGCGCCGACGACCGGCGAGCACCTCTCCCGCAAGCTCTCCCTCCTCGCCGGCTACGACACCTCCTCGCTCACCCTGCAGGCGGAGCTGCTCGTCGAGGCGCCGGAGCAGGTGCAGCGGGCCTGGGATCCCCACGAGTTCCGCGACCAGATCCTGAAGCTCCTCCCCGGCGAGGCGCTCGAGGACGTGGCGCGGAGCTTCGTCGACAAGCGGGTGCAGGTGCGGCTCGACCGCGACCAGGCCTTCCTGAGCCTGCGCATCCCGCTCGGCTGAGCGGAGCGGCGCCCGCGGCGCTACCCCTTCGACCATGGCTCCCCGCGACGCGCTGCCTGCGATCCGGCCCCTCGAGGTCACCGCCTCGGAGGGCGCGGGCGGGCGCACGTTCCACCTGCGGGACCTCCTCGGCGTCGTCCCGGACCCGCTGGCGCTCGGGGGCGAGGCGTACCTCGTGGCCTCGTGCCTCGACGGCCGCCGCGACGTCGCCGGCGTCCGCGCGGAGGTGCGCCGCCTCTCGGGCCGCGAGGTCCCCGCGGCGCTGGTGCGGCAGGTGGCGGCGCGGCTCGACGCGCACGGCTTCCTCGCCTCGGACCGGTACCGGGCGCTCGCCGCCCGGGCGCGGGCGCGGTTCCGCGCGCGGCCGGCGAGGCCGCCCGCGTGCGCCGGCGGCTGCTACCCGGCGGAGCCTCGCGCCCTCGCGGCGTTCCTCGACCGCCTCCTCGACGAGGCGCCCGGCGCGGCGGCCCCCGGCGAGCTCTCGCTCCTCGTCGCGCCGCACGTCGATCCGCCCCGCGGCCGCGCGGTCTACGGCGCGGCGTACCGCACGCTCCGCGCCGGCGCGGCCTCCTGCGACACGTTCGTGGTGTTCGGCACCGCCCACGCGAGCCCGCCGCACGCGTTCGCGCTCACCCGCAAGGGCTACGACACGCCGCTCGGCGCCGTCGAGGCGGACGTCGAGGTGGTGGACGCGATCGCCGGGGCGATCGGCGAGGACGAGGCGTTCGAGGACGAGCTCGTCCACGCGGGGGAGCACTCGATCGAGTTCCAGGCGCTCTTCCTCCGGCACCTGTTCGGCCCGCGGATCCGGATCGTGCCGGTGCTCTGCAGCCTGCTGCCGCGCGCGGCGCGGGAGCTGCCGGTCGTGGACCGCTTCCACGACGCCCTCGCGGCGGCGCTCCGCGGCCGCGCCTCGTGCGTCGTCGCCGGCGCCGACCTCTGCCACGTGGGCGTGAGGTTCGGAGATCCGCGCGGGCCCGACGCCGAGGAGCGCCGCCGCCACCAGGCCGAGGACCTCCGCCCCATGGGCCACGCCGTCGCCGGCGACCCCGACGCCTTCCTCGCCGACGCGCTCGCGGACGACGATCGCCGCCGCCTCTGCGGCGCCGCTCCGGTCTACCATGCGCTCCGTGCCGCCCCCGGCCGGCGCGGCGCGCTGCTCGCCTACGGCCAGGCCCACGACGAGGCCGAGGGCTCGCTGGTGGGCTTCGCCGCCGCCGCTCGCTACCGGGCCTGACCGCCCGAGGAGGACCCGATGCCGCTCAAGCTCCGCACCCCGATGCCCGACCTCTCCGGCGCCACCGACTGGATCTCCGGCGAGCCGGTCCACCCCGAGGCGCTCGCGGGCCACGTCACCCTGGTGCACTTCTGGGCCGTGAGCTGCGGGATCTGCAAGCCGCACCTGCCCACCCTCTGCGACTGGGCGAGGGCCTACGAGGGCAAGGGCGTGCGCTTCGTCTCGATCCACATGCCGCGGCAGGAGTCGGACACCGACGTCGAGGCGGTGCGGCGGACGCACGAGGAGCACGGGATCCCCCACGTCACCGCGGTCGACAACACCCACGCGATCACCGACCTGTTCCAGAACGAGTACGTGCCCGCGTACTACGTCTTCGATCGGGACGGCCTGCTCCGGCTCTACATGTCGGGCGAGAAGGTGCTGCCGCAGGTCCGCGCCTCGATCGACCGGCTGCTCGAGCGCAAGGACGAGCCCGTGGCCTAGGAGAACCGGACCTCCTCCTTCACCAGCCGGACGTCGTGCTCCGCCGCGCCGGCGAGGACGGCCTCGAGGACCTCGCCCGGCCGCGCGGAGCCGGCGGGGTCGTTGCGCACCGTGAACACGACCGCGCCGTCCTCGACGGCGAGCTCGTCGACGAGCCGCTTCAGGTCGTAGGTCCGGACGATCGGCCCCCTCCGCTCGCCGCGCTTGCCACGGCGCTTGCGCGGCTTCGGCGCGGCGCGCTCGCGGACGATCGGCAGCTCCGCCGCGGCGTGGAACGCGGCGACGCCCTCGGCGAGCCGCGCCGCGAGCGACGCGGGGAGCGTGGCGCGCCACCGCACCGCGGCGATCGACGCCTGCAGCGACGGGGTCTCGCGGGGGATCTGCCGCGCGTCGAGCAGGGTGAACCCCGGCGGCAGCGTCGCCCCGAGCCGCGCCGCGATCGCCTCCACGTCCGGCGCCTCGAGCACCTCGGCGTCGAAGTACTCCGCGCGGCTCTCGGCCCCGACCGGCAGCGCCGGCCCGAAGGAGAGCCGCGGCTTCGGGTTGAACCCCTCGGAGAACGCCACCTGGACCTGGGCGCGGCGGAGCGCCCGGGCCATCACCGTCATCGTCTCGAGGTGGCTCACCGCCACCGCCCGGCCCGTCTTCGCGTAGCGGATCCGCACGTGGTACCGCGGCGCCGCGGGCGCCCGGGGCGGCGGCGCCGGCGCCTCCGCCGCCTCCGCGTCCGCGCCGGCGGCCCGCGCGGCCGCCGCGGCGGGCGCCGCCCACCCTGCCACCCCCCACGGCCGGAAGCCCGAGATCCCCGGGCCGATCACCGGCAGCTTCACGCCCTCGGGCGGCGCCTCGCCCGCCCGCGTCTCGGCGGGCCGGGTGAGCTCGGCGAGGCGCAGGTCGTAGGGCCGGCCGTCCTCGTGCACGTAGTCGCGCGGATCGTAGACGCGGGTGCGCGCGACCTCGTAGTCGCAGGCGCCGCAGACGGTGCACGGCGCGATCGCGCAGTCGACCAGCTTGGCCTCGCGCCGCGCCTTCTCGCGCTCCTTCCAGAGGTGGGGCCGCGAGACCTCGGCGTCGATCACGTCCCAGGAGAACAGCTCGTCGCGGCCCTTCTCGCGGTGCGCGAAGAAGTCGACCGAGACGCCGTGCTCCGCCTCCATCGCCGCGAAGGCCGCGAGCCAGCGGTCGTACGAGAAGTGCTCGCTCCAGCCGTCGAGCGCGGCGCCGTGCCGGTAGGCGTGGAGCAGCGCTGTCGCCGCGCGCCTGTCGCCGAGGCAGAGCGCGGCCTCGACCCGGGAGCCCTCGGCGTCGTGGTACTTCAGGTCGATCGGCCCGCCGCGCGGCGCCGCCTCGCGCAGGAGCTGGTGCTTGCGCCGCGTCTCCTCGATCGGGATGTGCGGCTCCCACTGGAACGGCGTGAACGGCTTCGGCACGAAGGTGGAGACGCCGACGTTGATCGCCGCCCGCTGCGAGTAGCGCCGCCCGATGGCCAGCGCCTTCTTGGCGAGGTGGACGATCTCGCGGACGTCCTCGTCGCGCTCCGTGGGCAGGCCGATCATGAAGTAGAACTTCACCAGGTCCCAGCCGGCGCCGAAGATCGTCTCCACCGCGTGGAGCAGGTCCTGCTCCTCGTTGCCCTTGTTGATCACCCGCCGCATCCGCTCGGTCGCGGCCTCGGGCGCCACGGTGAAGCCGCCCTTCTTCACCCGGCGGATCTGCTCCGCGAGCCGCGCGTTCATCGTCTCGGTGCGCAGGGAAGGGATTCCGACCGAGACGCGCTCCGGCGCCCAGCGGTCGAAGAAGTCCTCGAGCATGCCGTTCAGGCACTGGTAGTCGCCGGCGGAGAGCGAGAGGAAGCTCACCTCCTCGTAGCCGGTGGAGGCGAGGCCGACCTCGGCGAGGCGCCGCACCTCGTGGGGATCGCGCTGCCGCGTGGGGCGGGTGAGCATGCCCACCTGGCAGAAGCGGCAGCCGCGGGTGCAGCCGCGCTGGATCTCGATCGGGAGCCGGTCGTGCACCGTGTGCATGAACGGCAGCACCGGGTGGTCCGGGAACGGCGCGGCGTTCAGGTCCGGCACCACCCGGCGGCGGACCCGCGCGTACCCGGGCTTCTTCGGGACGATGGCGCGGATCGGGCCGCCGCGCTCGAACTCGAACTCGAACAGCGACGGCACGTAGACGCCGCGGAGCTCGGCCAGCTCCCAGAGCAGCTCGCGGCGGGTCCCGCCCGAGCCCTTGAAGGCGCGCACCAGGTCGGTGATCTCGTGCACCACCTCCTCGCCCTCGCCGACGACGAAGGCGTCGAAGAACGGCGCCATCGGCTCCGGCGCGTGGGCGCAGGGACCGCCGCCGATCACCAGCGGGTCGTCGAGGGTGCGGTCCTCGGCGAGGAGCGGGATGCCGGCGAGCTCGAGCATCGCCAGCACCGAGGTGGCGGCGAGCTCGAACTGGAGGGTGAAGCCGAGGACGTCGAAGGAGCGCACCGGCGCCCGGCTCTCCAGCGTGAACAGCGGGGTGCCGGTGCGGCGGAGCGCCGCCGCCATGTCGCCCCACGGCATGAAGCAGCGCTCGGCCGCCGCCTCCGGCCTGCGGTTCAGCACGTGGTACAGCACGCGGAAGCCGAGGTTCGACATCCCGACCTCGTAGGTGTCGGGGAAGGCGAGCACCCAGGTGGCCTCGGCGGCCCGGAGGTCCTTGACGATCGAGTTGACCTCGCCGCCGACGTAGCGGCTGGGCTTCTCCGACGCGAGGACGAGGCGGTCGACGTCGACGGGGCGGAAGTCCTTGGGCATCCGCTCGTTGTAACCCGGAACGGCCTCTACCTCCGCACCTCGAACGAGGCGAACTCCCCGGTGGCGGGCTGCTCGACGGCGTCGACGTGCTCGACCCGGGCCGCCGGCGGTCCGCGCCGGCACCACACCAGGAGCGACTCGACGGCCTTGCGCGGCCCCTCGACCACCGCCTCGACCCGGCCGTCGTCGAGGTTCCTCACCCAGCCGGTGAGGTGGAGGCGGCGGGCCTCCGCCTGCGTGCTCGCGCGGTAGGCGACGCCCTGCACGCGGCCGGAGACCAGGATGTGGAGCCGGACGCTCACGGCGCCCTCCCGAGGAGCGCGAGGAACCCGGCCTCGTCGAGGACCTTCACGCCGAGGTCCTGCGCCTTCTTGAGCTTCGAGCCGGCGCCGGGGCCGGCGACCACGAGCGTGGTCTTCTTCGACACCGAGTCGGTCACCTTGCCGCCGCGGCGCTCGACCTCCGCGGCGGCCTCCTGCCGCGTCAGCGACGTGAGCTCGCCGGTGAGCACCACCGTCTCGCCCGCGAGCGACGCGTCGGCCGGCGCCTCCTCCGGCTCGGGCGAGACGCCTGCGGCGGCGAGGCGCTCGAGGAGCCGCACGTTCGCCGGATCGGAGAAGAACGCCAGCACCGCCTCGGAGCGCTTCTCGCCGAACCCCTCGAGGGTGGCGAGCTCCGCCGCCGTGGCCCGCGAGAGCGCGAGCGGCTCGGGGAAGCGCTTCGCGAGGAGCGCGCCGTACGACTCGTGGATGCGAGGGATCCCGAGCGCCGCGTAGAAGCGCCGGAGCGGCACGTGCTTCGAGCGCTCGCGGGCGGCGACGAGGTTCGCCGCCACCTTCGGCCCGAGCTGGTAGGTCTTGTCGCCGACCACGCGGTCGAGGCCGGCGAGCGTCTCCTCCGACACCTCGTAGATCCCGGCGAGGTCCTTCACCAGGCCCTTGTCGACGAGCTGCTTCGCGAGCTCCTCGCCGAGGCCCTCGATGTCCATCGCGCCGCGGGAGGCGAAGTGGAGGAGCCGGCCGAGGAGCTGCGCGGGGCAGGAGGCGTTCGGGCAGCGCCACGCCGCCTCGCCCTCGACCCGCACCGTGACGGCGCCGCAGGCGGGGCACGCCCGCGGGAACTCGAACGGCGTCTCGGCGCCGGTGCGGGCGTCGTCGAGCACGCGGACCACCTCGGGGATCACGTCGCCGGCGCGCCGGACGATCACCCGGTCGCCGATCCGGACGTCCTTCCTCCGGATCTGGTCCTCGTTGTGGAGCGTCGCGTTCGCCACCGTCACGCCGCCGACGCGTACGGGGACGAGCCGCGCCACCGGCGTGAGGATCCCGGTGCGGCCGACCTGCACCTCGATCGCCTCGACGGTGGTGGCGGCCTCCTCGGGCGGGAACTTGAAGGCCGTGGCCCAGCGCGGGCTCCGCGACACCTGCCCGAAGAAGCGCCGCTGCTCCTCGCTCTCGAGCTTCACCACGATCCCGTCGATCTCGAACGGCAGGGCGGCGCGCCGCTCGCGCACCGCCGCGTAGTAGCCGAGCACGCCGCCCGAGCCCCGGCGCGGCTCGGCGCCGGGCGAGGTGCGGAAGCCCCAGGCGCCGAGCTTCGCCAGCTTCTCGGCGTGCGACGGGAACGGCTCCGACGCCTCGCCGAGCTCGTAGGCGAAGAAGGTGAGGGCGCGTCGGGCGGTGATCTTCGGGTCGAGCTGCCGCAGGCTGCCCGCGGCGGCGTTGCGCGGGTTCGCGTAGGGCTCCTCGCCCGACTCCTCCTGCCGCCGGTTCAGCTCGGCGAAGCGCTCCTTGAGCATCAGCACCTCGCCGCGCACCTCGAGCAGCTCGGGCGCGTCGTCGGGGAGCGCGAGCGGCACCGAGCGCAGGGTGCGGAGGTTCGGGGTGACGTCCTCGCCGACGGTGCCGTCGCCGCGGGTCGAGCCGACGACGAGCGTGCGGCCCTCGTAGACCAGCTCGACCGCGAGGCCGTCGAGCTTCGGCTCGCAGTGGAAGTCGTACGGCGCCTTCCACGGGAGCAGCGGCCGGGGCTCGCGGCCCTGCCGCGCGAGCTCCTCGTTCTCCGACGCGCGGTCGCGGTTCTCGCGCTCGACCATCGAGTCGAGGCGCGCCTCGAAGTCGCGGAGCTCCTCCTCGGTGAAGACGTTGCCGAGCGAGAGCATCGGCCGCCGGTGCTTCACCGGCCGGAAGCCCTCCGCCGGCGCGCCGCCCACGCGCTGCGTCGGCGAGTCGGGCGTGACCAGCTCGGGGTGCGCGGCCTCGAGCTCGACCAGCTCGCGGTAGAGCGCGTCGTACGTCGCGTCGGAGACGACCGGCCTATCGAGGACGTAGTAGGCGTGATCGTGCGCCCGGAGCTCCTTGCGCAGGGACTCGATCCGGCGCTTCGCGGCAGCGGTGGCGGCCATGGGCGCGGCAGCCTACACGAGCCGCCCATCCGGCGCGGGGACGGCCGTGCGGGCGCGGCTTGACAGGGCCGGGGGGCGCCGCTAGCTTCCCGCCGTTCCAGTCCTTTTCGCGTTTCCTGGGGCCGCGTGCGCACGTCGCGCCGGTCCCTCGCCGTCCCCACCGGGCCGCGTTCCGCGAGGACCTCCCCGTCCTCCGCGCAGCCTCGCATCCCACCACCGACCCGAGACCCCCGTGAGCGAGCGTTCCGACACCCGTACCCCCCGCGGCCGTGGCCGCGCCGCGGCCGCCAAGGCCGAGAAGGACGACGGCGCCCCGAAGCGCCGCAAGAAGGCCGAGGTGGCGGAGGCGGAGGCCCCGAAGCGCAAGGTGCGCGGGAGGGGCGCGCCGGAGCCGGTCGCCGAGCCCGCGCGCGACGTCGAGGAGGACGAGCTCGAGGAGGGCGCCGAGGCCGAGGGCGCCGACGCCGAGGCCGAGGACGAGGGCGCCGACGAGGCCGCCGCGCCCGCGGAGGAGAGCGCCGCCGAGGAGGGCGCCGCCGACGTCGTGGTGAACCTCTCCGAGCTCAAGCGCCTCAAGACCGCGCAGCTCGCGCGGATGGCGCAGGACCTCGGCGTCGAGGCGCCGGGCGGCATGCGCAAGCAGGACCTCATCTTCGAGATCCTGCAGGCGAAGGCGGTGAAGGAGGGCCACGTCTACGGCGAAGGCACCCTCGAGGTGCTGCCCGACGGCTTCGGCTTCCTCCGCTCGCCGGACTTCTCGTACCTGCCCGGCCCCGACGACATCTACGTCTCGCCGTCGCAGATCCGGCGCTTCAACCTCCGCACCGGCGACACGCTCCGCGGCCAGGTGCGCCAGCCGAAGGAGGGCGAGCGGTACTTCGCGCTGCTCAAGGTCGAGTCGATCAACTACCAGGAGCCCGACGAGCACGCGCAGAAGCAGCTCTTCGACAACCTCACGCCGCTCTACCCGAACAAGCGCCTCGTCCTCGAGCACGACTCGAACGAGATGACGACGCGGATCATCGACCTCGTGAACCCGATCGGGAAGGGCCAGCGCTGCCTGATCGTCGCGCCGCCGCGTGCCGGCAAGACGGTGCTGCTGCAGAACATCGCCCACTCGATCACCGCCAACCACCCCGAGGTCGTCCTCATCGTGCTGCTCATCGACGAGCGGCCCGAGGAGGTCACCGACATGGAGCGGAGCGTGAAGGGCGAGGTGATCTCCTCGACCTTCGACGAGCCCGCGACGCGTCACGTGGCCGTGGCCGAGATGGTGATCGAGAAGGCGAAGCGCCTCACCGAGAACGGCAAGGACGTGGTGATCCTGCTCGACTCGATCACCCGCCTCGCGCGCGCCTACAACTCGGTGGTCCCGCCCTCCGGCAAGATCCTCTCCGGCGGCGTCGACTCGAACGCGCTGCACAAGCCGAAGCGCTTCTTCGGCGCCGCGCGCAACATCGAGGAGGGCGGCTCGCTCACCATCATCGGCACCGCGCTCGTCGACACCGGCTCGCGCATGGACGAGGTGATCTTCGAGGAGTTCAAGGGCACCGGTAACTCCGAGATCGTCCTCGACCGCAAGCTGATGGAGAAGCGCATCTTCCCGTGCCTCGACATCAACAAGTCGGGCACCCGCAAGGAGGAGCTGCTCCTCGAGCCGATCGTGCTCAACCGCGTCTGGATCCTGCGGCAGCTCCTGCACCCGCTGTCCACCATCGACGCCATGGAGTTCCTGCTCTCGAAGCTGCGCGGGACGAAGTCGAACCGGGAATTCCTCGACTCCATGGTCCGTTAGGCGACCTGCGACCGGCCCCGGGTTTGACTTCCGGGCGCCTCGCCGGCATAAGCACCCGGTTTCCCACCGGTCCACGGGCCACTTCCGGCCCGTGCAAGCGTGGGCGGAGAAGCACCATGCGCGAAGGCATCCACCCCGAGTACCCGAAGGCCTCGATCGTCTGCGCCTGCGGCAACGAGCTCGAGACCCGCTCGACCCGCGGCGACTTCCACGTCGAGGTCTGCTCGGCCTGCCACCCGTTCTTCACCGGCACGCAGAAGCTGATCGACACCCAGGGCCGGATCGAGAAGTTCCGCAACCGCTACTCGAAGACCCCCGCCGCCGCTCCGGCGAAGAAGGCCGAGGACAAGAAGGCCGAGGCCAAGGCCGAGAAGTGAGCGGTCCCGTCGCGAGGTCGGCGGCCGGGCGCGCGCTCGGCCGCCTGAAGAGGCTGCTGCCTCTCCTCCTCGCGGACGTGGCGAAGCCCTACATCGGCGGCCAGGCGGTGATCGAGGGCGTGATGATGCGCTCGCCCTCGAGCTTCGTCGTCGCCGTGCGCAAGCCGGACGGCGGCGTCGCCGTCCGCGCGCAGCCGTGGGACAACCTCTTCACCCGGTTCGCGCTGTTCCGGCTGCCGCTCCTCCGCGGCGCCGTCGTCCTGCTCGAGAGCCTCTGGAACGGCTACGTCGCGCTCGGCTTCTCCGCCGAGCACGGGGTCCCGGAGGAGGAGAAGGACGGCAAGAAGGTCGAGGCGCCGAGCAAGGTCGAGCTGACCTTCACGCTGCTCCTCTCCCTCGCCTTCGCGTTCCTGCTCTTCAAGGGCGTGCCGCACCTGGTCACGTTCGGCATCGGCAAGCTCGCCGACGTCCAGCTCGACACCACGATGTTCGCGTTCCACGCCATCGACGGCGTGATCAAGGCGGCGATCTTCGTGGCGTACCTCGGGCTGATGGCCCGGTCGAAGCTCACCAAGCGGCTGTTCCAGTACCACGGGGCCGAGCACAAGACGATCTGGGCCTACGAGAAGGGCACCGCGCTCTCGGTGGACGACGCGGCCGCGCAGACGACCCTCCACCCGCGCTGCGGCACGAGCTTCCTCATCATCGTCCTCGGCATCTCGGTGTTCGTCTTCGCGGCGGTGCTGCCGTTCGTGCCGCGGCTCCACCCGAACGAGCTCGTGAACACGCTGCTCGTCATGCTGGTGAAGCTGCCGCTGATGTTCCCGGTCGCCGGGCTCTCCTTCGAGTTCCAGCGCCTCTCGGCGCGCTTCCCGAAGAACCCGCTCCTCCGGTTCCTCACCGCGCCGGGCCTCTGGATGCAGCGGATCACCACCCAGGAGCCGAGCCGCGAGCAGCTCGAGATCGCGGTGATCGCCATGCGCCGCTGCATCGCCTACGAGGAGGGCCGCACCGCCGACAAGGGCGTGCTGCTGTTCCGCGACTTCGACGGCGCGATCGCAGTGCCGTAGAGGCAGGCTCCGGGCTCCAGGCTCCGGGCTCCAGCAAGAACCGGCAGCGCGCGGCAGGAACGCGACGGCCCGGATCCGCACGGGATCCGGGCCGTTGCCGTCTGGAGCCTGAAGCCTGGAGCCTGGAGCCTGTCTCTAGCCTTCCTTCGACGCCAGCTTCCGCAGCGCCTTCGTGTTCTTCACGCAGAGCACGCGGCCGACGTTGCCGAGGTGGCCGTCGCGCTTCATCTCGTTGATGAGCGTCGAGACGAAGGAGCGGCTCGCGCCGACGAGGTCGGCGAGGTCCTGCTGGGTGATGCCCTTGAGGTCGAACTCGCCGCCGTGCGGGCAGCGCTCGCCATGGGTCTCGGAGAGCTGCACCAGCGTCTCCGCGAGGCGCGCCGGGACCTCCTTGAAGGTCAGGCCGAGGAGCCGGCGGCGCATGATGCGGATCTTGTCGTTGAGCGCGCGGACCACGTCGACCGCGAGCTGCGGGCGGCTCTGCAGCAGCTGCTGGAAGACGCGGCCGTCGATGCTCCACACCTCGGCCTCGCCGGCGGAGACCGCGAGCTCCTCGGCGGCGGCGCCTTCGGGGCGGAGCATCTCGCCGAAGAGATCGCCGGGACGCAGGATCGCGAGGACCGACCGCGACGAGCCCTTGCCGACGCGGATGAGGCGGACGCGGCCGCTCTTCAGCAGGTAGACCTTGTCCGCGGGATCGCCGGGCCGGTAGATGGCCGAGTTGTGCGGGTAGGTCTCGACCTTGAAGTAGCCGCGGAAGTCGGCTTCCGGCGCCGGCGTCGCGACCGCGACGGCGCGGTTCGTCGGCGCCGCGGCGGCGGGGGTTGCCAGGTGCGGGATCTTGTTCATGGGCTCGCTCCCTCGGGCTCTCGCCCGGGACTCGGGGGCCGGTGGGTCCGGCCCGTGGTCGTGCGTATGCCGGGGCGTACTCCAAGAGGCGTGCCAGCGCGGGGCGCGCCTGCCGGGCGCGCAAGCAACTGTTATCTTTGGGGCTCTGCCGCGCTGTGGACGACCCTTACGTCCAACAGCCGACAGAATTGAACGACATGATTGAACGATTCGACGGATCGTTCAACGGTGTTCGACGGTCGACATCGGCGTCCATCCGGCGGACCGGCCGCTCGGGGGCCGCCGATGGGGGCTAACGGCGCGGCCCGCCAGACGATTCGGGTGGCGGGGCGGGCCCCCCGAGCGGCAAGGTGCCCTCGTCGGGGCCGTGCTCGGTGCCTGCAACGGTCCATGCAATCCCGTGCTTGCGCAGCTTCCGTTCGAGGGTCGGACGGCTGATCCCGAGGAGCTCGCAGACGCGCCCCTTGTGGCCGGCGGCGACCTCGAGCGCGTGGAGGATCGCCCGCTCCTCGGCCTCGGCGAGGGTGAGCGGACGCTCCGGACGGGGCGCGCCCACCGGCGGCGCCTCGACGGTGGGCAGCTCGGGCAGGTGCTCCTTCAGCAGCAGATCGCCGGGCGCGAGGATCACCGCCCGGGTGAGCGCGTTCTCGAGCTCGCGGACGTTGCCGATCCACGGGAGCGCCTGCAGGTGCCGCATCACCTCGTCCGGGACCCGGTTCACCCGCTTGCCGATGCGCCCGGCGATGCGGCCGAGGAGGTGCTCGACGAGGATCGGGATGTCCTGGGGCCGGTGCCGGAGCGGCGGCAGCTCGAGCGTCACCACCTTGAGGCGCTGGTAGAGGTCCTCGCGGAAGCGCTTCGCCTCGACCTCGGCCTCCAGCTCGCGGTTCGTCGCGGCGATGATCCGCGCGCGGAGCGGGAGCTTCTTCACGCCGCCGACGCGCTCGAACTCGCGCTCCTGCAGGACGCGGAGCAGCTTCGCCTGGAGCGGCAAGCTCATCTCCGCGATCTCGTCGAGGAAGATCGTGCCCTCCTCGGCGACCTCGAACTTGCCGGGCTTCGCCTGCCCGGCGCCGGTGAACGCGCCCTTCTCGTGGCCGAAGAGCTCGCTCTCGAGCAGCGTGTCGACGAGCGCCGAGCAGTTGATGCCGACGAACGGCAGCGGCGACTCCGACGAGTAGGCGTGGATCACCTGCGCCACCAGCTCCTTGCCGGTGCCCGACTCGCCGGTGATCAGCACCGTCGCCTTCGACGCCGCGATCTGGCCGATCTGCTTGACGATCTCCTTCATCTGCGGCGAGCGGCCGACGAGGTCGCCGAGCCGCGGCTGCGCCACCGGCTCCACGGTGAGCACCGAGCTCCTCGTGGACTGCCGCCGCAGATCGAGCGCGCGCAGGGCGACGGCCTCGACCTCGTGGATGTCGAACGGCTTGTGCAGGTAGTCGAAGGCGCCGATCTTCATGGCGCGGATCGTCGTCGCCATGTCGCTGTAGCCGGTCATGATCACCACCGGCGCGTCGCCGGCGAGCGCCTTCAGCTCCGGCAGCAGGCTGATCCCGTCGCCGTCGGGCAGCCGCATGTCGCAGAGCACGAGCACCGGCCGCATGCGCGCGACCGCCTGCCGCGCCTCGGCCGCGGTGTGCGCCACCTCGACCTCGAACGGCTCGAAGTCGCCGAGCGGGAGCTCGAGGAGGCTCTTCAGCGTCTCGCAGAGCTGCTCGTCGTCGTCGACGACGAGGACCTTGTCCGGCATCTCGCGTCCCGCGTCCGGCGCGACGGGGCGTGGGGCCCCGGCCGGCGCGGATCAGAAGGTGAAAGCGAGGCGCGTCGGGTCGAAGCCGACGGGCGACCGGGCCTCGGCCGGCCCGGTCGCCGGCTCGCCGCCCGCGGTCGCCGTCGAGCCGCCCGGCCCCGCGACCTCACGGTAACGCTCGTACTTGTCGGGATCGTCCCCGGCGATCCAGAAGAACGTCGCCAGGCCCGCCGAGACGAGGGCGACGCCGCCCGAGATCAGGGTGAGCCGGTCGAAGCTCTCGACGTCGGCCTTGAAGCCCTCCGCCTCGCCGCGCACGGCCGTGTCCGCGGGGTTCGCCTCGAGCGCGCTCTTGCGGTCCTGGAACTCGCCGTACGAGCTGTCGGCCTGCACGCGGAAGAAGGTCGCGCCGCCGACGCCGCCGACGGCGACGACGGTCGAGATCCAGGCGCCGAGGCGGTACTTCGAGTTGGTCGACTCGTAGTCGGCGATGAAGTCGGGCGAGGGGACGAGCGGCACCTCGCGCTCGATCGCCTGCTTCGGCTGGATCGAGACCCGCTCGCGCCAGGAGAGGAAGCCCTTCTTCGAGACCTCGACCACGTGCGGGCCGAAGGGCAGGGTGAGGCGGCCGCGGACCGGGGTCGAGGTCCACTCGGTGCCGTCGATCTTCACGGTCGCGCCCGGCTCGTCGCAGACGAGCACCAGGTAGCCCTGCCGCGAGGCGAACATCTTCGAGACGAGGGCGATCGCCGCGTCGCCCGCCTTGTCGATCACCGCGGCCTGGCCGCCGGTGACCTCCTCGCGGACCACGTTCTCGACCGTGGCCTTCTTGATGTTCACGAGCCGGAGGTCGATCGAGTGCTTGGTCTCGATCTTGGTGACGGTCCCGGTGACGAGGTAGTCGACGCCGAGGGCGCCGCCGATCTCGGCGAGGCAGGACGCCTCCTCGCAGCCGAGCAGCGTCTTCTCCTTCTCGTGGGAGATCATCGCCCGGAGGTCGTCCTTCGAGGTGACCTTGAAGACGCCGAGCTTGTGCAGCTCGGCGTTGACGCGGGCGTTGCTCTCCTTGACCAGGAGGTCGTCGGCGCCGCGGTTCGCGAAGTCGACGATCGCGATCCGGATCTCCTCGTCGGCGGCGGCCGGGAAGGCGGCGGCGAGCGCGGCGAGGACGGCGAGGCTGCGGAGGAGACGCATCGGGCTCCCTCAGGGCGCCGGGGGGCGCGGAAGCGCGGATTGTAGGAGTCGCGGTCCCGCGGTCGCAAGCGCGACCCGCGGGGCCTACGGGGCCAGGAACGCCGAAGCCCCGACCTGCGGGTCGGGGCTCCGGTGCGCTACGAGAAGCGAGCGACGGCTCAGCCGCCGGTGCCGGTGGTGAACTCGCCGAAGTTGGTGATGTTGCGCTTGTCGGCGGTCATGCCGGCGCCCTGGGTGCCGGTGGTGGCGGCGGTCTGGCCGTTGAGGGCGTTGGCCGAGGTGCCGAAGATCTTGCGGATGTTGTCGCCGAAGACGGTCACGACGCCGATCGCGGCGATCGCGATGAGGGCGACGATGATGATGTACTCGGTCATGCCCTGGCCGTCCTGCTTGCGCATCATCTTCTGCATCTTCCGCATGGGGTCTCTCCGTTCGTCCGTGAGGTTTGGTGCTGCTCGAACCGTCGCTGGGTAGTCTCGCTCGGTGCTTCCTGCTTCGCCATCCGTCACCGGGAGGACCACCCGCCGTCCGACCCGCCCGCCGCCCACCGCCCTCGTGACGTGCTGGAGAGTACGGGAGGCCCGGAGGAGGCAACATCGGTCACCGGGAGGATGGGGACGCTCGCCCCGGCCGCCGCGTAAGGTGTCGAAAACACGTTCGTTTCATCCGCCGAAGCACGACGGCAAGCCGTCCTCCACCTCTTGCACCGCCTCCTCCCAGGAGGGGTCCACGCCGGCGCCGGCCGCCGCGCGGACCGCCGCCGCGTCCTCGTGCGCGCCGCTCTCCTCGAGCCGCGCCGCGAGCCAGGCGGCGATCAGCGGATCGCCGTGCGAAGCGACGATCGCCTCGCGCAGCGCCTCGCGCTCGCCGTCGCGATCGCCTCGCCGGCAGCGCGCCGCCGCGAGCAGCCGCAGCGCCCGGCCGTGATCGGGCAGGTGGCGCCGCACCGCGAGCAGCAGCTCGGCGGCGTCGTCGGTCCTCCCGGCGGCGAGCAGCGACGACGCCCGCGCGAGCACGCCCTCGGCGTCCTCGCGGAGCTTCGCGTCGGCGGCCGCGAACGCGCCGAGCGCCTCCGGCCGCCCGAGCGCGTCGAGGGCGCGGG
>CAZDGH010000009.1:0-34102 GCA_964504805.1 uncultured Myxococcales bacterium | reverse complement strand
CTCCGCCTCCCACGAGCACCCGGAGGACGTCCTCGCCGTCCTGCTCGACGACCCGCTGGCCAAGACGCTGCAGCTGGAGGAGGACGACGTCCGCCGGATGCGCGAGGAGCCGCTCGTCGCCACGGCCTCCGCCGACTGGACCACCTACGACACCATCGGCGGCTGGACCCAGCGCGCGAACGGCCCGCTCGCGTTCCGCGAGGGCGTCTTCACCCGCGCCCTCAAGGAGCGGCGCTGGCTGGTCCTCGACGAGGTGAACCGCGCCGACGTCGACAAGTGCTTCGGCGAGCTCTTCACCGTGCTCGCCGGCGGCCGCGCCGAGACCGCGTACACGCGCGAGCTCGACGGCGAGGAGGTGCCGGTCGCGATCGGGCCGGAGGAGTCGCCCTACCGGTTCGGCCCCTGGTTCCGCCTGATCGCGACCATGAACGTGCGGGACAAGAGCAGCCTGTTCCGGCTCTCCTTCGCCTTCTTGCGGCGGTTCGCGGTGATCGAGGTGCCCGGGCTCGAGGACGCGGAGCTCCGCAAGCTCGCCTTGCACGCCGAGAACGAGGCCGGGGCGCTGGCCGGGACGGGGGAGCTGGCCGCGAAGGCGTTCTCGCGGGAGGGCCTCGGGGCGTTCGTGCGGCTCGGTCCCTCGATGCTGCTCGACGTCGTCCGCTACGCCGCCGCACGCCGCACCACGCCGGCACAGGGCGTGGGCGAGGGCGTGGAGCTCCTGGTGGTGCCGCAGCTCGACGGCCTCGGCGACGCCCGGGCGGTCGAGGCGGACGCGTGCCTCGGCAGGCTGTTCGACGACGTCGAGACCCGGGCCGCCGTCCGCCGCGCCTTCCGCGACCTCTACCCCCACGTGAAGTTCCATGGCTGAGGGCTGGGAGGCCTGGCTCGCCGGGCGGTTCCCGGGCTTCGTGCTCCGCCACGCCGATGGCGCGAGCCGCCCGAGGGCGGCCGTCGACGGGGCGCTGCGGCGGCTCCTCGGCACCGAGGGCGCGACGCCGCGCCTCGCGGCCCTCGGTTTCCTGCTCGACCCTGCGCACGGCGTCCTCGAGCTCGTCGAGGAGCTGCTGCCGCGGTGGGTTGCGCGGGCGCTGCCGCGGACCGAGCGGATCGCCGAGGAGCGCCGCGGCGTCGGGCGAGGGAGGATCGACTGGGCGCACACGATCGAGCTGCGGCTCCGCACCCGAGACCCGAGCTGGCTGGCGACGTCGCGGCCCCGGCGGACGTACGAGACGCCGGAGCTGCTCGCGATCCGGTGGCTGCTCGACCGGATCGGGGCGGCGGCCGGCGACGTGGGGCTCGAGGCGGCGGAGACCGGGTGGACGAGCCGGCTCCCGCGGATCGACGCCGCGGTGCGGCGGCTGCTCGCGTCGGCGGCGCTGCGGGACCTTCCCGTGGCGCGACCCGAGCCGTGGGCGCGGACGCTCTGCGCCCAGAGCCGCGACGAGGAGGTCCGGGCGGTGGCGCGGGTGCTGGGCGCGTACGACGCGCTGCTGCCGGTGCCGGAGCACGAGGCGCTGGCGCGGACGGTGGAGCGGTTCGCGCTGGTGCCGCTCGACGCGGAGCGGCGGTTCGAGCTGTTCGTGCTGCTCGGGGTGATCGAGGCGCTCGACGTTGCGCTGGCGGGCATGCCGCGGCGCGATTTCCTCATCGAGCACGGGCGTGAGGAGACGGTGGTGTGGGGCGGGGCGGAGGCGCGGGTGGAGGTGTTCTACGACCTCGCGGCGGAGCCCGGTCGGCACGCGGAGGTGATGGGGCACTACTTCGGGCAGGACTCGCTGGTGCGGCCGGACGTGCGGGTCGTCGCGGTCTCCGGCGGCCAGCGGCGCGCCCTGTACTTCGACGCGAAGCTCTCCGAGGCGTCGTCGTATCTGGCGGAGTCGCACCTGAAGATGCTCGGGTACGTGGCGGACGCGGGCGGGGCGGCGTGCGCGAAGGTGGCGCTGGTGACGCCGGTCGAGCCGCGCGCGGCGCCGCGGGCGGGAGACGACGTGGTGTTCCTCGGGCCGGGGCAGGTCACGGGGCGTGGGCCGCTGGTGGAGCTGGTTCGGGCGTGGCTCGGGCCCGCGTTCGCCGCGAAGGTATCGCTCGCGGCCGGGTAGACCGCGCGCCGAAGGCGGGTCGGGCTCACCGTCGGGAGCTCGACCACGGCGCGCGGCTCTGGTCACGGTGCGCGAGCTTCGCCGCGTGCACGGCCCGACGTCGCACTGCAGATCGCGAAGTCTTGCCCCGCCGACGAGGACGATCGAAGCCGCAACGGGGTCGAGCCGGGCACCAGCCGCCGCAAGGCCTGGTAGTTCAGCGGGCGGGGCTAGATCCGCTTCGACGGGTCACGGACGACCCGCACCTTCAGCTTCGCGAAGGTGGCGTTCTCGTGCCCGACCTGCGGGGCCGACTTGCGACCCGAGGCGATCGCGCGCTCGTCGTCGCGCCGGGACGATGCTTTCTCCGCCCTGCGCTGCTCGAAGAGTCGTCCGACGCGCTTCACGAGATAGCCCCCGACGCGAATGTAGCGTGCCGCTCCGAGCCGGGCCAAGCGCCCACCGGCCGTCCCGATCCGGAGCGTCGGGGGCCGCGAAGCGCCGCTCCGAGCGTCGCGTGGTCGATCACGACGTGGAGCTCGGCCGGTGCTTCCGCAACCCGGACGTCCTCCCCAGCACCGACGACTGTGGCGTTCGCGACGCATCGCAGTGGCCGCCGCTCAAGTCTCCGGAGCGAGAAACCAGATCGCCCGCAGCGGGAACTGCTGTCGCGCCGGTTCCTCGAGCTTTCCGTAGAACTCGACCCACAGGTCGAAGAAGCGCTCGAGGTCGATGAGCGTGATCTTGCGCGACTCCTGCGACCGGGCCAGCTCGTGCGCGTCCTTCGTGAACCCGCCCGAGGACACGAAGAGGCCGACGTCGTCGCCTCCCAGCAAAGACATGAAGGCGCGCAGGTTCTCGACGTTCATCGGGTCCTTCCGCCGCTTCACCTGCACCTTGATCCGCGGCGGTCGCGTCCCGAGGGGATCGCTCCACGCGATGATGTCGACGCCGCCGTCCTTGCCGGTAGGGCTCACCCACGCCACGTGGTAGCCCATCGCCTTGAGCAACCCGGCCACCATGTCCTGGAAGGCGTAAGGGTTGACGCCCTGGATGTACTGCTGGACCTCGGCCCACGCCTGCTCCTCGGCTTCTTCGAAGGCCTGAGCGGCGTCCTTCTCGTCGGGCTCGACGACGGCTGCGTTCTCGGGCTCGTCCGGCTCGGGCTGGGACTTGGACCACTCGTTGTAGAGGCGCGTCGCGGCGCGGTAGAGGCTCGCAGGGTCGACGTGTTTCTCGAGCGCGGCCTTGCCCTCGCTCGTGATCGTCCAGACACCCTTGTTCTTCTGGAGCCAGCCCGCCTTGACGGCGTGGACGGTCGCGAAGCGGATCAGCTTCTCGTACCGCCGGGCCTTGAGCGCGCCTTCGCCGTAGAAGCTCTGCTCGTACTCGTTCGGCGGGACGACGTTGACCATCCGCTCGAGCACGTTCTTCGCCTGGAGGCCCTGCGGCTCCTTCGTCAGGATCCGGAGCACGCCGCCGAGGAACTCGCCGTTCCGCGCCTGGGTGACATTCGCCATGGGTCCACCGATCGGTCGCTTTCGAGACCGCCGGAGAATACCGCCGCGTGAGCGGGCGGCACACGTCGTTCTCGGCACGAGGGCGCTGGTAGCCTCTGGCCATGGCAAACGAGGCGCTCCTCACGTTCAACCAGGTGCTCCAGCTGCGAGGCGTGGAGCCGCGCGAAGTCCGGCTCCTCCGTCACCAGACCCACGACCCGCGGATCCGGCGCAAGCTGTTCGACCTCGGCGTCGGCGGCGATCCCGTCTTCGAGGAGTTCCAGGAGATCCAGGGACCTCGGGTGATGGGTTACCTCCGCGCCGCCCGTTACCTGGCGGGCTTCGTCGTCGATCCGCTCTCGAAGGAGACCGTCTTCGTCGGGCTGTGGGAGCGGTTCGAGCCTCGGCCGCCGCCGCCGCTCGAGCGTCTCACCGGCCGGCCACCCGGCGCCCGCGCGCTCGCCTTCCGGAGCGAGCGGGTCGAGCGCTTCGACGGCTTCCGCGGACGCCTCGTCGTCGACTGGGGCGCGGGTACCCGGGCATGGGTGCAGCGGGCGGACAAGCGCGACAAGCGGGTGCTCGCGCTCCGGAAGGAGATCGCCGACCCGACCTTCCCGGCGAAGGGGCTGAACCGGAACTGACGCGTCCGGCGAATCGGTGGCGGTGGACGTGCCCCGAGAGACGCGGCGGACCTCCTGCGCGCGACGAGGTGAGCTCCGCCCGGCCCGTCACGCAAGGTCAGTCGCGCGCGACGACGCCCTCGATGGCCTGCGCGACCCGCCCGAACCCGATCCGCTCCTGCTCGAGTCGGACGCCGGCACCGAGCGCGCCAGATCGAAGCTCGTCGTACAGCTCCCGCTCGGCCGGCTCGAGGTGGGCGAGCGCCGCTCCGTGCACCGACGCCTCGAACGTCCACAAAGCCCGGTGCGCCAGCAGCGTCTCCCTGTCCATGAGCAGCGATCGCACTTGCGGCAGCACCGCCCGCAGCCGGTCGAGGATGGCGAAGCCGTGGGTGTCGAGGTCGCCCCAGTAGTAGACGCGACGATCGCGGAGCCAGCGAAGCTCCGAGAGCAGCTCGACGGCGTAGCCGAGCCCGAAGATCACGGCCGCGTCCTCGACGGCCGGGAAGGCGAGGCCGTTGACCTCGTTCTCCGTCACGAAGACGCGCGAGGTCGGGAGCGGCTGCACCGCGAGCTCCTCGACCGGCACCGACAGGTCCGAGAACCCGCCGATCGCGTGACGCGGGTCGAGGACGCGGAAGCGGACGAGGCGAGGCCGCGGCCGCAGCCCGTAGCGGACCTCGAACGCGCGCGCTCCGACGGCCGAGGCCACGACGTCCTCGGGAGTGAGGACGCGATCGAGCAGCGCCGAGAACAGCCCGCGCCTCTCCTCGATGAACTTCGAGTCGACGGAGGGGACGTCGAGCTGCCGGAGGTAGAGGCCCGAGCGCACGTGCCGCTGGAACCACTCGACCACCTCGAGGATCCGGTCCCACTCCTCCGCGTGACCGAGCAGTTCGAGCGGGCGCTCCCGCAGCCACGTCCCGAGCGCCGGGAACCTCTGCTCGGTCGCCGCCGCGAGACGGGCGAAGCGATCGGCCTCGCGCTGCCTTCCGAGGAGCGCGAGCGCGTCGCGCTCGGAAGCGACCACCAGCGCGCGGGGCACCCGGTTCGGTCCGAGCTGGCGGTGGTTCACCGTCTCCCACTCGATTTCGTAGCCGAAACCCCGCCGGGCCTTGCTGCCCTCGTCGAGCGCCCGGATCCAGCCGCGGACCTCGTCGAACCGCGCCGAGAGGTCGGCCGAGCTCGGCCGCCGCAGCCTGGGGCGGAGGGGGTAGGTCGACGACGGCACCTCGAGCCGCGCCCGCAGCAGCTCACCCCGATCCCAGAGGCGGACGAGCTGTCCTCGGACGTCTGCCGGGGTCGTCCACCCTCGCTCGCTCATGCGGTGCGCGCCGCCTTCTCGGCCCGGTACTCCTCGATCGTGAGCGTCCTCAGCCGCGACTCGCGGCCGTCCGCGTTGTGGACGTACCCGACGGTCGAGACGAACGGCTCGATGACGTGGATCTTCTGGAGCGGCGTGACGACGAGGAGCTGCAGCTGCAGCTCCCGGAAGAGCTCGAGCCCGTACCGCGCGGAGTCGTCCGAGCCCCGGCCGAACGCCTCGTCGATGATCACGAACCGGAAGGTGCGGGCGCGGGAGCCTCCCTCGAGCCCGAGCTGGTACGCCAGGCTCGCGCCGAGGACGGTGTAGGCGAGCTTCTCCTTCTGGCCCCCCGACTTCCCGCCGGAGTCGGTGTAGTGCTCGTGCTCCTGGTCGTCCTCGCGCCAGCGCTCCGATGCCGCGAACGTGAACCAGTTCCGGACGTCCGTCACCTTCGCCGTCCACCGGCGATCGAGCTCGGCGGTCCCGTCACGGCCGCGGAACCGCTCCAGGATCCGGCTCACCTGGAGGAACTTCTCCTCGGAGTACGCGCCGTCGGCCGGGCCCGGGAGGGTCTGGGTCGTACAAGCTCGAAGGTCGTGGACGAAGTCCCGGAGCTCCGGATCCGCAGTCGGCTCGGGCTCGAGCCGCACGTAGCGCCCCCGGTTGTAGTCGATCGAGTGCAGCGAGCGGTTGATCCGCTCGACGCGCTCCCGGATCGCGTCGCGATCGCGGTGGAGCCGCGCCTGGAAGCTCGCCACCTCACGGATGGTGTTCTCGTTGAGCAGCTCCTTGAACCGCCGCTCGAAGCGCGGCAGGTCGTCACCACGGAGCCGGTCGAGCATCCGGCGGTACTCGGGCGCGGCGTCGACGGCGGCGTCCATCTCATGGCTTTCGGCGGGGTGGTCGCGGCGGAACGTCTCCATCGCTCGGACGATCTTCTCCACGAGCCGGTCGAGCTGCTTCGCCCTCCCGTCGATCCGGGCCTGGAGGGCGGTCCTCAGCTCCTGCTCGCGCGCCGGGCAGGCCTCGACGGTGAGCGTCCGCCCGGCGAGGTGCTCTGCCCGCAGCGCCTCGAGCCGCGGCGCGGTCCGCGCCCGGACCTCCGGGGCGAGCCCGGCGAGCGCCTGGTCGCACTCGGCGACGAGCCCGCGATCGCGCGCGAGGTTCGCTTCCCGCACCGTGAGGTCTCTCTCGAGCTTCTTGACCTCGTCCTCGAGGCTCCCGAGCTCCCTGTCGACCTCCTCGAGCTTCGCCTGGAGCGTCCGCAAGCGATCCGAGCTCTCCTCGAGCTCGCGTTTCTCGCGCCGGAGCGCTGCCGCCTCGGCCTCGAGGCTCTGCCAGTCGAGCTCCCGGAAGGACTCCACCGCGGAGAGCCTCTGCAGGGCCTCGAGGCGCTCTTGCACCCGCGTCGCCTCCACCTGCAGCCGGCCGGCGACCTCGACGACCGTCGCGATCCTCTCCTCGAGCGCCTCCACCTGCGCCTCGAGCGAGGCGATCTTCTCGCGGTTGCTCCACCCGAGCACGTAGCGCGAGCGGTCGTCCAGCCGGGACCGATCGTCCTTCTCGTGGCGCTTCCCGCCGCGGCGGAGCTGGCCGGAGCGGGTGAGCGCGTCGCTCTCGCGCCGAAAGGCCTCGAGCGACTCACAGCAGGTGACGTCGAACCGCGCCGCCAGCTCCTCCTCGAGCCACTCCGCGAGCTCGGTGTCGTGCCGCACCTCGAGCTTCCGCACCGCGGAGTCCGGCCGAGGCTGCGAGCGGGCGCCGCGGGCACCTCGCACGAGCAGGTAGACCAGCTTCCCTCCGAGGTGCGTCGACTCGACCCACCGCGCCACCTCGGCGTAGAGGCGATCGGGCACGAGCAGGGACAGCCCGAAGGAGCGAACGAGCCGCTCGAGGGCGCCTTCCCAGGTTCGCTCGTCGTCGCGCACGCGGACGAGCTCCGCCGCGAACGGCAGCTCGTCCTCCCGGGCGCCCAGCGCGGCGCAGAGCCGGTCGCGGAGCTCGACCGACCAGAGGGGCAGGTTCGAGCGCCGCTGCCGGAGCGAAGCGAGCTCCGCTGCCAGCTCGCCGTGTTGCCTCCGTAGCCCGTGGAGCTCGACGTGCCGCTCGCGATCGTCGTTGCGGAGCGCGCCCTGGCGGCTCCGGGCGGCGGCTGCTTCGCGCTCGATCGCCCCACGGTTCGCCGAGAACGCGTCGGGCGTCGCCGGTGGCTCGAGGCCGAGCCCCGCCGCCTCATGCGAATAGCGGGTCGAGCGCTCGCGACGTTCCTGGACGTCCCGGTCGAGCCGCGCGATGCGACCCTCGAGCGTCGCCAGGCGGTCACCGCCGCCCGCGGCGAGCTCGGCGCGCAGCTCGTCGCGGCGGCGGCGCGCCTCGGAGAGCCGCTCCTGGGCGGCCTCCAGCCGCTCGCCCGTTCGGCGCTCGGCCTCGAGGCCTTGCTCGATCCGCGCCTCGAGCAGGCCGCGCCGGATCTCCTCGAAGTACCCGTGGAGCGCCTCGCGGCACTCGACCTCACCGCGCTGCTCCAGCGCGAGCTCGTCGCGGCGGTCGCAGTCGGCCACGAGGGGCTCGAGGGCCGCGACCTGAGCCTTGGCCTTCAGCACCGCCGCGTGCGCCTTCTCGAGGTCGTCGAAGTGGCGGAGCAGCTCCGCGATCCGCTCCCCCGTAGGGAACGGCTCGAGCATGTGCTCGCGCACGAACTCGGTGAGGTTCCCGACCGACTTCATCGACATCGTCTGGTGGAGCAGCTCGAGGGCCTGCTCGTTGTCGATCCCGAAGCGGCGGCGGAAGGCGGCGGCGTACGGCGGGAACGTCTCGAAGACCTCCGCGCCGCCAGCCTTGAGCCGCCGCTTCAGCGCGCCGATCTCCGCTCCGAAGTCCGAGAAGTCGTCTCGGATCGAGAGGTCCTGGTCCGAGACCACGAGGAGCCGCGACGGCTGGCCCTCGGTCTCGCGGAACCAGAGGACCTGCGCCAGGGCCACCGCCTCGCCGAGCCCCTCGTTGGCGAAGACCGCGAGCAGCACCGCGTAGGCGTCGGCGCCACGCAGCGCCACGGGGCGGGCCGAGGCCCCCGGCTCGCCACGCTCGGACTTGAAGTGGCCGAGGACGTACGAGCGAGCTGTCCGCTCGCGCGCCTCGGCGCCGGCGGCGCGGTTGTAGGCGAGCCGCTGGGGCGGGACGAGAAGGGTGGCGAGCGCGTCCACGAGCGTGGACTTCCCCGAGCCGATGTCGCCGGTGACGAGGACGTTCTCGCCGCCGGCGGGCAGCACCCAGACCCGGTCGTGGAACGTGCCCCAGTTGTAGACCTCCACGCGCCGCAGCCGGAAGCCGGCGCGACCGGGAGGCCCGAGCGGCAGCGCCTCCTGTGGCGCGCTCATTCGCTCCGCTCCTTCCCGGCAGCCTGCTCCCGGTAGCGGAGCAGGCGCGCGTCGAGCTCGCCGAGCCACTGCGCGTCGACGAACGCCTTGAGGATCCGGCGGACCTCGAAGCTCTCCTCGGCGCCGGCGAGGCGCCGCAGGAACCCGAGCTGGACGACCTTCTCCAGGTGCTGATCGAGCCGGTCGCGGAACCGGGCCTCGTCGGTGCCGCCGGCGAAGAACACCCTCACCAGGTCCTCGACCTCGGCGCGGGTGAGGACCAGCCGGCTCTCGCCGCTACGGGCGTCGTGCTCCGCGAGCCGCCGTCGCAAGAGCGCGAGGACCAGGCTCACAGGATAGGAGAGCGGCCGCCGGGCCACGAGCCGCGGCAGCTCCGGCTCCCCCGCGGCGGGGCTGCGCTGGCGAAGGAACGCCCAGCCCTCGGCCTCGTCGACGAGCAGCTCCAGCCCGAGCACGTAGACGTAGTCGCGGACGCGTGACTGGAGCCGGAGCAGCTCCTGCCACCGCGCCGGATCGTCCTCGCGGTAGACGACGCCCCTGAGCAGGGCGATCGAGACGGCGGAGAGATCGGCGGTGGAGTCGGTCATGGGATCGAGCGGGAGAACACCACCAGCGGTACGTGCGCCGCGCGGTCGCCACCCGAGGGATCGTGCCAGGTGATGCGCTCGGTGCGAACCTCGTCGACCGTAGCGCGTGCGTCGTCCGAGGCGACCCCGAGCCAGCCGACGAGCTCGGCCAGGCCGAGGTCGAGCGGCTTCGCCGCGACGAGCTCGGCGAGCGTGACCTTCCGCCGGCCGCGGAGCACCGACTCGAGGTGGTCGCGGAGCGCGGCGGCGTCGACGTGGACCTGGTCGAAGAGCGCGTCGTCCGCGCCTGCGCCGTCGCCCTCGACGATCGGCCGGAGCGCGAGGCGCGGCCTGTCGGCGGCGGCGAAGAGCGGGCGGTCGAGCGGGAGCGCGATCCCGGGGGCGTCGTCGTCGAGCTCGGCGAAGGTACCCGACGGCGGCTCGTCGCGGACGGCGAGCGCCTGCTGCTCGACGCTGCGGACCAGCTCGAGGATCCGGCGGTTCTCGAGGAAGACGCGATCGTCGAGGTAGCGACGGAGCTGCTCTGAGAGCCGCGCGACAGTGCGGAGCACGACCTCCCCCGCCTCGAACCAGTCGTGGTGAATCCGCCCGAGCCGCCGGTCCGGCGCGAGAGCCTGCACCGCCGGGAGCGTGAGCACCCGCGAGAGCCGGCCCGACAGCTCCTCCTGGCGGTCCACGGCCATGAGGAGGTCCCAGAAGGCGCGAAAGCTCCGGCCCTGGTCTGACTCGGCGATGGCGTCACTCCTCCCGAACACCTCCTCGAGGAGCGACCCCTTGCCGCCGTCCCAGGTGGCGATCCGCTCCCGGACGCCGAGGTCGAGGGCGCGGAACCGCTGCTCCAGCTCGCGGAAGTCCGAGAGGAGCGCGCGGGCCGTGGCGGCGAGCTGGAGGAAGCGGTCCTTGACCTGGGCGTCGTCGAGGAGGTCGACGTGGCCCGCCCGGAGGCGCTCGAGCTCGCGGTCCAGCTCGGCCCGACGTCGCTCGAGCTCGCCGGCGCGGCGGTCCGCGTCCGGCTCGGTGCCCTCGGTGAGCTGGCGCAAGAGCTCGAAGATCGTCAGGAGCCGCGACTCGGTGCTCACGAGCGCCTGCCCGCGCAGCGACGCGAGGAACTCCAGGGCACGCTCGGCAGCGGCGGTGAGGTCGTAGCTCGGCTCGTCGCTGCCGGGGGGGTAGAACCTGCGAAGCCAGCCCTTGTCGTCGGCCGCCCAGTCGTCGAGGTACTCCGCCGCGGATCGCGGGAACGAGCCCGGGTCGCCGCGGTGGCGCACGTCGAAGAGGTGATCCTCGAGCTTCGAGACGAGCTCGGTCCGCGGTAGGCCGCGGACGTTGTCGGTCAGGAAGGCGCGCTGCAGGAAGCCGAGCACGAGCGGGGCCGAGTCGGCCGCGAGGAGCCGCCAAGCCGGGTGGGTCCGCCGGAGGGCTTCGAGCTCGAAGTGATCCATGGTCGATCTCGTTCGTACCACGGCCGCCCGACGCCACCGGCCCGGGGGCGCTCGGCGGCTCGCCCGGCGGGCCGCAGGCTTGCCTCGCGGGTTTTCGACGCGGGCGCGCCCGGGCGCGACGTAGACTCGGGCGACCCTCGCGAGCGAGCCCATGCCCGTCCCCGCCACCATTCCCCGGATCGAGTCGCTCCAGGTGCGGAACTTCCGCGCGCTCCGGCGCGTGGACCTGGCGCCGCTAGCGCCACTCACGACCCTCCTCGGCGCCAACGGCAGCGGGAAGTCCACGGTGTTCGACGTCTTCGCGTTCCTCGCGGAGTGTTTCTCGGCCGGCCTCGCGCAGGCGCTCGAGAAGCGCGGCCGGATGAAGGAGCTCCGGTCGCGCGGCGAGGACGGACCGATCGAGATCACCATCCAGTACAGGGAGCCGGACCAGCCGATCGTCACCTACGACCTCGCCATCGACGAGGAGCAGGGCCGCCCCGTCGTCGTCCGCGAGACGCTCAGGTGGCGGCGGGGCTCGTCGGGCAAGCCGTTCCACTTCCTCGACTACGAGCGCGGCTCGGGCTGGGCGATCGCCGGTGACGTTCCCGACAAGGACGCGCAGCGGCAGCAGCAGGATCTGGAGTCGGCCGAGACGCTCGCCGTGAGCGCGCTGGGGCAGTTCCAGAACCACCCCCGGGTCGTCGCGCTCAAGCGGTTCATCACCGGCTGGTATCTCTCCTACCTCTCCGCGTCCGACGCCAGGGGCTTCCCCGAGGCGGGGCCGCACCCGAGGCTCGAGCGCACCGGCGCGAACCTCGCGAACGTCGTGCAGTACCTCAAGGAGCGGCACCCGGAGCGCCTCGGACGGATCTTCGAGCAGCTGCGGCGACGGGTGCCGCGGCTCGAGAAGATCGAGACCAAGCCGCTGGAAGACGGGCGCCTGCTCCTGCAGCTCAAGGACGCACCGTTCGAAAAGCCGGTGCTGGCTCGCTTCGCGTCGGATGGGACGCTGAAGCTGCTCATGTACCTCATCGTGCTCCACGACCCGAGCCCGCCGCCCGTGATCGGCATCGAGGAGCCGGAGAACTACCTGCACCCGCGGCTCCTGCGCGAGCTCGCGGAGGAGTGCCGCGCCGCGACCGCGCGAAGCCAGCTGATCGTGACCACGCACTCGCCCTTCTTCGTGGACGGGCTGCGGCCGGAGGAGCTCTGGGCGCTCTACCGCGACGAACAGGGCTTCACCGGGGCCGCCCGGGCCGCCGACATGCCGCGCGTCGCGAGGTTCCTCGAGGAGGGAGCGACGCTGGGGGAGCTGTGGATGGAGGGGCACCTGAGCGCCGGCAACCCCGGCGACCCGCTCCCACGGCCGTCGAGGAAGGCGAAGAAGGGCTCGAAGTGATCCACCTCGAGGTGCTGGTCGAAGAGCCGTCCGCGGAGGCCGCGCTGGAGCTGCTGCTGCCCAGGCTCGTGCCCGCCGTGACCTTCAGGATCCACGCCCACCGCGGCAAGAAGGATCTCCTCGAGAAGCTGCCCGGGCGCCTGCGGGCCTACGCCTCGTTCGTGAAGGAGCAGCCCGAGCTGCGCGTCGCGGTCCTCGTCGACCGGGATCGCGACCCGTGCTCGACGCTGAAGAAGACGCTCGAAGATCACGCTCGTGCCGCAGGCCTTCCCACCTCGACGCGGCCGAGGAAGGGCAAGTTCCTCGTACTGCACCGGATCGCGATCGAGGAGCTCGAGGCCTGGTTCTTCGGAGACGTGCCGGCGCTCTGCGCTGCGTACCCCGGCGTCCCGGCGACGCTCGCCAGGCGCGCCGCGTTCCGCGACCCGGACGCGATCCCGAACACCTGGGAGAGGCTCGAGGACGTGCTCCAGAAGGCGGGGCACCACCTCGGCGGCCTCGGGAAGATCGGCGCGGCGCGTGACATCGCCGGGCGGATGGACGTGCGCGCCAACGCCTCGGCGAGCTTCCGTGCCTTCGCGGACGGCGTGCAGCGCCTCTGCGGCTGAACCCCGTCACCACCCGTCGAGCCGGCGGAAATGCCCCGCCTCGAGCCCCGCCTCGAACCGCCCCGCGATCTCCCGCGCCCACGCCTCGCTCACGTGCCGGACGCCGATCTCGAAGTTCTCGGAGACGCCCTCCTCGGTGAGGTTCGCCGAGCCGAAGAGCACGTGCCGGCCGTCCACGACGAGGGCCTTGGCGTGGAAGTACGTCGCCTGCCCGCCGTCCGGGTAGAGCGCCGCCGGGGCGTGGACCGCCGGCCGCTCGGGCCAGGGCCACGCGCCCTCGAGACGCTTCCGGAGCAGCGCGAGCGGGTGCTTCCGGTCGCGCCGGAACTCGCCGAGGAAGAGCCGGGCCCGGAGCGTGGGGACCTCGACCATGCGGCGCCGCAGCACCGCGAACACCGGGTTGCCTTCCTCGCCCGAGGCGTCCCAGTGGCCGAACGAGTACGTGGCGACGAGCACGTCGCGCTCCGCCGAGGCGAGGAGGGTCTCGGCCCGGTGCGAGGTCGGCCGGGCGGTCGCGTCCTCCCACGGCAGGGTCCACACGAGCTCCGGACGCGGCGCCGCCTCGAAGCCCTGGTGCGCCTCGGCCAGGAGACGCACGGCCTCCGCCGCCGCGGCCTGGCTCGCCCCGGCGTCGCGGAGCCTTCCGAGCAGCCGGTGCGCCTCGCGTCCGGCCTCGTCCCCGAGTCGCTCGCACAGGGCAGCCTCGCTCGCGTCGATCCGGAGGTAGCCGGTCGCGAGGTGGCCCGAAAGGTCCGCGAGCTTCTTCCCGGTCATCGGAAGAACGCGAAGTCGCGGTAGGCCACGGTGGGGATCACGAGCGACCGATCCAGCATGTCGTTGCGCCTCTCGCACGACGGCTCGCCGATGAGGAGGCAGCCATGGCACGCCGCGCCCTGGAGCGCGCGCGCGGGGTCCGGGCTCGTGTCGGGGACGTGCTGCGCGCAGATGGGATCGCCGCTGCAGAGCCGCCCGAGCTCGAGCGCCGCCGGCAGGTGCCGGTGCAGCCGCCGCCCCGCCTCGACGAGGCCGCCCAGGGTCCCGTCGGCGTCGCTCGTGCCGGTGTAGAGCAGGATGCCGAACGACTTCCCGAAGTAGATCCGCTCGCGGATGCTCGCCGCCGCGTAGCCGCAGTCGAGCGAGACCGCCTGGATGAGCAGGTGCGCGAGCGAGTGGAGCATCAAGAAGGGCAGGTGATCGGAGACGGCCACGCTTTCCTGGAGATCGGGATCCTCGCGCCGGAAGCCGGGGAGGAAGCTCCGGAACCTCTCCTTCTTCGACTGCGCCTCGGCCCACGCGCGCACCTCGCCGGCGTCGAGCTCGAAGAAGAAGCCCTCGCCGCGGTTCTCCACCGCGGGAAGCCACGAGATCTTCTCGTCGATCGGCGCGGGCTCCACGTCGAGGTCGATCTCCGAGTCGAGGGGCAGCGTGTTCGAGTCGAGGCGGGTGAACCCGAGGAGCGCGACGACCTCGCGCAGGCGCTCGAGGAGCACGACCCGCGTCACCTTCAGGCTCGCGAGCTCGGGCACGACGGGAATCGACCGGGCGCGGTAGTCCGCGAGGTCGTCTGCCGGCGTCGGCGTCGCCGCCTGGAAGGCCTCGACCTCGACCTCCTTGAGCGGCCGGCCTCCGCCGAGCGGCGTGCCCGCGTGCTGCGCCTTTATCGCCTCGAGCACCTTCGCGGGCTCGTGGCCGGAGAGAGAGGACGCGATCGCGTCGTTGAAGGTGATCGCGTTCTCGAGGGCCGCCGCGTCCTTGACCTTCTGGAGGACCTTCCAGTGCGCGGCGACCTGCTCGGCGAGCACCTCGCCGGTGTCGGGGATCGAGATCACCCGCTCCGGCAGGGAGAAGTAGACGTTCGAGGCGTGCCGGATGGTGAGGCGGCCGAAGCCCGGCCTGCCGTCGGCCGTCTTGCACGCCTCGGACGCGTGGGACCCGAGCCACGGCCGGCGTCCCGAGCACGGGCCCAGGATGGGCTGCGACTGCTCGCGGTGGGCGAGGACGACGAAGCCCTGCGGCTTGGAGCCGCACGGTCCGTCGCAGCGCAGGTAGAGGTCGGCGAGGTCGCCGGTGGTGCTGCCCTCCTCGATCCACATCATCCCGCCGCAGGCGAGGTCCGTGCCGCCGTGGGCGGCGCGCTTCCACGGCACCTCGTCGACGTGCCCGCGCTCGCAGATGACGACGAACCGCACCGGCACGGTGGGGACGTTCCGCGCCTGCTCGCCGTCGGGCCAGGTGCCGCTCCAGCGACCGTTGGGCGACGGCAGCTGCTGCTGGTGGATCAGCGGCCGGACGGTGCCGGCGCGGCCCGTGAGCCGGTGGCTCTTCACCGTCGTCCGCCACTCGGGGAAGCGGTAGACGTCGACGCCGACCGGCGCCGGCCCGTCCACCGCCGCGATCGGCGCGTGCAGCTCGAGGCCGGGCACGCCGAGCCGCCGGGAGAGCCGCGCGAGGAAGCGCGGCTCCTCGATGCGCTCGCCCTTCTTCCAGCCCGCGAGGCCCGAGACGATCCCCGCGTCGTCGGGCAGGTCGATGAGGGAGCCCGGGCCCCAGGTGAGGAGGAGCTGGCTTCTGCGGACCTTCGGCGCGCTCATCGACGGGACCTCACGGGAGGGGACGCACGAGGAGCCAGACGTCGGGCTCGACGTCGCGGAGCGACCGCGGGGCGACGAGGGTGCCGGGCCCGTCGGAGAGCGGCGCCTTGAGCAGCGGGACGGCCGTCGCCGGCGTGCCCGGCTCCCGCTTCTGGTACGCGAGCGTGCCCACCGTGTTCGCCTCGTGCGCCGCCTTCTGCCAGCGGTCGAGGACCGACTGGGCCTCGAGGCGCGTCCGGGCGGCGAGCGCCTCGAGCTCCGCGGAAGGCACCGCCACGGTGTGGCCCCGGGCGCGCTCGGCCACGGCCTCGACCACCGCCTCCGCGGCGAGGCGGTGCGGCGCGAGGCCCTTCGCGGCCGACGCGTGGACGAGCGCCCGGACCCCGTGCCGCGCGAGCGCCACCGTCACGGCGGGCAGCGCGCGGTCGAGGCAGCGCGGCGCGAAAGGCGTCACGCTCGTGCTCTCGACTGCCCGGTAGAACGTCTCGTGGAAGTAGGTGAAGCGCTCGTAGTGCGAGCGATCCCGCGCCTTGTGGACGTTGAGCATCGTCACCACGAGGCCGGGCGCCGACGCCTTCCGGCCGACGCGGCTCGTCGCCTGGATGTACTCGGCGGTCGTCTTCGGCTGGCCGAGGACGGCCAGGACGCCGAGCCGCGGGATGTCGAGGCCGACGGAGATCATGTTGGTGGCGAGCGCGACGTCGACGGGCCAGCGCCCCTGGCCTCGCTCGTAGGGCGCTTTCAGCCGCTGGCGGGCCTCGGCGACGTCGCCGGTCGAGACGCGGGAGGTGAGCTCGAGCACCTCGCCGAACGCCGGGTGGTCGACGAACGGCGCGGTCTCGTCGGTCTCGCCGTAGCGGCGGCGGTGCCAGTAGTTCATGGCCCGGGTGAAGACCTCGTCCTCGACGATGCGGCGGGAGCCGCCGAGCTCGCGCAGCGAGTTGAAGTAGCCGAGGAGCGTCACGTACGGGTCGGCGGGGTTCTCACCCGCGGCCACGCCGGCCTTGTCGGCCGCCTTCCAGTGCTTGAACGCGCCGGAGAGCAGCGCGAGGTAGACCTTGAGGAGCACGACCTTCGCGCTCCGCCCCGGCGCCGCGACGCCGAGGTAGAGCCGCCCCGGCGTCTTCGCGAGCGGCCGCGTCTCGGCGAAGAAGCTCGTGTGGCGCTCGGGGCCCGGCGGCGGGAAGACGTTCGTCTGGGCTCTACCGAAGAGCGCCGTCACCTGGGCGGCGGCGCGGCGCACCGTCGCCGTCGAGGCGACGAGCTTCGGCCTCAGCTTCTGCCCATCCACCACCGCGGTCGCGAGCCGCTCGACGGCGACCTCGTAGATGCCGGCGACCGAGCCGAGCGGCCCCGAGATGAGGTGGAGCTCGTCCTGGATCACGAGCTCCGGCGGGAGGAGCGGCGCAGGCAGCGGCTGGCCGGCCCTGCCGTCGGCGGGGCCGTAGAACCCTTCGGCGTCGTGACGGTCGGCGCCGCCGAAGAGCTTGCCGGAGGCGCCGACCCACGGCAGCGACGCGACCTTGTCGAGGGTCGCGATGACGAAGCATGGGAGCCGGCGGTAGAGCACCTCGTCGACGACGACCACTGGCAGGCCGCGGTCGCCGGTGAAGGGGCAGCTCGCGCTCCCGCAGCGCACGCGGAGGTTCGTCGGCTCCTTCGTGTCCGGCACCAGCTCGAACGAGTCGGGCTCGAGCCGGGCGCCGCACCACGGGCAGGTGGTGAGCGGCACCGGGCGGTCGTTGTGCCGCGGGTTCGCGCGGTAGCGGATGGTCCGGACGCGGGCGGAGCTCCGGTCCTTCTGGTCCGAGACGCGGCCCATGCGGTTCGGCGTCGCGCCGTCGCCGACCCAGAGGCCGATCTCGAACGGCCAGGTGCCGAGCTCGGCGGCGCGTGCCTCCCGGAGCCGCTCGAGGGCGCAGACGAGCGTCGCGGCGCGGGCGAGCTGGTCGAGGGTGAGGAGCCGGAGCGTGTACCGCATGAAGACGGCGACGCCGGCGCCGTGGGGGCCGCTCCGGCGGAGGCGGCGGAGCAGGATCGCGAACGCGGCGAGGCCGAGGTACGCCTCGGTCTTGCCGCCGCCGGTGGGGAAGAACAGGAGCTCGACGGCTTCGCGATCGGGGTGGACGGGATCGTTCACCCCGCGGAGGTTCAGGAGCACGAACGCGAGCTGGAACGGGCGCCACGACGGCGGGTCCTGGGCGTCGGGCGGCTTGCCGCCTTCCTGGGCGCCGCGCTGCCGGGCGGCGAGCGCCATCGCGGCGTTCATGAGCCGGAACGCGGTGCGGACCTGGTCGTCCGTGGCGACGAGCTCGATGCCCGCGCGGATGCGGTCGTTGGCGGTGCGGCAGGCGTGGAGGAGGTCGGCGGCGGTCTCGTCGCGCTTCGCGGTGCCGAGCCCCGACGACGGCTGGTCGTCGATCCACTTGGCGTAGGCCGCCGGCAGCCCGGAGAGCGCGGCGCGCACCGCCGCCTCGCCATCGAGCGTCGCGAGCTTCTCCATGCCGAGCTCGACGCCGGTGAGCGCCGCGGCCTCGACGCGCTCGACCTCGGCGGAGGGCAGCCACTCGGTCTCGACGTGCTTGCAGCCGCCCGCTTCGATCGTGGCCGTCGCCGACACGCCATGGCCCACGGCGAACTCGCAGACGTCGCGGTACTGGAGGTCGGCAATCCGCGCGTCGGCGTCGCCGCCGCCGTCGCGGAGGTCGCGGCGGCGGGTGAAGCCGGCCTCGCAGGCGAGGGCGAGCTTCGCCTGGAAGAGGTACGAGGTGTCGCGGCGCTCCTCGTCGTCGGGGTCCCGGCCGTTCACGAGGAACACCGAGACCACCTTGCAGCCCTCGAGCGCGGGATCGAGGCCGGGGTGGGGCGCGAGGGCCCGCACCGCGAGCTCGAGGTAGACGCCGCGGCTCTCGGGGAGGGCGTGGCGGGTCACGCCGTCCGGACCGACGGGGAGGGCAAGCTCGCGCCGCATCGAGCTTCGCTCCCAGGCCCTGCGCTTCGGGTTCTCCTCGGTCGGGTCCGACACCGGCCGGTACTCGCCCCAGCGGACGGTGGCGGCGAGCTGGTTCACGTTCGGCGCCAGGATGACCGAGAGGCCCATCGAGGAGGGGAGGAACGGCTTCTTCGCCGCGGTCGCGTCGCCCTTCGACGCGTCCTCGTCGGGCGCGGCGGCGTCGAGCTTCTCGTCGGGATCGAGCTCGTAGCGCTGCGCCGGCGGCGCGCCTTCGGGGACGAGGAAGCCGGTCAGGTAGAAGCGCGACGGCGCCTCGTTGTTGCGGAGCCGCTCGTGCAGGTAGTGGCGAGCGCGCGCCTCGGCATCGCGCTCGACCCGGCCCTCGTCCGGGCCGACGAGGTCGAGGCGCAGGGTGTCGACGAGCGAGGCGCGGACGGCGGCGGAGCTCATGCGCGCTTCGCTCCCTTCTTGCCGGCGGCGCGCGGCTTCTTCGCCGCCTTCGGCGAGAGCTCGCCCCGGAGCTTCGCCCGCGACTCCTCGGCGGCGCGCTCGGCGTTCAGGACGAAGAGACGGTCGCAGCACTCCTCGGCGAAGGAGGTGACGGCGGCCTCCTCGGCCTCGCCGTCGGGCGCGTAGGGCGGAACGGCGAGGTCGGTCCAGCCGTAGGCGTCGAGGACGGCGCGGTCGAGGTCGAGGTGGAGGGAGCGCAGCGCGAGGATGTCGGGATCGGTCTCGTGCGGATCCTTGAGGCGGTTGTAGGTGGTCGTGAGGCCCTGGTTCGACGCCTTCATCCGCGCGGCGCGCGCTTCGAGCAAGGCCGAGGCGACGCGGTCGAGCTCGCCGCCGGGGGCTAGGGAACCCGCGGGAGGAAAGGGGAACGTGCGGAAGGCATCCGCTGCCGAATAGCGGAGGTCGCCTCGCATCGACGAGGACAGAAGCCAGGCCCATGCTTCATGGAGACGCGACTGCATTACGCCGAAGCGAGCCCAGTCTTCGATAAGGAAGACGTAGAGCGTGTGACCGAACACCTGGGTCGTCGGCTGCCGAGCGAAGACGAGGTGCTTCGAGACCTGCGAGTTGACAAGGCACGTGCGGTGCTGCAGCAGCTGTACATTGAGCGCGGGCGTCATCCGACCAAACTGCCACCAGAATCGCTTCCGGTGCCTTCCGTCCGCGTTGTCGGCGAGCTTGTCCCGCTCTGGTTTCACCAGATCCCGCACCCGCCGATACAAGTCCGGCCACTGCTTTGCTTCGTCCTCGCTCATGTCTCCGAAGTCGATCACGTACCGATGGTGCGCTTGCGTCGGGCTCGAGTTCACCTCCTCGCCCCCGAGGTACGGGAAAATCCGCTCCGCGTTCCGCGGATTCCTCTCGACGAGCGCCGCCCGCTCCTCCGGCGTGAGCGTGAACCCCATCCCGAGGACGATGCTGCCCTGAAACCCGAGCCCCTCGTTCGCCGCGAGCGGCACCGGATCCGGCCGCTCCGGCTTCGCCCGGAGCCGCGAGTCGATCGCCTCCACGACGCGCCCGTCGAGGACCCGCGCCAGCGGCAGCGACGCCAGCCGTCCCTTCGCCACGTGCACCACGGCCACCGTCACGTTGGCCGCGCCGGTCCACTTCTGCGCCCGCGTCGCCGCGTGGATGGCGCCGCTCGACCGCACCAGGTGCTGCAGCCCCGTGGCCCGGGTGTCGCCCTGGGCGATGGTCTTCGTCGCCACGAGCCCGAGCGCGCCGTGCTCGCCGAGGAGGTCGAACGCCCGCCGGAAGAAGTGCGCCGAGAGGTCGGCGTTGCCGTGCGCGCCCTCGTGCTGTTCCTTCAGCCAGTCGATGTAACCCTCGCCGTGCGCCTCGGTGATCGCGTTCTTCCCCGCGTACGGCGGGTTCCCGACGAACCCGTCGATCCACGCCACCTTGTTGGGCGCGTCCGCGTCGAGCGGGTCGGGCCGCTCCGCGGTAAAGATCTCGGGGAACTCGAGCGGCCAGTGGAGGGGTCGGCCCCGGAGCCGGGCGTGCAGCGCCTCGCGCACCTCGCGCAGCTCCGGCGGCAGCCGTCCGCTCTCCTTCAGCCACGCGTCCGAGAGCCGGCCGAGCCGCTCGAGCTCGTCCTCCCGGCCCTTCTTCCCCGAGAAAAACGCCGCCACGACGAGGTCGGCCATGACGCGGAGGTCGTCGAGCGCCTCGTCCGCCTCGCGGAGCAGCCGCGCCTTCCGCGCCTCGCGTTTCTCCCGGTCCTCCACCGTCTCACCGACCTGCGGCTCCGCGAGCGCGAGAATCTCCTGGCGCAGCCCGAGCGCCTCGTCGAGCGCCTTCCGGAGCCGCGCCGACACGAGCGTCAGCTGGTTGCCCCGCCGCTTCCAGTGGAACGCCTGGAGCTGCGCGAGGTCGAGGCCGACCAGGGAGTCGCCGTGCCGGAGCGCGTGGTCGAGGAACGTGAACGGCTCGCCACGCGCGAGCGTCACGAGCCAGAGCGAAAGCTTCGCGAGCGGCACCGCGAACGCGTTCTTGTCCACGCCGTACAGGCAGCGCTGCGCGACGAGCCGCCGGGCCGCGAGCTGCACGTCCTCGTCGGCGGGCAGGCCTTTGGGCCTCGTGCCGTCGCGGTCCCACGCCTTCACCACCTCGGCGGCGACCTGCCGGCACGCCTCGACGAGGAACGCGCCCGAGCCCATCGCCGGGTCGCAGAGCTTGAGCCGCAGGATCCGCTCCGCCGGGGGCTTCTCGCCCATCGCGAGGAGCAGCGGCTCGAGCGTCTTCGCGACAATCGGCGCGGTGAGCGACCGCGGCGTGTAGTGCGACCCGGTCTTCCGCCGCTCCTCCGTAGGCTCGAGGATCACGCCGTCCGCCGGGACGAGCCCGTACGGCGTGAGCGGCGAGCGCCGCGCGTCGCCGAGCGCAGCGACCACGTCTTCGGGTCGCTCGGCCTTCGCGACCGCGTCGAGGAGCGCCGCGTTGTCGAGGTCGGTGAGCTCGCTGAAGCGCTTCTTCCGGTCCTTCGCCGGCACCCGGAGGAGCTCGTCCAGGTCCACCACCGCGAGGTTCGAGCGGACGCCGATGGAGCGTCCCTTCGCCCGCTTCACCGTGAAGCCCATCAGGCTCTCGTAGACCGAGCCGATCTGCTCGACGTCGAGCGCGCGGTACGAGAGCCGCTCTCCGTCCACCACGAGCAGGTGCTTCAGGATCCGGTGCACGACGCCGTCGGAGATGCGCGGCGGCTCGAGCCGCTCGCCCACCTGCCGCGTCGCCCCGTATGGCCGACCCTCGAGGAAGCCCCACCGCCCGGGGTCGAACAGCTCGCCGTGCCGCGCCGGGATCCGCAGCGCGCCGTGGCGCACGCCCTCGTGGACGATCCGGAAGAGCGCGAGGAGCCGCGCCCACGCCCCGAAGCGCTGGTCCATCGTGTCGGGGTGGAGCCCGGCGTCGGCCGCGAGCTTCTCGTACAGCGCCGAGACGCCGTAGGCGCGGCGGAAGCGGCCGTCCGACGGGAGCACGTCCTGCTCCTCGGCGTAGAGCAGGAACACCAGGCGGAGCATCACCGCGAGGAGCCCGCCGTAGACGTGCTCGTCGTCGTCGCCGACGGCGCGGCCGAAGTGCCGCCGCTCGGGATCCGCCGCCTCGAACCCGCGGGCCAGCTCGCCGAGCGCGTGGAGCACCTGCTCGGAGAGGTGCGTGGACACCTCGTTCTGGTAGGCGCGGCTCGCCCGGAGGAGCGCGGGAAGGCGCACGTCGGAGCTGCCGTTCACGAGCGCCCGCGGGCCGAGGAGCGCCGAGAACGCGGCGAGCAGCGGCCGGCCGGCGACCTCCTCGAGGGCGTAGAGCGGGAACGTCAGGTGGCCCGACGACTCGCCGACCGGTGCGTAGACGAGCCTCAGCTCCTCAGCCGCGACCAGGAGCCCGGCCGCGACGCCCGTGTCGCGGAGCAGCCGCTCCATCCGGAGCTGGGGCGAGAGGGAGAACTTCACCCCCGGCGTCGGCTCGTCGAGCTTCTGGCCCCGCGGCAGGAGCTGCACGACGAGCGACGGCTTCCGTTCCGGCTCGAGCTGCAGCACCGCCCGGGACGGCGCGAGCGTCTCTCCCGCCTCGGCTACGTGGGTCCGGACGTCGGCCGGCAGCTCGGGGCCGCCGGGGGCGCCGGCGACGCGGTCCTTCGGCCAGCCGAGCAGCTCGGCAGCGAAGGCGTCGAAGTCGCGGAGCGCGCGGCCGGGCCGGATCGCGTCGTCGCCGGCGGGCACGTCCTCGAGGTGGTCCTCGAGGAGCCGCTGCTTCTGCCGGGCCGCGTCGCGATCGAGGTCGTAGCCCAGGTCGCAGAGCGCGCCCGGCGAGACGACGAGGCCGACGGGCTGCAGGTGCGCGAGCCATTCGCGGTGCTGCCGGAGGCGCGGATCCCGGGCCATGTCAGCCCTCCTCCGGCCAGAGGTAGGCGAGGCCCACGACGTCGAGCTTCTCGGTGCGCACCTCGTAGAGCGCCTTCACCCGCGCGGGCTCCGTCTCGAGCTCCTCGGGGATCCTCGCGAGCCGCTCCCGCCAGAACCGGGCGTCGCGCTCGCGCTGGTCGCGCTCCTCGGCCGGCGCCGCGGCCCAGAGCTCGAGCTGGTTCGCCTTCGGGTCCTCGAGCTTGTCGAGCTCGGCGCGGATGGCCTTCGCCTGCTCGCGGATCACCTGGGCGAGCTCCTTCGACTCCGCCTCGCCGCGCCGGGCGAGCTCGCGGAGGGCCACGGCCTTGCGCGCCTTCGCTTCGGCCTCGAGCAACGGCAAGAGCTCGGCGACGTCCCGCCCCGCGCCCTCGAGGAGCTGCACCTTCACCTTCGCGGGCGGCTCTTTCGGCTTCGAGAGGCCCTCCCGGAGCAGCGCGAGCGACTTCTCCGTGGTCTCGTCGCCATGTGCGACGAGCGGTTTCCGGCCCGCGGGCGGCGCCCAGCGCGCCGCGACGGCGACGAGCTCCTCGTGGAGGCGCGACGCCTTCTCGCCGAGGAGCGAGAGGCGGCCGAGCAGGAGCACCCGGGCGATCCCGTCGGAGGTGACCGCGAGGCACGCCCGCGCGAGGTCGTCCTGCACGAACCCCTGGGCGCGGAACTGCGCGAGGAGGCGACGGACGAGCCGGTGCTCGAGGTGGAGGTGGACGACGCCGGCGTCGACCTCGCCGGGGTCGCGGAAGACCACGGGGCGGAGCGCGGAGGTCGCGCGCCACTCGGCGACGTCCACGCCGCGCGGCCGGGGCGGGCGGAGCGTGTCGAGCGTCTCGTTCCACGAGGCGTCCGACGTGAGCGCCGCGACGTCGGGGACGACGAACGCGTCCTTCAGCTCCGGGTGCGGGCGGAGCTCCTGGTTGCAACGCCACCTCAGGGCGGCGGAGAGCGCGGCCTGGAGCTCGTTCACGTCGACGCCGAGCTCCGCCTCGGCGCGCTTCCGCAGCTCCCGGAGCCGCGTGAGCTGGACGGCGAGGCCGGCGCCGGTGTCGCTCGGGAGCTCGCCCGTGAGCACCCGGGCGGCGTCACCTGCGTCGAGCGCCTCGAGCTCGCGGGCGAGAGTTTCCGCCTCCGCGGCTCGGATGCCGCGCTCGAGCTTCCGAGCGGCGCGCTCCTCGATGACGGGTGGCAGGCTCCCGAGCTGCTCGTGGATCACCGCGGTCCGCTTCTGGAGCGCGCGGAGGACCCGGTCCGCGGGCCGCTGCTCGTAGACGAAGTAGCGGCAGTAGACCTTGGGCGCGCGCTGGAGCTTCCGGTCGATGCGGCCGTTCCGCTGCTCCATCCGGGACGGGTTCCACGGCAGGTCGAAGTGGAACAGCTCGCTGCAGTGGTTCTGCAGGTTCACGCCCTCGCGGGCGGCGTCGGTGGCGATCAGGATCCGGAGCGGATCGACCGCGGGATCCGCGTTGAACGAGCGCTTGATCTCCTCGCGGAGCGCCTCTCCCTGCTCCTCGCCGGAGAACGTGGCGACGCGGCGTGCGCCGTCCTCGGTGCCGGCGGCGACCGCCGCAAAGAGGTCGCGGAGGTAGCGCTTCGTGTCGGCGTACTCCGTGAAGATCAGGATCCGGCGGTCCTTCCACTTCGGCTTCACCTTCGGGAGCGGCTCGCCCGGTGCGGGCAACCCCGGGCAGAGCTCGCTCCGGACGAACCGCAGCAGCCACTCGACGCGCGCGTCCGGCTGGTTCGCTGCAGTCGCGGCGATCCGCTCCATCTCGTCGAGCAGCGCGCGCTCCTCGGCCGTCACCGGCGGCGGCCCGTGCGGCGTCGCGGGCAGCGCGCTCGCTTCCTCCGCGGCCTCGGCGGCCTCGGCTTCGAGCTCCTCGTCGGGGAGCGTGGCGCGCTCGTCGTCCGGTCCGGGCGCGTCGGGGATCGCGACGGATCGGGCGGTGGCCGCGGCCCTCCGCTCGAGCCCGCGGCGGTGGGCGCGGAGCGTCCGGAGGAACGCGGCGACCGACGAGTGGAGCCGCTTCTGGAGCGTGGTGGTGACGAAGAACTGCGCGACCTTCGCCTTCGGAGGCAGACCCGCGAGCCGCGCCTCGCGGAGCTCGCGGTAGCGCTCGAGGAGCTCGGCGAGCTTCAGCTCGGGCGCCTCAGGCTTCAGCCCGTCGATCGGGATCGCCTCGACGATCCGCTCCGGGAACGAGCGGTCGAGGCTCCGGAGGTCGCTCTTCAGCCGGCGGACCATCACCCGCTCGCGGTGCTCGGGGCGCACCTCGGTTCCGCGGAGGAAGCGCTGGGCGTCGAGGATCTCGAGCAGCGCCGAGAAGCTGTTCGAGAGGCCGTTGTGGGGCGTGGCCGAGAGGAAGAGCCGGTGCTCGAACCGCCGCGCCACGTCCCGGAGCGCGCGGGTGAAGTACGAGTCGACCGCGTACCTCGCCCCGGACGCGGGCGCCGCGTGGTGGGCCTCGTCGACGATGAGGAGCGAGCCGGGCGAGAACTTGTCGAGCCAGGCGCGGAGCGGCTTGCCGTAGGCGTCGTCGCGCAGGAGCGCGTGGGAGAGGAGGAACCGGTTGTGCCGGGTCCACGGGTTCACCCCGAACCCCTCGGCCCGGCGCGACTCGGCGACGAAGTCGCGGTCGTAGATCTGGAAGGTGAGGCCGAACCGCCGCTCGAGCTCCTCCTTCCACTGCACGAGGACGGACGGTGGCACGATGGCGACGATCCGCCGCACCCGCTGCCGGAGGAGAAGCTCGCGGACCACGAGGCCGGCCTCGATCGTCTTCCCGAGGCCGACGTCGTCGGCGATGAACAGGTTGACCCGCGGCAGCTCGAGCGCCTTCCGGAGCGGCTCGAGCTGGTAGTCGAGGACCTCGATGCCGGCGCGCCACGGCGCCTGGAGCAGCTTCGGGTCGGTGGCGGTCACGCAGTCCCAGCGGACGGCGTGGAGGTACGCGGCAAAGCGCTTCGCCGCGTCGAAGTCGCGCGGGCCCTCTGGGCCCCAGCCGGTGTGGCTGGCGAGGCCGTCCGAGGCGCGCCGGCGGATGCGGGCGTCGAGCTCCTGCTCCCACAGCAGCTCGACCTCGTCGCCCTGCGCGTCGACGTCGAGGCAGGAGAGCCGGACGAAGGTGGAGTCGCCGGTGCGGGTCGCCGGGGTGACCTCCTCGACGAGGTACTCGCGGGAGCGGACATGGACCAGGTCGCCGGCGGCGGGCGGCAGATCGGTGGCGACGGCGGTCACGGCATCCCCGGGTGCGTGGTCACGAAGCGCTCCATCGTAGCCGCGTTGTTGGTCCGCAGACGATCCCTCGGGCGTGTGACGGCGGGGGTCGCAGGTCGGGCCCGACTCACCCGTAGGAACGCGCGAGCCACAGGAACCCCTTCACCGTGGCCTTGGTGCCCGGTGGCGCGCCGGCCTACGCTCGCGGGCCTACGGAGGTCGCGCGTGGACGTGCGGATCGAGTGGGGCATCGAGCTTCGCAGGGAGATCCACCAGCTCCTGAAGGACGCGCGGCCCGGCGAGCACGTCTGGCTCGTCTCGGCGTACGCGACGTTCGACCGCATGGACGAGCTGGCGCGCGAGATCGGGGTAGCCCTGGAGCGCGGGGTGAAGGTCTCGCTCCGGCTCCGCGGCGCCGACAAGGACCAGCCGAGCGGCCGCGCCGGCTACCGGGACAGCGCGACGCTCCGGGACCTCCGGGCGCGGCGGCTCGACGTGAAGGAGGTCGAGAACCTACATGCGAAGGTGTACCTCGGCGCCAGCCGGGCGATCGTCACGTCCATGAACCTGGTCGACTACTCGTTCAACAACAGCATCGAGGTCGGCCTCGTCGTGCACGAGCCCGCCCAGCTCGCGCGGCTCCACGAGTTCATCCAGACGCAGGTCGAGCGGAACGCGGAGGCGATCGGCGGAGCGGAGCGGCGGCCGGCCGAGGCACGGGAGGGCCCGCGTCGGGCGCCGGCGCCTATGGGCGATCCGGTGAAGACGCTGCTCGGCGTCGCCGCGAACATGCTCGGCGTCGGGGACGACGGGTTCTGCATCCGGTGTGGGAGCTCGATCCCGTTCGATCGCTCGAAACCGTACTGCAAGAAGGACTTCGCGGTCTGGGCGAAGCACGAGAACGACGACTACGAGGACGAGCGGTGCCACGGCTGCGGGAAGCCGCACGCGGCGACGATGCGAAAGCCGCTGTGCAGACCGTGCTACCGGGAGCGTTGAAATCCGGAGTTGCAGGACCGGGGCTCGCGTTCGGAGCTCGGCGGTTCCATCGGGCACCATCGTCGCTTGGTGGCGCGCAATCGTCGGGGCAACATCCTCCCGTGCACTCCGTCCCGCCGCTCCAGCAACTCGGTTCGATCTGGTGGGTGCTTCCACCGGTGGGGAGGGTGCGCCTCGCCATCGCGACGGCTCGCATGCTGGCCGTGATGGACCAGTCGTGGCCGGAGCGGCGCAGGCCCGAACACGTTCACCATCACTGGGTTTGGAGCGACATCGCTCGGCGGTCCCGCGAAACGCTCTGCGTCGTAGACGAGACGGGTGTCCCACTCGCGGCATGGGCGAGCATGAATCGCAGCGTCGAGGTGACGGGAGGTCCCTGGTACCGCGTCGACTACCTCGAGGTCGACGCACGCTTTCAAAAGACCGTCTTGGCTCCTCACAGCGTCGCTCTCGTCTGCTCTCGAGCGCTGAAGCTTGGATCTTCCGGCTTGTTGCTGCCCTGCCTGTACCAAACCGCCGAGAGGTTCTACGCGATCGGGGCAGAGCTCTCGCTTCCCCAGGGTTGGAACTGCCCGGGGGGCTTGCTACCGTTCACCCTCTGCCGAGAGTCCGCGGTGAAGCTCGAGGAGGCCGCTCGTGGGTACGAAGAAGCTCGCCCAGCCTGAAGTCGGGGTCCCCGACCTGTACCGCCGTTTCCTCGAGGCAGGCGAGCCCGCAAGCGTCCTCCTCGCGGGGCAAGCCGCCACGGTCGGGCTTCCCGAGCGGCCGACGCGAGTGGCCCGTCGGCTGGTGGGCGGCCTCCCTTCCGTGCGCCCGGCAGACCTAGAAGCCGTCGCGCGCTCACTGGTCGATCTCGAGCACGTTCTTGCACCTTCCCGGAAGGGCTGACGTGCCAGGGCGCGCCGGATTGCCCGGGATCGAGGAGCTCGGCTCCAGAGCGGTCGACGAGCTCGACGTGCCAGAGGACGTCAAGGACGCGCTGCGAAAGGTGTCCGGCGCCATTGCTACCGCATACCGCGACTCGTTCGTTGACCTTCTCGCGACGGTACGGCAGCAAGCCTCCGCCCTGGAGCGTATCCAGCGGACCCTCAACATCCTCGTCGAGCACGTGGCGCCGGAGCTTGCGCAGCGGGAGCGTGTCCCCGTCGCGTTCAGCGTTGCGCGCGAGGGTGATGAACCAGACCTCGCACGGGCGATTCCAACTTCCGATCCAATCGGGGCGGGCTTCACGCTAAGCCAGAGTGACCTCGCCAAGGCGCTTCGATTGCCCCAGTCGGATGTGTCCATCCTCGTCCGAGCGTTCCGCCTTGTGATGGATGGGCAGTGCGCGGTGATCGTGCGCCAGCGGCAGCGCGGTGCTCTTGTGAACTACCATCCGCGAGCCATCGATCGATTCCTCGAGCTGGTTCGCGACCCGCCCGCGAAGCTGACTTACGATCAGCGGACCGCGCTCGAGCGCGTGCGCAACCGCCTGGCGGACCTCTCGCACCAGGAACCGTAGGCAACGCGACTCCCAAGGGAGAGCCGTATCATCGGGCGCACATGACGAGCCCCGAACTCTTCCCAGGACTTGTCCGTGGACCAACCCCTCGAAACGGAAGGTACCGTCGACGCTGGCTAGCGCGAGCGCGTCGCCAGGTCGTTCGGCTCCAGGAGCTTCGCCGGCGCGATCTGCTCCTCGACCGTCTTCCGCAGCTCGCGCCCCTCGGCCGCGAGGCGCTCCGAGAGCTCGCGCGTAAGCGTGAGGTCGGCAGGCGGCTCGATGACGGTAGGCTTCGGGTGCGTCGAGGAGCGACGGGGCGTCATGGGCGGACCTCGGTAGCGCGAACAAGATCAGGTCGAGAGCAGGGCTGTCAACCGAGCCGACCGATCGAGCGGGGCCTTGATCGATCGGGCGTCGCGCGCCGGGAGAAGAACTGGCCCGGGCTACTCATCGGACGCATCGGCCAGGCTGCCGTCCTGCCGCAGCGTCTTCTCGTCGCAGGCGAGCACGTCCGCGGCCGCCGCCCAGGTTCCGTGCCGCTCCTTCGCCCACACCGCGAGCTCCCCGCGGAACCACCGGATCCGTTCGGTCCGCGAGCCGCTTCCAAAGCGATCGTCGGGCGCACTCCGTGCGACGCCGCGGTCCCACTCCCGAAGGGCGTTCCGTAGCCCTGCCTCCGGCTCCGCTTCCCGCGCCCACGCCATCACCAGCAGTGCGAGCCGCTGGAGGTCGCGGAGGTTGCCGGGCAGCGGATGGGTGGAGAACAGCCTCTCGAGCTCGCGCGACCACGGGGGCGCCCGGGGCAGGTCGTCCCGCTGCCGCAGCTCGCGCCAGACGCGGCCCCAGTCGTCCTGCAGATCCTCCCGGCACTCGCGCAAGGGCGGCACCTCGACCGAGAGGTGACCGAGCCGATCGTAGAGATCGGCGTCCAGCCGCTCTCGCAGCTCCGTGATCGGCAGGTTGGACGCGCAGACCAGCTCGACGTCGGCCGTCTCCTCGCGGTCGCTGCCGAGCGGGCGGTACCGTCGCAGCCGGTCCTGGAAGACGCGCACCAGCTTGCGCTGCGCGGGCCGAGGGAGATCCTGGACCTCGTCCAGGAACAGGATGCCGCCGCCGGCCTCGGCGAGGAGGCCCGGGCGGTCGGCGGCGGCGCCGGTGAAGGCGCCTCTTCGATGACCGAAGAGGAGGCTGTCGGCGAGGGACGAGTCGAGCCCTCCGCACGGAACGGTCACGACGTTCGGCCGCGCCTTCAACGTGGCGACGATCGTCTCGACCAGCCGGGTCTTGCCGACGCCGCGCTCGCCGAGGACGAGCAGCGGAGCGCCGGCGACGGTGGCGTAGCGCGCGAGCGACTCGAGCGCCGCGCGCCGCGCCGGCGACCGGGCCTCCGGCTCGTAGACGGCGAGGCCGGGCTCGACGCGCGCGTGGCGGTGGACCTCCGCGAGGTACGTCGTGACCGGGAACTCGACGGGATCGATCCGGGTCCGTCGCGTCTCCGGCGTGAGCTGCGACGACCACAGCCGGGTGCCTTCGGGGAACGCGCCGCCGGCGTGGAGCAGGAGCCAGACTGCGTGCATCGCCGGCGTCCCGGGCGAGACGTTCACGTGGAGCCCGCCCCCGAGGCCGGCGAGCCGCGGCAGGACCCGGCTGCGCACTGCTTCGTAGACGGCGGCGTGACGGGTCGGGTCGTCGAGCCCGAGCTCGATGACCTCCACCGACGCGCGTTCGACGCGAGGCGGGAGCGGCCTCGTCCGGCCGGCCTGGACCAGGTAGAGCACTTGCCCGATCGCGGTGCGGCGGTTGCGCAACCCACGCAGCGCGTGCTCGAGCACGTCGACGCCGCCGCGCTCGGAGTGCCAGCAGAGGAGCGTCTCGGTTCCAGGCTTCATGGGCGGTCCTTGTGTACGACGATCGCCGCGGCGTCGACCTCGGACATGAGGCTCCGTGCCGCGTCGAGCTCCTCCGGTTCGCGGACGGCGACGACCACCCGGTTCCCCGGCTCGCGGAACACCGGGGGCGAGTAGGAGGCTGGCCTCCCGTCGCTTTGCGGCGCGCGTCGCAACTCGACGGCCTTCGGCGCGAGCTCGGGCGCGACCACGGTCCAGGTCCAGCGAAGCTCGTGCGCCAGGCGAGGGAGACCCTTTGCGGGCGGGAGGGGCGGGCGCGGTGACGAGAGCTCGTGCGCGGACGTAGCGAGCACGGTCCCGAGGTCGACGTCGAGGCTCGGGCTCACCTCACCATCCACGAGCTTGCCGTCGTGCCAGAGCTTCACCCAGCCGCTCGCCTCCCCGAGCGTCGGCGCGGGCACGAGGCGGGCCGGGGCGCCCTCGGCCCAGCGCGTGAGCCGCTCGAGCACCTCGCCGGCGCGGCTGCCCGAGAGCCGCACGCCGAGCTCGAAGCCTCGGTCGAGGCCGTCGACCTGAAGGTTCGCGGACATCACGAGGGCCTCTCCGCTGTCGATCCAGACGGCCTTGGCGTGGAGCCACTTGAACCCGAGAACCCGTGCGCCGGCCTCTGCGAGCGCGATCAGGGCCGGCGTGGCCGAAGGACGGACCCGGGCGAGCACGGTCACCTCGACGCCTGCGCGCGCGCGCTCGCAGAGCCGTCGCACGACCTCGTGTTCCCGGTCCCAGCCGAAGCTGCTCACGACGATCCGTGAGCGAGCGGCCGCGACGAGCCGGAGCACCTCTTCGCGGATCGAGCAGGTCGCCGACGTCGTAGCCACCACCGAGCTTCCGGCCGCCGGATGCGCGACCTGCCCGAGCGGGCTCACCGACCTGAAGCGGTCGTCGGGATCGACGAGCTCGTGCTCAGCCGCTTCCCACATCGCCCACTTCAGGTAGGCGACGGCCTCGACCACCTCCTCGGCGGTGAGCACCAGGGCCAGCTCCTCGTTCCGCTCCAGCGCCTCGGTGGTGAGGTTCGCGGTGAGGAGGAGCCCGCGGGGACGGGTCTCCGGATCGGAGACGACGAGCTTCGCGTGGAAGTGCTCCGCCGATCGGAACAGCACGTGACCCCCAAGCCGGCCGAGCATCGCCACGTGTTGCTCGAGGACCTGCTTGCCGAACTCGCCTGCGGGGTCCTCGGCACCGAGGCGCGCCTCGGACGCGAGGAGGAGGTAGACCCGAACGCCGCGTCGCGCCGCCGCGAGGAGGGCGTCCTCGACCCGCTCGTCCGCGAGGAGGAAGCTCGAGACGACGACCTTCGCCTCCGCCTGCTCGAGCAGGGAGACGATCTCGCCGGTCACGACCCGACCTCGGCCGGATTCGTGCACCTGGCGACCACGCTCCTCCTGCCCACCGAGCGTCGCCCCCGTGGAGAGCCAGGCCGGCGGCAGCCGCACGGCACGCTGGTCGACGAGCTCGCTCTGCACGTTCACCCAGCTCGTGGCCATCACAGGCTCCAGTCCTCGGCGGCGACGAGGTGCCAGGCGACCGGCGACGGCCGATCGCCGCGGTCTGCCCACGCTTCCCTGGCGAGGTCTGCGCGGCGGGGCGCAGCGAGCGGGTAGCCATCGAACGGCGCTTTCGCTTCCTCACACCACCGGCGGAACCGTTCGGTCGTGGCGTAGTCCTGGAGACGAGCCTCGAGCCTCCACGCGGCCCAGCTACCCGCATCCTCCGCGGTTCGTGGGAACACCGGAACGCGGGGCACCGTCGTCGGCGCGAACGCGCCGCGCCCCGCGAGCATCGGCGCTGCGAGCTCGAGGTCGCGCAGGAGCGACTCGCGCTGGTCCACTCCCGTCTCGTCGAACCCGACGCGCAGCGCGCGACGCGTCTCGTCCCACCGAGGCCAGAGCGCCTCTCCTTCGAGCAATTCCCGCCAGACGTCCTCGACCCGCACGGCAGGGGCGTCGAGCACGGCGTTCACGGAGTTGCCCTCGAGCCGGCCCTCGAGGCGCAACGCGCCGGCGCCGACGTCCCAGACCATGCGAAGCGCGACGTCGGCCTGGACCTGCTCGGCGCGGCGTTCCAGCCCGTCGACGCGCAGGCTCTCCCCGCTGCTGCAGGGGGGCATCGCGATCCGGCCTTCCGCGGCGCGGAGGAGCTCGGGGACGTCCACGAACGTCCGCGCTCGCTGTTTCGGATCCTTCCCTCGGACCTCGTCGTACGCTGTCGGCTCGTCCCACGGCTCCAGCCGGAGGATCGGGTGGGCGAGGAGCGGGTCGTCGCTCGCCCAGATCGCGAAGTTGCCGCGCTCCGGGACGAACACCTGCTCCGACGCGAGCGCCGCCGCTCCGGCCGAGGTCAGCGTGAAGGTGCCCGCCGTCTCCGTGAGCAGGCGGTAGCCCACGCAGAGCTGGAGGAGCCGCTCGGCGACGACACGGCGCGACTGCCGCTCGAAGAACAGGTGCTCGGCGGCGTCGTCCGCGCTCGTCTTGCCCCGTTCGTCCGCGCGGAGCAGCACCGGCAGGAGCTCGGCCCGCTTCTCGGCCCGCGAGATCATACCGACCACGTGGAGCCGCTGCACGGCGACGGACCGCTGCAACACCAGGTTCCTCACGTGCCACCTCCTGCGAGCGCCCGATCCCAGGGCTCGGTTCGCGCGAGCTCCCCGAGCACGCTGCTCCGGGCACGCTCCATGCCCTTGCGATCCCCGACGATGACGCGCTGGTAGCGAGCCCGGGTGAGGGCGACGTTCAGGCGGTTCGGGCTCTCGAGGAAGCTCGTCGGCCGCGCGCTCGCGAAGGAGAGGAGCACGAGATCGGCCTCGTGGCCCTGGAAGCGGTCGACGGTGCAGAGCTCGATCTCCAGGTGGGCGCGCTGCCGGGTGCCTCGCACGAACCGGCGCCACGCTTCGGCTTGCCCCGTCCAGCGCTGGAGGTGTTTCCGCAGCTCCCGCTCCTGGCCCCTGTAGAACGCCAGCACTGCGGCCTGCCACGCGTGGCCGTCGCTCTGCGGATTCCTCGCCGCCCACTCGTCGAACGCGCGCAGCTCCTCGAGGACGACGTGCGCCTCGCTCGGGTTCGACCGTGAGCGCGCGACGTACCCGCCGCGCACGTCCACCCAGACGGCCCGGTGCTGGTGGCGGGCGTAGCTCCAGGCGCGCTCCGCGGCCATGCGTGGTGGCGTGACGAGCGCGGTGCCGTCGTAGACGTGCCGATGGGAGAACGCGGCGATGTCCCCGTGCATGCGGTGCTGGGTGGTGAGGAGGACGTGCCGCGTGGCGAACGCAGAGGGGGCCAAGCCGTCGCTGAGGGCGCTTCCCGATCGGGCGTTGGCTTCCCGCTCGCAGCCGTGCTGGAGCGACTCCAGCACCGATGGCAGGGCAACCCGCCGGACTCGTCGGAGCTCCGCCACGACGTCCGTCTTCGCGCCGGGCTCGGGCACCGGCAGCAGCGCCTCGAGCTCGTTGCGGAGCCGGGCTCGGGTCGAGGGACGCCGGGTCTCCTCGCCAGCCGGCTCGTCCGTCGCGAAGCGCTGCTCGTAGAAGGCGGCGAGGCGCCAGCCGAACTCGCGCGCCCACTCGAGCGGCTCCCCGTCGCCGCGTCCCTCGAGCTGCCGCCACGCGGCCACCCGCCGGCGGAGGAGACGCAGCTCGCCGTCCGGAGCCCGCAC
>CAZDGH010000008.1:29231-34178 GCA_964504805.1 uncultured Myxococcales bacterium | reverse complement strand
CTCCGGCGCCGCCCCCTCGGGACGCCTGCCGCGCCGGCGGCGACGCCGCCTCCGGCGCCGCTCCCCCGGCGGCTCCTCCCGGCCCGCGCCGCGCTCCGGCGGTCGCGCCACCGGCTGGCCGGTGATCCGGGCGTGGGCCCGGTCGAGCAGCGACCGCGCGTTCGCGTGTCGGAGGAGCCTCTTCGCCTCCTCGTAGTCGGCCCAGCGGAAGTCCTTGCACTCGACCTCGCGCAGGACCACGGTCGGGTCCTTCACGGTGCCGAGGAAGTAGACGACCTGCTTGGAGATGAGCCCCTCGGGGCGCCGGTAGATGTAGTGGATCGGCTCGCGGAAGCCCTTCACGAGCTCCACCGCGACGACGCCGGTCTCCTCGCGGAGCTCGCGGAGCGCGGTGTCCACCTCGCGCTCGCCCTCCTCGACGCCGCCCTTCGGGAACTCCCAGTGCTCGCGCCGGGTCAGCGCCGACGAGACGACCAGGTAGAGGACCTGGCCCTCCGCCTCCCGGTACGGCACGACCCCGCAGGACTTCTCTCGAAGCACGAAGCGCCTGTTCCCAGGGGCCGGATCAAGGCGCCTCGCCGAGACGCCGACCGCCCTCTTGCGCCCCATCGTACCCCGGAGGGGACGGGGAGGAAGGGAACATCTCGACGCCCCAGGCCCTTCCCGCCTCGTCCCGGACCAGGTCCGGCGTCCCGGCGAGGCCCGGGAGCGCCACCGCGCCCACCCAGCCGCGCCGCCGGTCCTCGGCCAGGCAGTAGGTGATGGTGCCGGGCGGCGCGTCGCCCCGGTCGCCCGCGGGGCCGTCGCAGCCGTGCCGCACGTCGATCCGGTAGGCCGTGACCGGCTCGCCGCGGAAGACGTAGAGCGGCCGCCCGAGGCCCTCGAGCGCGTGGGCGAGGGCGGCCGGGTCCTCGGGGAGGGTGCCGTCCCCCGCCTCCGCCGCGTCGAGGCCGGCGCCGGCGATCCGCTGCGCCGCCTCGACGACGATCGCCGCCGGGTCGGGCACCCACGGCGGCGGCGTCACGTCGGGCAGCACGAAGAGCTTCGCGAACACCACGACCACGCCGGCCATCGGGACGAGCCGGTACGCCGGCGAGCCCGGCACCCGGCGGACCAGCGCGACCGCCGCCCAGCCGAGGAGCCCGACGCCGGCGACCGCCGCGGGCAGGTCGAAGGCGACGACCGGCGGGTGCACCAGCGCCGCGGCCTCGGCGCCCCGGGTCCGGAGCCAGACGACGAGCCCTTCGACCGGCGTCCACAGCGCGAGGAGCGCGCCGGCCGCGACGCCGAGCGCCGTGGCGGCCGACGGCGGGCGCGGCTCGGCCACGGCCTAGCCTCCGATCGCCCGCGCCGGGTCGAGGCGGGCGGCGTTCCGCGCCGGCGGGTAGGCGCCGACGAGCGAGGCGACGACGCCGAGCGCCACCGCGCCGGCGAGCACCCACCACGGGAACGAGAAGAACGAGTCGGGCTTGAACGGGAACTCGGGCAGGTAGCGCGTCGCCAGGGTGTCGAGGCCGAGCGCGGCGCCGCGGGCCGCCGCCGCGCCGATGGCGCCGCCGAGGAGCCCGATGGCCATCGCCTCGCAGACGATGAGGAGCGCGACGTCGCTGGCGGTGGCGCCGACCGCGCGGAGGATGCCGATCTCGCGCATGCGGTTGCGCACCGAGGCGCCGAGGGAGAGGGCGATGTTCACGGTGGCGAGGCCGCAGATGAGCAGCGAGATCAGCGCCAGGGTGGCGGTGACGATCGCCACCGCGGCGCCGACGCTCTCGGCGAGCTTCCGCTCGGTGTCGTCGATCTCGAAGCCGGCCTTGCGCACCGCCTGCGAGATCGCCGGCACGTGGTCGGGCGTGCCCGCCACCAGCACGATCGACGAGTAGGTGGAGCCGTCCTCGCCGAAGCGCTCGTTGAGCCGCCGCGCCGCCTCGAGCGGCATGGTCACGCCCTGCAGCAGCGCGCGGTCGGAGACGCCGGAGAGCACCGCCGCCTGCGACAGCGTCTGCCCGCCCTCCATCACCTTCCCGCCGACGAAGGAGCGCCCCCACTGCACCGGGAACTCGAAGCCGTAGAGCATCTTCGGGCTCACCTGCGGGAGCCCGCGGCCCTTGGCGAAGCTGCGGTTGTAGATCTCGACCAGCCGCGAGGAGATCAGCACCGGGATCGCGCCGCCCTCGTCGCCGGGATCGGCGAAGGCGATCGACGGCGTCACGTCCTGCTCGACCAGGCCGGGATCGACGCCGACGGCGATGATCTCGAGCCCCATCCGCATCCGCTTGCCGAAGAAGTCGCCGTCGTAGCGGGTCACCGCCGGGACGCGGAGCTGCATCTTCCGGTGGGAGCCGACGACGTTCGGCAGCGCCGAGAGCCGCTGCACCGCCGCGTCGTCGAGCTTCGCGCCCCCGAAGAGGCCGATGGAGACCGCCGGCGGGATCACCTCGACGAAGCGCGCGTCGGCCGGGAAGATCTTGGTCTTCACCACCTCGGCGACGCCGCGGCCGAGGGCGACGAAGAACGCCAGCGCCGCGATGCCGGCGGCGACGCCGAGCGCGGAGAGGATCGCGCCGCGCCGATCGCGCCGGAGGTTCATCCCGACCAGCTGGAAGAGCCGCTTGCCGCTCATGTCGCCGCCACCGTGGTCCGCTCGCCCTCCTCCAGGTCGAGGAGCCCGTCCCGGAGCCGCAGCACCCGCTTCGCCGCCCGGGAGACGCGCTCCTCGTGGGTGACGATGACGAGGGTGATGCCCTCCTTCTCGTTCAGCTCCTTGAAGAGGTCGATCACGCCGAGGCCGGTCCTGGCGTCGAGCGAGCCGGTCGGCTCGTCGGCGAGGACGAGGCGAGGCCGCCGGAACAGCGCGCGGGCGAGGGCGACGCGCTGCCGCTCGCCGCCGGAGAGGTGCGCCGGGAGCCGGTTCTCCTTGCCCGCGAGCCCGACCCGCGCCAGCGCCTCGCGGGCGCGGGCCTCGGCGGCGACGACGTCCTCGCCGGCGGCGAAGTAGCTCGGGAGCAGGATGTTCTGCATCACCGTCAGCGGCGGGATGAGGTTGAAGGTCTGGAAGACGAAGCCGAGGCGCTCGTTGCGGTACCTGGCGAGCTGCTTGTCGGAGAGCTTGCGGAGGTCGAGGTCGAAGACCGTCGCGTCGCCGCCGAAGTCGCGGTCGAGGCCGCCGATGACGTTGAGCAGGGTCGACTTGCCCGAGCCCGACGCCCCGACGATGGCGACGAACTCGCCGTCCTCGATGTCCAGCGAGACGCCCCGGAGCACCTCGAAGCGCGCGGCGCCGTCCTGGTAGGCCTTGCGGATCTCCCGGAGGCGGATCACTTGAGCCCGAGGTCCGCGTCCACCGTCAGCGAGGTGTCGTCGACGGTGAACGAGGCGGTGACGCCCTTCACCTCGTCGAGCATGGCGATCCAGGTCTCCATGATCTCCTTGATGCGGAACCCGCCGACGCCGTACGCGGACTCGGGGACGGCGCGGAGGGCGCCGACGAGCCGCGGCATGTCGAGGTGCGCCGCGGACGCTGCGCCGTCGAACACCTGCTTGGCGGCGGGATCTTCCACGGTGAGCGGCGGGTCGGCCTTCTGCAGCCGGGCCTTCGCCTGCTCGAACTGGTTCGTGCCGCCGGTGGCGATCAGCGCGTCGCCGACGAGGCCCCAGGTCATCCCCTCGCCCTGGGAGTAGGTCGCCGTGTAGACCTTGGCGGCGCCCTCGCCCCTGGCGGTCACCTCCATCCCGAACTTGTCGTCCGAGGCCGCGAGCTTCTCCAGCGTCGCCGCCGCGGCGGCCGGGTCCTTCACCCGGGCGTAGAGGGAGAGGTTCACGAACTGGAACGGGTTGAAGGTGTCGACGCCGCCCTCGGCGCCGGGGATGCCGCCCGAGAAGTTCAGCCCCTCGGCGAGGCCGACGCCGACGGCGATGCCGGGCTTCAGGAGCCCGAGCACGTCGCTGCCGAGGTCGAAGCCCGCCTTCTTCAGCCGGATCGCGATCCGCCGCGGGACGACGAGCTCGAGCAGCGGCTGCAGCGCCTGCGGCTCGCCGCCGAGGCGGAGCGCGAAGAAGCTCTTCGGCGGCAGGTGCGGCACCAGCTCCATCCCCGCCGGCGTGCCCGCGGGCTTCAGCACCGCGAGCTGCATCGGCGTCTGCGGCAGCACCAGCCGGGCGTTGACGCCGGTGCGGCTGGCGCGGACGCCGACCGCCACCCCGCTCTCCGGCGTCTTCGAGCGCTTGCCGAGCTTCAGGTCCGGCGGGGCCCAGAGCAGCACGTCGCGGTCGCCGAGCTTGGTGGCGAGCGCGGTCCAGTCGGCGGACTTCTCGAGGCTCTGCTCCCGCGGGCGGGCGAGCGCCCGGCCGACGCCGTCGACGGCGCCCTGCTGCACCGCGATCACCGCCCAGCCGCCCTTCAGCGCGTACGCGAGCGCGGGTGGCTGGCCCTCCGCGGCGAAGGTGATCGCCTTCGCGCCCGGCGCGGCCGGGAGCTGCACCTCGGCGCGGGACGTGGCGCCGAGCTTCTGCGCCAGGCCCGCCACGTAGGCGTCGAGCTTGCCGGCGTCGGCGACGCCGATGACGAGGAGCTGCGCCCCCTGCTCGTCGCCGCCGTAGGCGAGGCCCTTGGTGCCGTCGACGCCCGCCTCCCGGAAGCCCTCCGGCTTGCGCGGGTCGAAGCCCATCTGCCGCACGATCGGGCCGGCGAAGTCCTCGGTGCCCTTGGCGCCGTAGGCGATGGCGGCGAGCTCGGCGAGCTTCGTCTTCTCGAGCTCCGCGGCGACCTGCCCGAGGCGGCCCAGGTCCTTCACCACCACGAAGCCCTGCGGCTTCGCCGGGAAGAACGACAGGGGAGAGACCGGCTCCTTGCCCGCCGGGCCGTCGCCCTTGCAGCTCCCGCAGCCTCCGGCCGCGAGCGCCAGGAGGGCGGCGGCGGCGAGGAGGCGGCGCGGCGAGGCTCAACAATCC
>CAZDGH010000008.1:0-29221 GCA_964504805.1 uncultured Myxococcales bacterium | reverse complement strand
GGCGGTCCATCGGGAGGTGGCTCCTTGCGATCGCGCCCGGGCGGCGCGTCGCGCGGATCGAACCAGAGGGGCGGCGGGATCGCAAGGAAACGCGGGCCCGCCGCGGGCCTCTGCTAGGCTCTCCCGCGCATGGTGCAGGGCCCCGTCGACGAGCTCGGCCGCTCGCCTCCTCCCAACGCCGCGCGCACCGCCGCCCGCCTCGGCGACCGGCTGGTGGCCGCCGGCGTGCTCGACGACGACCGCCTGCGCCGCGCGGTGGAGACGCAGAAGCGCGAGGGCGGCTGGTTCGGCGACGTCGTGCTCCGCCTCGGCCTCTGCAAGGAGGAGGAGCTCCTCCGCGTCCTCGCCGCCGACTACAAGACGCGCTACGTCGTCGCCGAGAAGCTCTCGGCTTTCCGGATCGCCCAGCGCACCCTCGACAAGATCCCGATCGGCTTCGCCTCGAAGCTGTGGCTCGTGCCGCTGGCGTTCGACGACCAGAGCCGCTCGCTGCACGTCGTGGCGGCGGTGCCGCCCGACGCTGCCACCCGCGAGGACCTCCTCGCCGCCACCGACGCCCGCGACCTGGTCGTCTACGTCGCCACCCGCCTGGCGGTGGAGTCGCTGATCAAGAAGCACTACCGGAGCGATCCCTACGCGTTCGCCTGGCTCGACGAGCCGGTGCGCGAGCCGCCGGCGGCGGAGCAGACGACGCGCTACGAGGAGGCCAAGCAGGCCGACACGTCGACGACGCGCCGCGAGCTGGCGAAGCTGCAGCTCGCCTCCGAGTTCCGCCGCCGCGTCGCCGGCGAGCGCGACCCGGCGCAGCTGCCGGCGCGCATGCTGGCGGTGCTGCTCGATCTCTTCCCGGCCGACGGGGGCGCGGTGCTCGTGCACAAGGGCCCGTCGGTGCGCCGCTCGCGCGTCCCGGGGCGGCAGGTGGAGGTCTCGCGCACGGTGCTCGCCGAGGTCGCGGCGTCCGGCGACCAGGGCGTGCTGTTCGGCGACGTCGAGCGCGACCCGCGCACCAAGAAGGAGGACTCGCTCGTCATCCGCTCGGTGAAGAGCGCGATGGCGGCGCCGCTCCGCGGCCCGGAGGGCGTCATCGGCGTCCTCTACCTGGAGGCCACCCGCCCCACCCTCACCTTCGGCCGCGAGGAGCTCGAGCAGCTGCTCGAGGTGGCGAAGCTCGCCGTCGAGGCGTTCGCGCTGTGCGAGGAGTTCGCCGCGGTGCACCGCGAGGCGGCCTCGCGGATCCACCTCGGCCGGTTCCTCTCGCCGACGCTCGTGGACCAGGCGGCCCGCGGCGGGCTCGACGTCCTCGAGGCCGGCGTGCGGCGCCAGGCCACGGTGCTGGTCGTCGGCATCGCCGGCCTGGCGCGCCTCGCCGCCGCCGACCGCTCGCCGATCGAGGTGTTCCGCACGGTGAACGAGCTGCTGGAGCACATCGCCGACGCGGTGCAGGAGGAGGGCGGCTCCCTCGACCGCCTCGGCGCCCGCGGCGTCAGCGCGGTGTTCGGGCTCCCGGTGCGCCACCCGGACGACGCGCCGCGGGCGCTGCTCTGCGCCACCCGGATCGCCGAGGAGGCCACCCGGCTCCTCGCCGCCGGCGGCCCGCGGCTCGGCGTCGGCGTGCACCGCGGCGAGCTGCTCTTCGGCGGCCTCGGCCCCGAGCGGCGCCGCGACCTCACCGCCTTCGGCCCCGCGGTCGACGTGGCGAGCCGCCTCGGCTACGCGGCCAGCCCCGGCGAGATCCTGGTCACCCGCGCCACCGCCGAGCTCGCCTCCGACCTGTTCGCGTTCGCGCCGCGGGCGCTCCCGCAGCGGCCCGAGGAGCCGGCGCTCGAGGTCGTGCGGCTCGCCGCGATCAAGGGGTGAGCACCAGCTTGGTGATCTCCGCGGCGGTCCCCACCCGGAGCGGCGGGCCCCAGTAGCCGGTCCCCGCGCTGACGTAGATCTGGGTGAGCGCGCCGTGCCGGTGCAGCCCCTCGACGTACGGCTGCGCGAGCCGCACCGCGGCGCCGAACGGCCACAGCTGCCCGGCGTGGGTGTGCCCGGAGAGCTGCAGGCCGGCGCCGCCCTTCGCCGCCTCGTCGATCGACCGCGGCTGGTGGGCGAGGAGCACGAGCTCCCGCTCCGGATCGCGGCCCTCGAAGGCCTTCCGCGGCTCGTACGCCCAGCCCGGCCCGAACCCGCCCGCGGTGGGATCCTCGACGCCGGCGAGGTCGAACGACGCGCCGGCGTCGCCGATCGAGACCCGCTCGTTCCGGAGCGTCCGGATGCCGAGCCTGGCGAGGTGCGCGAGCCACTCCTCGGGCCCCGAGTAGAACTCGTGGTTGCCGGTGACGAAGAAGGTGCCGAAGCGCGGGTCGAGCTTCGCGAGCGGCGCGACGTGCTCGGCGAGCCGCGCCACGGTGCCGTCGACGAGGTCGCCGGTGATCACCACCAGGTCGGGCTTCATGGCCCGCGTCTTCTCCACCAGCGCCTCGACGAAGCGCCGGCTCAGGGTCGGGCCGACGTGCACGTCGGTGAGCTGGGCGATGGTGAGCCCGGAGAGCGCGGGCGGCAGCCGGGGAAGCCGCACCGGCACCTCCTTCACCTGCACCTCGCCGGTCGCCGCGCGGACGCCCGCGGCGGTGAAGGCGCCGGCGGCGACGAGGGTCGCGCCGGCGATCCCCTGGGCGACCAGCTGCCGCCGCTCGGGATCGAGCGGGGACGCGCCGCCGCCGAGCCGCGCGCGCAGCGCCAGGCCGCCCTCGAGCAGGAGGCGGGAGAGGTCGCCCGCGAAGCAGAGGAGGATCAGGTAGAAGCCCGCGCCCATCCAGGCGAAGGCGAGGAGCGCGACCCACTCGCCGAGGTCGCGCGGCAGGAAGCGCCCGCCGATCATCCCGAACGGCAGGAACAGCCCGAGGCCGACGACGGCGACGGTGCCGACGAGCGGCCACGGCGCGGGCCAGCCCGGGTCGCGGACCAGCCGCGCCCACAGGTAGTAGTGGCCGCCGCCGAGCACGGCGATCACGATCGTGAGGAAGAGCAGCGTGCGCCCGATCGACATGGAGCCGCTCTTCTAACGCGGGCCCCCGTCCCGCGCACTACTCGCGCCGCTCCGGCACGGGCACCGGCACCGGGATCGGCTCCGGGGCCACCAGGTCGACCGGCGCCGCCGGCTCCTCCGGCGAGAGCACCGCGGCGGCGGGGAGCGGCGGCGGCTCCTCCCTCGGCGGCCGCACGAAGTCGAGCGGCGTCTTGCGGAACCGGTCGAGCACCGCGCGGACCAGCCGCACCCGGTCGGCGTTGTCGACCTCGCGGGCGCGGAACGCCACCGACAGCGCCAGCGCGAAGCTGACCCCGAAGTTGAGGGTGCCGATGAGGAGGATGCCGATCGCCGCGCCGGCGACGCCGGTCTCCCAGAGCCGGTACGGCCCGATGGCGCTGCCGGCGAAGACGAGGGCGCCGGTCGAGAGCGTCACGTGCGCCGCCGAGAGCGGCACGCCGAAGAACTTCCCGAGCACCGGCACGCCGGCGAGGAGCGTGCCGAGGGAGACGCTGCCGGCCAGGCCCGAGACGTTGTGGAGGAACCAGTGGGAGATCCGCTCCGCGAAGCGCGGCCCGACGATGCGGGTCAGCGCGCGGTGCTTGGCGATCGCCTCGGGCAGCCGCCGGTAGACGGCCCAGTTCTCCATCCACCCGGCGAAGACGCTCGACGCCCAGAGCAGCACGCCGGTGAGCGCGGCCCAGAGCACCACCAGCGAGTGGAGCGGGTGCAGCGAGTGCACCACGTACTCCGCCGTCTTCGGGTCGAGGAACGGCGCGCCGGTGGCCTGGCGCACCAGGAAGTCCACGGTGAGCGCCGCCGGGATCACCATCCCGAGGTTGCCGATCGCCGCCGCGAGCTGCGAGCGGGTGATCCGCGCGATCATCTCGACGAGCGGATCGAGCTCCTTCTTGCCCGCGGCCTTGAGCGAGCCCGCCAGCGCGGCGGCCGTCATCGAAGGCTGCTTCGTCGCCAGGGTGAAGCCGACGAGCTGCATCAGCACGAACGAGCCGGCGTAGTTCGCGGTCGAGAAGAGGAGGTCGAAGAAGAAGGGCAGCTTCGCCCAGCCGACGAGGAACTTCAGCGCCGCGGTCCCGGCGGTCAGCACGCCGCCGCCGCCCGCCGACGAGACCATCCTGTGCCACTCGGCGCGGGTCGAGGTGATGTAGTGCTCGCCGGTGTGGCCGGCGCGCTCGATGATCTTCCGGGCCAGCTGCCGCGCGTTCGAGCGCACCAGGCCGACGATGGTCTTGTCGCCGGCGCGGCCCCGGACGAGCTCCGCGAGCAGGTGCGCGCCGTGCCGCGAGCCGGCGCCCGCGGGCGGCGGGCAGGCGAGCTCGAGCAGCTCGACGAGCCGGTCGAGGTTCCGGGTGATGAGCTCGAGCCGGTAGACGAGGTCGACGGAGACGCCGGCCTCCTCGAGCTTGGCGAGCACCGCCTTCACCGTCCGGCGGCAGTCGCCCACCACCCGGTGCGCGCCGGCCCGCGCCGCCTCCCGCGCCTCGCCGGCCTCGGCGGCGAGGACCCGGTCGCAGGCTCGCGGCAGGTTCAGGAACGGCGACTCGCGCACGTGCGTCGACGGCGAGCGGTCGCGCACGTCGTCGGCGAGGCCGAGGGCGGCGATGCGGGTGGCGATCACCGCGACGGCGTCGGCCATCTCGCCCCGCAGCCGCGCGAACGGGTCGCGCCCCTCGGCGAGCAGCGTCGCGAGCTCGGAGGTGAGCTCGGGCGGGATCTGCTCGAGCCAGTCGGCGTCCTCCGCCTCGGGGAAGACGCGCTCCACCAGCTGCGCCAGGTCCTGGTCGTCGGGCGGCGCCGGCAGGAAGCGCTTCGAGAGCCGATCCGCGGCCTCGCCGAGGAAGCCCGGCTGCGCCGGCAAGCCGGTCTCGCAGAGGAGCGTGAACCCGCTCGTCTCCCCGAGCACCGAGCGGACGAGCGCCGCGACGCGCTGCCGCCACTCGGGCGTCTGCCGGAGCACCTGGACGAGGACCCGCAGGCGGCCGGTGCGGGCGGCGTCCTTGGCGCCGCCGAGGGACGGCAACAGCTCGAGCCGCGGCCGGAGCCAGGTGCCGAGGCGCTCGAGCCACGCGAGCCGCTCCGCGAGCGGCGCCTGCTCCGAGGGGATCGCGGTGAGGAGGCGGTGGAGCCCGCGGACGAGCGGGCCCGCCGGCGCCTTCGGGAAGAAGTGCCGGCCGAACTCCTCGAGCGGCAGCGGGCCGAGCGCGACCGCGCGATCGGTGGGGACGGGGGTGTCGGACACGGGAGGAGCCTAGCAGCGGTCGGCGCGCTAGCGGACCTTGACCTGCTGCGGCGGGGCCGGGAGCGCCTGCGCCTCGGCGGTGAGCTCGAGGAAGCGCTCCATCTCGCGGACCGTGTTCTCCGTCTCCTCGACCTCGAGGGTGAGGGCGTCGAGCTGCTGGGTGATCGCCGCCGGGTCGCGGATGGTGATCGACTGCTCGTGGACGAGCCGCAGCATGTCCTCGATCGAGGCGAGCTGGTGGCTGATCACCTCGCGGCTCTCCTCGGCCTTGGTGAAGCGCTCGAGGCGCTTCTTCAGGATCTCGATCCGCTTCTTCTTGATCTCGCGCACCGCCTCGCTCGAGCCGCCGCCGGAGGCGAGGTCGGCCTCGAGCTCGTGCAGGTCGCGCTCGATCATCCGGCGGTCGGTGGCGTTCAGGTAGCGGCGGTAGTCGTTGAGGGTGACCAGGAGCTTGAGGAAGGCGTTGAGCAGCGTGTCGATCTTCGTCTGCGACTGCTCCATCAGCAGCGAGCCGTGGGTGTCCTCGTGCTTGCGGTAGTTGGCTTTGATCCGCTCCGCGAGCTGCCGCAGCGACAGGTAGTGCTCGCGCTGGTTCCCGGCGAGCTCGTCGAGCATCCCCTCCGAGCGGCGGCTCTCGTGCTTGCGCTTCTCGCGGTGGAGCCTCGCGTCGATCGCCTTCCGGAAGCGCTCGTTGGCCGGGATGATCCCGAGGTACGCGAGCTCGAGGCCCGCCGCCATCATCAGCGGCACCTCGGAGGAGGTGATCAGCGACGCCACCGCGCCCGCGGAGAGCATCAAGAGGTTCCACGGGTGGGAGACGGCGGCGCGGAGATAGGTGCCTGCGGTGGCCATGGTCGACATCCTGCGCCTCCCTAGAGCTCGAGGCGGATCGTCTTCGTCTCGCCTGCCTCGACCTCGACGGTGACGGTACGCCTCCGCCCCAGGTCGGAGTTCACCGCCTCGAGCTTGTGCTTGCCGGCGGGGACGACGAGGGGCGCGAGCGGCGTCGAGCCCATCGGCACGCCGTCGAGGAAGATCGTGGCGAACGGCCTGGTCTGGACGTGGAGCTTCCCGGTCGCGCCCGCGGACGGCGACGGCGCCGGCTCGGGCGTCCACGCGCCGGACGCGCCGCCGGGGACGCCGCCCGGGCACGACGCCTCGAGCACGTCGTCGCCGACGACCGCGCCGAGGCCCGGCGTCGCCTTCCCGCCGCGGATCTTGCGGGCCGCGTCCCAGGCGCGAACGAGCTCCGCGGGGCCGACCTCGAAGCGGGTCGCCTTGAGGGCCTCGCGGAACGAGAGCGCCGGCGCGCCGAAGATCGTCCCCGACGCCTGGTCGAACTGGAGGCTCGCCTCGCGGAGCGCCACGCCGGGCGGGCAAGCGAGCCGCGCCGCCAGCTCGTGGGCGTCCTTGCAGCCCGGCCGGCCGCGGGTCACCACCAGGATCGGGTCGAGCGGCGCCACGGTCGACAGTACGATCGCCTTCCCCTCCTGGTTCAGGGGCTCCACCAGGTAGAGCGGCGCCGCCGCGGCGTCGACCTCGCCCTTGCCGAGGAGCGCCACCGCCTGCTGCGAGGTGGTCGCGGGTACGAGGGTGACGCGGTCGGCGAGCCCCTCCTGGGCGAGGGCGCCCAGGAGCAGGTACTCCGCGGCGCTGCCCGGCACCGCCGCCGCCTTGCGGCCCTCGAGGTCGGCGATGCGCCGGATCCGGTCGGGCGCCGCGACGACGAGGTCGCGGGAGGTGCCGGCGAGCAGCCCGGCGATCCGGAGGTCGGCGTCGGGCGACGGCCACGAGGCGACGAGCTCGGAGACGGAGACGACCGCGGCCTCGGCGTCGCCTGCGGCGAGCTGGTGGAGCGCGTCCTTTGCGGTGCCGACGCCGGCGATCCGGGCGATGCCGGGCGCGTCCTCGGCGCCGCCGCGGAGCTCGGTGAGCCGCACCGCCGCGACGCGCTCGGTGGCGGCCACCCGGAGCTCGGTCGCCTCCGAGGCGCCGCACCGCTCCGGGAGCCGGTCGGCGCGGTAGGCGAAGTCCGACTTCCCGAGCGGCGGCCGCTTCGCCGGCTCCGGCGCCTTCTCCACCTTCGGCGGGAAGACGTGCGGCAAGGGCTCGCGGATCACCCCCGCGCGGTCGAGCGCGGCGTAGATGATCGCGAGGCCGATGGCGACGAAGACGTAGCGCCCACCGGGCCCGAGGCTTCGCTTCACGGCGCGCTCCCGGGCGGCGTTCGCCGCCCCGCTACTGCTTGACCTCGACCTTCTTGCCGAGGCTCTTCTCCGCGCCGGCCTCGGCGGGAGCTTCGATCATGCCCATCTCGAGCTTGAACTGCTTCACCAGCTCGGCGGCGCGGATCTTCTCCGCCTCCTCCTCGATCTCGACGCTCTTGGCGACGGCGTCGAGGGCCATCTGCATCCGCGCCTCGTTGAGGGCGGTCTTCTCCTCGACCTTGCGCACCATCTCGTCGTGCGTCTGGTCGATGCCGCCGACCTGGAAGGTCTCGAGCGCGTCGGCGACCTTGGCCTGCCACTTGGCGCGGCGGTGATCGCGGATGGCCTGCATCGCCTCCTGCGTCTTCCGCTCCTTCTCGCGCATGAAGGCCTTCTTCAGCGTCAGGGCCTTCTCGTAGGCGACCTTCGCCATCTGGAGCTGCGAGTCGTTCCGGGCGAGGTGGCCCTTCACGTTCTGCAGCTGGGTGGCGTAGGAGGCGGCGAGGTCGTCGCGGCCGGCGGTGATCGCGGCCTTCACCTTCGAGGTGAGCTCGGCGAGCTCGGTCTTGTACTTCTGGTTCTCCTTCTCGAGCAGGGTGAGGTTCGCCCTCACCATGGCGATGTTCTCGTTCATCTTCGGGACCTGGTCGTTCATGTCCCGGATGTTCTGCTCGAGGATCAGCTCGGGATCCTCGACGGAGCTGACGAAGAACCCGACGAAGGACCGGAAGGCCCGCTTGATCCGCATGAACATCGCCGTCGCCTCCGCGCGCGCCGCGCCGCGTCCGCCGAAAACGCAGGAAATCCTTGCCCCTGCGCGTGCCGGCGACCGTAGCAGACGGCCCCGGGCGTCACAAGCGAAGGGCCCGGTCCGGTGGGGGAACCACCGTCCGGGCCCTCGCCTTCCGTCGGCTCGCGGACGCTACGCCGCGGCGACCGGCTCGAGCTTGCCGAGCGACTTCTCCTCGACGGCCGGCGGCGCCTCGAGCATGCCCATCTCGAGCTTGAACTGCTTCACCAGCTCGGCGGCGCGGATGGCCTCGGCGTCCTCCTCGACCTTGATGGCCTGGTGGTCGACCGACTCGAGGGCCATGCTCATGCGCGCCTCGTTGAGCGCGGTGCGCTCCTCGATCTTGCGGATCATCTCGCCGTGGGTGGCGTCGATGCCGGCGACCTGGAAGCTCTCGAGGGCGTCGGCGACCTTCGCCTGCCACTTGGCGCGGCGGTGATCGCGGATGGCGGCCATCGCCTCCTGGGTCTTCCGCTCCTTCTCGCGGAGGAAGACCTTCTTGAGCGTGAGCGCCTTCTCGTAGGCCTGGGAGGCGAGCGCGAGCTGCCCCTCGACGCGGGCGAGGCCGGAGCGGGCGGACTCGAGGCGGGTGGCGTAGCCGGCGGCGAGGTCGTCACGGCTGGCGGTGATCGCGGCCTTCACCTTCGAGGTGAGGTCGACGACCTCGGCCTTGAGCTTGTGCTGCTCCTTCTCGAGGAGCGAGACGTTCGCCCGGACCATGGCGATGTTCTCGTTCATCTTCGGGACCTGGTCGTTCATGTCCCGGACGTTCTGCTCGAGGATGAGCTCCGGGTCCTCGACGCTGCTGACGAAGAAGCCCACGAAGGAGCGGAAGGCCCGCGAGATCCTCTGCCACATCGGTTCGTCTCCTGGTTCGGGAGGTTCGGAAGGTCGAGTGGGCCCTACGAGGCCGGCCCGCGAGACGTTCAACGCGCGGGGCGGCGGTTCGATCCACCGCCGGGAAACCCGAGCGGTCCCGCCGTGGTAGAAGCGGCGCCCCGTGGACGAGACCGCCCCCGAGAAGCCCTCCCGACTGCCCGCGCCGCAGGGCCCGCTCGACCTCGGCGGCTACCTCGATCGGAAGGCCGTCTTCGGCCGCGAGGGGCGCCTCGAGGTGGAGATCGGCGCCGGCGCCGGCGGCTTCGCCATCGGCCAGGCGACGGCGCACCCGGAGCTCGACCTGGTGGCGATCGAGGTGCGCAAGAAGCTGGCGCGGTACATCGAGGACCGGCGGAAGCGGCGCGGCCTCGGGAACCTGCTGGTGATCGAGGGCGACGGACGGGTGCTGCTCCCGCGCCTCTTCGCGCCCCGGTCGGTGGACGCGATCCACGTCCAGTTCCCCGACCCGTGGTGGAAGCGCCGGCACCACGACCGGCGCCTCGTCGACGACGGCTTCTCGGTGCTGCTCTACAACCTGCTCCGGCCGGGCGGGCTGATGGAGGTCCGCACCGACGTGAAGCAGCGCGGGATCGAGATGGTCGAGGTGCTCGAGGCGACCGGCTTCGTGAACCCGCGGGGCCCGGGCGGGCTCGCCGAGCGGGAGCCGGGCGAGGTGGCCTCGACGCGCGAGCAGGGCTACCTCGAGCGCGGCGAGCCGATCTACCGCTATAAGCTCACCCGCACCGAGGCGCCGCCGGTGCGCGCGGCGCCGGTCGAGAGCGCGGTGTTCACCGCCGACCGGAAGCGCTAGCGGCGCGCTTGCGGCGCGGGGCGGCGGCGCATAGGTTGCGCGCCCTTCCGACCCGGGGGACCCATGCGGCTCAAGGTCTGCTTCCACGACAACTGCTTCGACGGCTGCGCCTCGGCCGCGGTGTTCTCGCGCTTCTACCTCGAGCGCGTCGACCCGAGGGCGGAGCTCGCCTACCAGGGCCTCGCCCACCAGGCCGGCGACCCCTTCGCGAAGGCGGCGTTCGACGGCGACGAGAACGCCATCGTCGACTTCCGCTACACGCAGAAGCCCGGGCTCACCTGGTTCTTCGACCACCACGTCTCCGCGTTCCAGGAGCCGGGCGACCAGGCGAGCTTCGAGGGCGACCGGAGCGGCAAGAAGTTCTGGGACCCGCACGCGAAGAGCTGCACCAAGTTCCTGGCGCGGGTCGCCCACGAGAAGTTCGGCTTCGACCCGACGCCGCTCGCGGAGCTCATCGACTGGGCGGAGCTCATCGACGGCGCCTCGTTCCCCTCGGCGAAGATGGCGGTCGAGCTGAAGGAGCCGGCGCTCCGCCTGATGACCATGATCGAGGTCGAGAAGGACCCGGCGGTGCTCCACGGGATCATCCGCCGCTTCATGCGCGAGCCGCTCGCCGAGGTCGCCGCCGCGCCCGAGATCGCCGCGAAGGTCGCCCCGCTCCTCGAGCGCCACGAGAAGGCGATCGAGCTGGTGCGGTCGCGGGCCACGATGGAGCAGGGCGTCGTCTTCTTCGACATCGCCGACACCGGGCTCGACGGGCTGAACAAGTTCATCCCGTACTACCTGTTCCCGGACTGCCGCTACTCGGTGAACGTCACCGCCGGCAAGTCGCGCTCGAAGATCTCGATCGGCTCGAGCCCGTGGGCGCCGGTGCCGCGCACCCACGACCTCGCCAAGCTCGCCGAGCGCTACGGCGGCGGCGGGCACCCGGTGGTGGCGGCGGTGTCGATGAAGCCCGAGGACGTCGAGAAGGCGCGGGCGGCGGCGAAGGAGATCGTCGCGGAGCTCCGGCGCGAGCCGGCGTAGCTCGGCGCTTCGGAGCTCGGCGCTTCGCGCCTCGGGCTCCAGGCTCCAGGCTCCAGGCTCCAGCCACCACCGGCTCCGCCCGCCGCCTTGCCGACCTCCGAGGCGCCGGCTTGCGCGAGGCGCGGAGCGCCGAGCCACCTGCTTGCTGAAGCCTGGAGCCTGGAGCCTGGAGCCTGACGCGCCTGGAGCCTCGCGCCGCGGCGCGGCGCGGCGCGCCGAGTACAGCGGCGCGAGGAGCGCGGCGGCGCGCTCGAGGATTGCGCGGTCGCGTGGGCCGAAGGCGGCGGGGACGTCGGAGTCGATGTCGAGCTGGGCGAGGTAGCGGCCGGCGCGCTTCACCGGGACGACGATCTCGCTCTTCGTCTCGATCGAGCAGGAGATGTAGGCGGGGTCGGCGGAGACGTCGTCGACGAGCTCGGTGCGGCCGGTGCGGGCGCTGCGGCCGCAGACGCCTTTGCCGACGGGGATGCGGGTGTGGTCGGTGGGGCGGCCGACGTGCTCGGTGAGCACCAGCGTGTCGCCGTCGAGGCGATAAAGATAGACGCCGGTGAAGATCGGGCGGGCGGCGCGGAGCTGCCGGGCGAAGGCGAGGCGCCTGGCGGGGGCGGGGCCGGGGCCGCCGGCGATCTTGGCGAGGGCGGCGAGGAGCGGATCCTCGGCCATGGTCAGGGCTCGGTTCCCGAGGCGGCGTTCTGCGGGGTGCGGACGGGCTGGACGACGAAGTCGGCGGCGTTGTCGTTCGAGTCGTGGGCGTTGCCGGCGCGCTCCTCGGCGCCGCCGGCGGCGAGGGACTCGGGGGTGGAGGCGGCGGTGGCCTTGCGCTCCAGCGAGCCGTTCGCAGGGGGCGCGGGGGCCGCGGTGCCCTCGGGGGCGTTGCCGGTGCCCCAGGCGACGTGGTCGACCGTGCCGGCGAAGTCGGCGATGGCGTCCTGGTGGCTGGTGATGCCGACGTTGCCGCCCGAGGTGGCCATGGCGATCGAGCCCTGCACCAGGTCGGCGGCGACGGGGCCGGCGTAGGCGCTGCGGGCGATGAGGAAGTAGCCGCGGGCGGGGATGGTGCCGGTGAGGTTCCGCTTCGAGAAGCTCGAGCCGGTGGCGCTCTTGTAGTGGATGGCCCAGGTGGAGAGATCCACCGGCGCGTCGGTCGGGTTGTGGAGCTCGACGAACTCGTCGTCGGCGACCGCGCCCGCCACCGACAGCTCGCTGATCACCAGCGCCGGCGGCGGGCCGCCGCAGCCGCCGGCGGGGACGCTGCAGACCATCGGGTCGCCCTGCGCGGCGCCGCTGGCCCAGGTGCCGGGGCAGCCCTCGCCGTCGGTGCAGGGCGGGCCCGGGTCCTGCGACGCCGGCGCGCAGACGCCGCAGACGTTCGTCGCCTGCTGCTCGCAGGTGGTGCCGGTGCCGGCGGCGTCGCAGACGAGCACGCCCGGGCAGGCGCCGCCGCCGCCGCAGGCGTCGCCGACGCCCGGGACGGCCGGGCCGCCGCAGACGCCGCACTCGTTCTTCGCCTGCGCGTCGCAGACCACGCTCGCGCCCTGGCAGGCGCCGACGCCGGCGCAGCCCTCGGCCGACTGGCACGCCTCGCCGACGCCGGGCGTGCCCGGACCGCAGCCGCCGCAGCTCGCCGGCTCGTCGCAGCGGAGCGCGTCGGCGCCGTCGCAGACGAGGGTGCCGCAGGTGCCGCACGGCGCGTCGCGGCGCCCGGCGAGCGTGGCGCAGCCGCCGCACGCGTTGACGAGGCCCTCGTCCGCCTCGCCGTCGCAGTCGTCGTCGAAGGCGTTGCACGCCTCGGTGGCCGGGAGCACCTGCCCCTCGCAGGCGCCGAACGCCGTCGACGAGCCCTGGTCGGTGCAGGCGCGCACGCCTGCGTGGCAGGCGCCCTGCCCCTCGGTGCCGGCCGGTCCCTCGTAGCAGGGCTCGACCTCGCCGGGCTCGCAGGTGCGATCCACCGGCGGCGGCTCGGGGCTCTCCTCGCCGGCGCAGGCGGCGAGCCACACGGCACCGAGCAGACCCACCGTTCGCCGGATCGTCTTCATCGACTCACCCTCTCGCGGCCGGACCTTCGCCGGCGGGCCGAAGCCCCTTCGCCGTCTTCAACGATCCATCGACCCGCTCGCCAGGCCCGTGGACTCGAGCGCCACCCGTCCCGCGGCTCTTCATCGACCTCTCCCAACGCGTGCGGTGAGCTCGGCTGAGGCCTCCGGCGGTCCTCGTGGGATCTGTCCGACGATGCCACCCGGGGGCCGGCCGGACAAGCGCCCACCCGCGCCGGTGGAAGCCGCGAGGCCGCCATCCGCTTCGGGCTCCACCGGTCGCGGGACCGCGCCGCGCCGCCCGTGGTAGACGCAGGCGCTCGATCCGGAGGCTGCCATGCCGCTCGTGCCCGTCGAGGACGCCGAGCCTTTCCTGGACTGCACCGGCGCCGTGCGTCGCTTCCGCGTCGGCACGTACGCCGAGGGGAGGTTCCTCGAGGCTCGGGAGCTCCGCGACGACGGCGCGGGCCTCCGCTTCGTCCTCCCGGTGCCGCTCGACGGCGAACCGCCCTACGGCGAGCTCCGGCGCCGCGTGCGCGAGCGACTCTCGCAGCGCGACCTCGCGGTCGATCCGGCGTGCGGTCTCACCCTGCTGCGCGACCTCGTCCGAGGCCAGCTGCACGACGCGGCCGGAGGCGGTCCGCCCGTCGTCGCCATCGACGACCGCCTCCTGACCTGGGAGGAGCTGGGCGCGCTCCTCGCGCCCTACGCGGGATTCGGCCTTCGGATCGAGCTGGTGGAAGTGGGGACCGAGTAGCGCGCGGCGGCCACCGCGTTCGCGCGGACGCGGAGGGCGACCGTGGAAAGAGGATGGGCCTGACCCCGAGACCGTGATGACCATCAAACTGGTCAAATGACCAGAATCATGTTCATATGACGCTCTCACTGGACATCGCCCCATGGACCTCGGACGCCCGCACGCATCGCTCTGCCCATCGCTCGATGGAGACGTCCTCGTCGTGCTGGCCGGCACCTCTCGGGCCCTCACGGGTCGCGAGGTCGCCCGCCTCGTCAAGCGTGGCTCCCCGTCGGGCGTGAACCTCGCGCTTCGCCGGCTCGCCGACCAGGGCGTGATCGACGCACGGTCCGCAGGCCGAGCGGTCCTCTACTCGCTGAATCGCGAGCACGTCGCCGTCTCCGCGGTCGAGGCGCTGGCTCGCTTGCGCACAGACCTGCTGGATCGCCTCCGGAGCGCGGTGGCGGGGTGGGCGATACCCCCGGCGCACGCGTCCCTCTTCGGATCCGCGGCGAGGGGTGACGGCGACTCCCGCAGCGACCTCGACCTGCTGGTCGCGGTCCCGCGTGGGATCGATCCGGAGCGCGACGCCTGGCGACGGCAGGTGGACGAGCTGTCGCGCCGGGCGTCGCGGTGGACGGGCAATCGCGCAACCGTGATCGAGCTGCCGGAGGTGGAGCTGCGCGCGGCGGGGAAGGAGCGTGCCCGCTTCCTCGCGGAGGTGAAGAGGGACGGCGTGCTCCTCGGCGGAAAGCCCCTGGAGCGGCTGGTGGGCCGGCGATGAGCCGCGCAGGACGCACGCGCTCCTGCACCAGGGACGTTGCCGCGAACAGGCTCCAGACCGCGCGGAAGTTCCTCGAGACCGCCGAGCTCGTCGCGACCGACCGCAGCGCCGAACCACCGCCTCCCGCGGCGGCGAACGTCGCGATCTCCAACGCGGTCGCCGCGGGGATCGCCGCGGCGGACGCGGCGTGCTGCGCCAGGCTCGGGGAGAGGGCGCGCGGCCAGTCCCACCACGAGGCGCTGGGATTGCTGGAGCAGGTCGAGCCGGGCGGTGAGGCAGCAGCGAACGCCCTGCGACGGCTGCTCGGCATGAAGGACGCCTCACAGTACGGGATCGAGCACCTCGGTTGGGCGAAGGTCGACCACGCCATCGCGCAGGCACGTTCGCTCGTGGAGTTCGCGGCGGCACGTCTGGCGGACTGAGGGGCGGACCAAGACCTCGCCCGCCGTCGCCGACGTGACCGCTGGGTCGCGTCGACCTCCGGCGCGGTGAGCGGCGCCTACTCGTAGTGGAGGTACGCCCGCCGCGCCCGGTGCTGCGAGTAGTTGCGACCCTGGTCGCGGTAGCCGTCCCGGTCGCGCAGGTTGGACGGGCCGTCGCCGCCGGTGGCGCGGACGCTCGCCCGGTGGGCCTCGTCGAAGCTCACCACGTCGAAGTGGCTGGTGCGCACGCGGCGGCCGTCGGGCCTCCGGGCGAAGAGCATGTCGATCCCGCCGCGCTGCCGCAGGCAGGCGCGGTCGCCGTCGCAGGCGGCGAAGAGCGGATCGGTGAAGCCGTAGTCCTCGTCGCGGTCGCAGCGCGCCTCGCCGAGGTCGCGGTTCATCTGCCGGTACCAGCAGGAGACGGAGCCGTCGCCGTCGAAGATGCGGTCGTTGAAGTCGCCGCCGACGAGGTGCAGGTCCGCGCCGCCGCCGAGGCCGGCGTGGTCGTTCCGGCCGCCGTCGAAGCCGGCGACGAGCTCGCGGACGTTCTTCGACGAGCAGGGGTGGAACGTCCAGTGGCGGAGGCTCACCGCCACGACGTGCTTCCTCGCCACCTTGTCCCAGAGCTTCACCCGGAGGGTCTGGTACCCGGAGTTCTCCGAGCGCTCGTCGCAGCGCGGGTTCCCGGCCCGGAAGCCCTTGCCCCACGGCGACCAGGCGTCCTTCGAGACCAGCTCGAACCGCGCGGTCCGGAAGACGAGGCCCGTGGTCACCGTCGGCCGCGGGATCACCTGGCCCTGGAAGCGGTGGTCGTCCGGGTGCGGGTCGGCGACGACGCCGGTGTAGTCGACGCCGAGGCGGCGGCGCATGAAGTCGGTGAGCCGCTCGAGCTCCGCGCGGTCGGTGACCTGCTGCACCAGGAAGACGTCGGGCCGCAGCTCCGCCTCCTCCATCGCGTGCACGAGGTCCTTCCAGTCGTAGATCATGTTCTCGACGTTGTTCGACCAGACGACGAGGCGATCGGGATCGCGGTTGGTGCGGAGCTCGGCCTCGGCGGAGGAGACCGCGGAGAGCTCCCCCTCGGCGAGGCCCTCGCCGCAGGCGGCGAGGAGGGCGAGGGCGGCGGCGAGGAGCGGGCGCGCGTGCATGGGGACCTCGGTGGCGGGTTCGTGCAGGCACCATGCGCCTCCCCGCGCGCGCGACGAATCCGCCGCCCTTCCGATGTGTCGGCGGAGTCCACACCGCGTGCGGGCGCCGTGTCCTCCCGGGCAACGCCGGGGTAGGAACGGGCCATGCTCCTCTTCCAGAAGGCGTTCCACGAAGGCCTCGTCTCGGGGCGGATCACCCTCACCTTCCGCCGCTGGGCGAAGCCGCACGTGAAGCCCGGCGGCCGCTACCGCTGCCACCCGATCGGCGTGCTCGAGGTCGACGCGGTGGCGCCGGCGACCGAGCGTGCGATCACCGAGGTCGACGCGAGGCGCGCGGGCTTCGCCACGAAGAACGAGCTGCTCGCGTACCTGGAGGCGTTCCCCGCGAAGCCGGGCACGACGCTGTACCGCGTGGAGCTCCACCACGCCGGCGACGGCGACCGCGTCGAGCTCGCGCTCGAGGACGACCTCTCGCCCGACGACGTCGCCGCCATCGCCGCGAAGCTCGCGAAGCTCGACGCGAAGGGACCGTGGACGGCGGAGACGCTGGCGATCGTCGCGCGCCGCCCGCGCATCGCCGCCTCGAAGCTCGCCGCCGAGCTCGGCCGCGAGACGCTGCCGTTCAAGGTCGACGTCCGGAAGCTGAAGCGCCTCGGTCTGACGATGGCCTTCGAGGTCGGCTACGAGCTGTCGCCGCGCGGCAAGGCGTACCTCGCCGCGCGGCCGGCGCGTCGCGCTACTTCAGCGACCCCTGGATCACCGGCCTCTCGACGTCCCACGGGTCGACCCGCCAGAAGCCGTTGAGCTGCGTGGTGTTGGTGACGAACGGCGTCGCCAGGGTCGGGTCCATCGGCGAGAAGCCGGCGAGCTCGGTCGCCGCCTTGTTGCCCGGGAACGGGCAGCGCGACGCGACCGCCGGCAGGTAGGCCGCGGCGATCATGTGGCCGGGCTGCCAGACGAGCGCCGCCGGGATGCCCGACGCCGAGAGCAGCGCGGCGAGCACCACCGCGAGGTCCTCGCAGTCGCCGCCGCGGCCGGCGATGGTGAGGAGCGGCGGGTGCACGAACTCGCCCGGATCGCGGACGTACTTGCAGTGGTGCCGCACCGCCTCGAACAGCGCCGCGGCCTGGAGCACCGGGTCCTGCGTCGGCAGCCGCTGCGCCACGTCGACGGCCATCGCCCGGACGAGCGGGTGCGGCGGCACGAGCGTGGTGACGAGGCGGCCCCACTCGGGATCGTGGGCGGAGAGCGCGATCTTGTTCGGCAGGTTCGAGATCGCGCCGCGCGCCTCGTCGGCGGGCCAGCGCATGCCGACGCCGGCGTCCCGCGCCACCTCGTAGTCGAGCAGCGGCGCGCCGTCGCGGGCGTCCTCCTCGTACCGGCCGGCCGCCGAGAGCACGCGCTCGCGGGCGGCGTCGAGCTGGTCGCCGAGGTCCGCCGCGACCACGACGCGGCGCGACGCCGGGTGCGCGTCCGAGAGCGCGTCCTCCACCGCGGCGCCGAGCTCCGCGAGCAGGTCCGCCGGGAGCTGCGCGGCGGCGAGCGCCTGGATCGCGGCGGTGGCGCGCCCCACCTCGTCCTCGTACGTGCGCGGCAGGCCCTCGAGGGCCATCCGCTGCACGGCGAAGCCGCCGTCGAAGCCGAGCTTCTCGTCGGGGTCGAGCACGGCGCGCACGGCGTCGGCGAGCTGCGCGAGCTGCTGCCGCGCGGTGTCGGCGCGCTTGCCCGAGAGCAGCTCCGCCGACGACACGCCGAGCAGCGGCGCGCGGACCTTGAGCCACGCCGCCTCGACCGCGCCGGTCCAGCGCGTGCCGAGCACCTCGAGCAGCCGCGCCCGCGAGCTGCCCACCCAGATGGTGAGATCGGCGCCGCCGTGGCTGCGCTCGAGGAAGCGCGAGAGGATCCCGAGCATCGCGCCGGCGCGGGTGGCGCGGCCGCGCTTCGCCGACGGCGGCGTGCCGGTGCCGCGCGGGAGCTGCTCGAAGATGTCGCGGACCTTGCCGTCGAGGTCGAGGCCGTGGGCGCCCGAGGTCTTCACCTCGAAGGCGAGCTCGCCGAGCGCCTGCGCGGCGCTGCCGACGAAGCCGGCCTCGGACGCGTGGGCCACCGCCGAGTTGAGCCGCGGCCGGAGCCCGTGGTCGTCGGGACGGGTGCGGCCGATCACCGAGAGCTCGAGGCCGAGGTGGACGCAGGAGAGGAGCTTCCCCTCGACGCCCTGGATCGGCCAGCCGGTCGGCGGGCCCCAGGCGAGATCGCCGCACCAGGTGCGGCCGTCGGGGAAGCGGCCGCGGACCATGGCGTCGACGACGACGTCGGCGACGGCGTCGACGCCGAGCAGGTGCAGCGCGTGGGCCGTGCGCAGGCCGCCGGTGACCTCGCGGGTCGCCTCCTCGTTCGGGTTCACCTGGCAGAGGTGGTTCGCCGCGATCGAGGCGCGGTAGCCGGCCATCACGTGCTCGCGCATGCCCGGCGGGCGGGTGCAGCCGGCCTCGAGCACGTCGGTGACGAGGAGCAGCTTGCCGACCAGGTCGCTCACCGCCTGCAGGCCCGGGCCGCGGTCGTTCTGCTGCAGCGCCGGCACCACCTTCGGCCAGCCCACCGAGCCGAGCAGCGGCTGGAGGCCCACGGTCGGGCAGAGCTCGGTCAGGCCCTTGTGCGCCCGATCGAGGGAGTCGCCGATGAGCGCGGGATCCACCGGCGCGGTGCGATTCTCGAGCGCACCGCGGAGGCGGCCGAGGCCGTGGCCGATCCGCGCCGCCAGCGCGTGCGGCCCGGCGAAGCGGTCGACGAGGACGCCGAGCGCCTGGGCGATGCCCTCGCGGGTCGGGCTGCCGTCGACGCCGGCGCGGGCCGCGAGGCACGACGCCGGGTCCATGCCGGCGCGGTAGCAGAGCGCGATGCAGCGCGCGGCCTGCTTGCGCGGGTCCTCGGCGAGCTCGGCGGCGCCGCGGGCCTCGCCGGCGCGGAGCGCGTAGCCGAGCGAGTACGAGACCGCGTGCTTCGCCTGCAGCTCCGGCAGCACCCGCTGCCGCTGCGGGAGCGTCGCGCGCGCGAGGTGGATGGCGTCGAGCGCCGAGCCGCAGAGGTTGTCGTCCCAGCCCTGCAGCCGGCCCGAGGCGCCGCCGGTGGCGATCGGCCCGAGCCGGTTGTAGACGGCCGGGCCGAGCCGGAGCGAGGTGGCCCAGCGCAGCGCCGCGCCGATGCCGTCGTCGGGCGCCGACGGGTGGGCGAGGCCGCGGCCCAGCGCGAAGCCGGCGGAGCACGCGCGGCTGTCGTCCTCGAGGCTGCGCATCGCCGCGAACCACTGGCCGAGGTTCTGCGCGGCCGGGCTCGCGAGCGGCGCGAGCTGCGCGTTGCTCACGCCCGCCTGGGCGACCTGCGCCATCAGGCGGGTGACCTTCTCCACGTCCACGTGCCCGTCGACGCCCGGCGAAGCGAGGCCCAGCGTGACGCCCCAGTCGAACCGCATCGGATGCACCCCTTGTGTTCGAGGCCTTTACTGAACCGTGAGCCGCCCCGCCTGCGCCGGGTCGTAGCCGTTCCCGGCGCCGTCGAGATCGCAGTAGGTCCAGGTCGAGCCGCCGTCGAGCGAGAAGCGGAAGGCGTAGTCGTAGGAGCCGGATCCCGGCGCGGTGAAGGTCGCCTGGTGCTCGTCGTTGGCGAGCTGCCCGAAGCCGTTGTCGACGTCGGTGTTGAACGTGCCGGCCACGAAGGTCCATCCGCCCGCCGCCGGATCGGAGCCGACCGGCCCGAAGCCGAGCTCGGACGCGACCGCCCCCGCGCCGGGCGCGTCGGTGACGCCGGGCTCGTAGACGCGGCCGTAGACCGGGCCCGCCTGCGCGCCGGCGGCGACGTCGAGGGTCGCCGGGAACTGGAGGTTGCACCAGTCGACCGTAGGAGGCGGCGGCGCCTCGACCACGAGGCCGCCGAGCTCGCCGGGCGAGAACCCGTCGTCGGTGGAGGTGCGGTCGACGTACGTCCAGTCGCCGCCGTCGAGGCGGACCCGCGCCGCGATCCCGAACGTGCCCGCGTTCGCCGGCGCGAGGAACGTCGCCTCGTGCTGGTCGTCCTGGAGCACGCCGCCGCCGTCGACGTCGCGGGCGTACGGCGCCGGGAACCAAGTGAACGGCGTCACCACCGGATCGGCGCCCTGCTCGGCCCAGCCGACCTCGACCTCGACGCCGGCCGCGGCGCCGGCGCCGGGCGTGCGGCCGCCCTCGTAGACGTCGACCTGCACGGTGAGCGACGCGCCCGGCGCCACCGTCTGGGTCGCGGGCGCGCGGAGGATCGCCCAGTCCACCGCCTCGGGCGCGGGCTCGCGGACGGTGGCGGCGCCGAGGGCCGCCGGGTCGAAGCCGTTGGCGCTGCCATCGGCGTCGATCCAGCTCGTCCCGCCGCCGTCGCGGGTGGCGCGGGCGGCGTACGCGTACGCGCCGACCGGCAGCTCCGGCAGCGCGAGGGCGTAGACGTCGTTGGCCAGCGCCGCGAGGCCGTCGGCGTCGCGGGCGTAGGCGGCGGCGGCGAAGGTCCAGCCGGTGGCGTCGACGCTCGGGTCGCTGCCCGCGGGGCCGTGGCCGATCTCGACGGCGATCCCGCCGCCCTGCCCCGCGCCCTCGGTGACGCCGGCCTCGTAGACGATCACCTCGACGGTGGGCGGCGCCGCGCCGACGTCCCAGGCGAGGGACGCCGCGGCGAGCTGCGCGTAGTCGACGACGTCCTCCGGCGGCTCGGCCACGGTGAGCGTCCCGGCCTGCGACGGGTCGTAGCCGTCGTCGGTGCCGCCGAGGTCGCAGTAGGTCCACGCCGCGCCGCCGGCGACGCGGAACCGGAAGGCGTAGTCGTACGAGCCCGGCGCCGCCGGGGCCGCGAAGCTCCCCACGTGCTCGTCGTTGGCGTCGAAGTGGCCGTGGAACGCCGCGGAGACCCACGTCCACGACGGGTCGTCGGGCGCGGCGCCGTCGGGGCCGACGCCGACCTCCGCCTCGACGCCGGCGGGATCGCCGACGTCGGTGACGCCCGGCTCGAAGGCGCGGCCGTAGACCTGGCCGACCGGCGCGCCGGGCGCCGCGTCGAGGGCCGACGGGAACTGGAGCACGCACCAGTCGACCCGCGGCGGCTGCGCCTCGCTCACGGTGAGCCGGCCGGTGGCGTCGAGCGCGAACCCGTCGGCGGAGCCGGTGGTGTCGGCGTAGGCCCAGGCCCCGCCGTCGAGGCGGAAGCGGAGCGTGTAGCGGTAGGAGCCCGGCGACGGGAGCGCGATCGTCCCCACCCACTCGTCGTCGTTGTCGACCTGGACGTTGAACGCCGCCGCCGACCAGGTCCAGGCCTCGACGTCCTCGCCCTCGACGCCGACGCCCACCTCGGCCTCGAGCCCCGAGGCCGGACCGGCCTCCTCGGTGCGCCCGGGCTCGAAGGCGCGGGCGAAGACCTGGAGCTGGGTCCCGGCCTCGCCGGTGTGCTCGCCGGGGAACTGCAGCACCACCCAGTCGAGCGACGGCGAGCCGCCGCCCTCGTACGTGAACGCGTTGGCGAGCCGGCCGACGCCGCCGTCGGGGTTGCGCACGGTGAGCTCGACCGGCCCGCCGCCCTCGCGCGCCGGCGCCGTGGCGGTGAGCTCGGTCGCCGAGACGAACGCCACCGGGTCCGCCCGGGTGGTGCCGAAGAAGACCTGGGCGCCGTCCTGGAAGCCGGCGCCGCGGACCGCGACCACCGTCCCCGCGGTGCCGCTCGAGGGCTCGACCGAGGCGACGGTGGGATCGACCGCGCCGCCGCCGCCGTCGCCGCCCGCGCCGCCGGAGCCGCCCTGGCCGCCGCCGCCGTCCGCGCCGCCGTCGCCGCCGTCGCAGGCGACGAGCCCGAGCGCCCCGAGGAGCGCGATCCCGTAGAGCAGCTTCCGCATCTGTCCCCTCCGGAGCGGCGCATGCTAGCCCGCCGGCGCGTCGAGGATCGACCCCCGCGCTCAGCCTTTGACGCCGCCCGAGGTGAGCCCGCCCACCAGGTGCTTCTGCAGCGCGAAGAAGAGCGCCATCACCGGCGCGCTGGTGATCACCGCGCCCGCCGCGAACCGGCCCCAGACGGTGGAGAAGTCGCCGACGTGGCGCTTCAGCGCCACCGGCAGCGTGAACATGGTGGCGTCGTTCATGAAGGTGGCGGCGAGGATGTACTCGTTCCACGCGGTCATGAAGCAGAAGAGCGCGGTGACCGCGAGCGCCGGCCTGGCGAGCGGCAGCACCACCTTGAAGAAGATCACCGCCCGCGAGGCGCCGTCCATCACCGCCGCCTCCTCGAGCTCCTTCGGGATGGTGTCGAGGTAGCCCTTCACCATGAAGGTGCAGAACGGGATCGCGGTCGTGGCGTAGACGAGGGTGAGGCCCATGAGCGAGTCGAGGAGCCCCGCGGCGTCGAGGAGGATGTAGAGCGGGATCATCACCACCACGCCCGGGAAGATCTGGGTGAGCAGCAGCACGTCCAGCAGCCCCTCGCGCCCGGCGAAGCGGAAGCGGGAGAAGGCGTAGGCCGCGCTGCAGGCCAGGGCGATGCCGACGAGGGTGGTGGCGCCGGCGACGAAGAGGCTGTTGCCGAGCTGCCGCCCGAAGAGCCAGCGGCCGGCGGCGTCGCTCGCGGTGACCACGTCGGCGAAGTTCTGGAGGGTGACCGCGGTCGGGATCGGCGACGGCGAGGCGTCGAACGCCTGGCTCGGCGAGAGCGCCATCTTCACCACCCAGAGCACCGGGTAGAGCGCGAGCGCCGCGGCCAGCGAGAGCGCGGCGTAGACCGAGGCCTCCTTCAGCCACCGCCTCATCGCATCGCCTCCGCCGCCCGGGCGATGCGCCCCGAGATCGCGCTCCAGCCGAGGAGCAGCGCGAAGATCACCGCGGCGTACGCCGCCGCGTAGCCGTACTGCTCCTGCCGCGCGAAGGCCCAGCGGTACGCCTCGCTCACCAGGATGTCGGTGGCGTTGTCGGGCTCGCCGCCGGAGACGAGGTAGACGATGTTGAACTGGTTGAAGGTCCACACCGTGCCGAGCAGCACCGCCGGGACGAGCGCCGGCTTGAGCAGCGGCAGGGTGATGTGGCGGAGCTTGTCCCAGAACGTCGCGCCGTCCACGTCGGCCGCCTCGTAGAGGTCCTTCGGGATCGACTGCAGCGCGCCGAGCGAGACCACCATCATGAACGGGAAGCCGAGCCACGCGTTGGCGCAGACGTTGGCGAAGAACGAGGTCCAGAAGCCCGAGAACCACGCCACCGAGTCGGCGCCCACCGCCTCGAGCAGGCCGTTGATGGCGCCGTACTGCTTGTGGAAGAGGCCCTTCCAGATGAGCGCGGTGATGTAGTTCGGCACCGCCCACGGGACGATGAGCAGCACCCGGAAGACGCCGCGGAGCTTCAGGAGCGGCCGGTCGAGGAGCAGCGCGAGCGCCAGGCCGAGGCCGAGGTGCGCCGCGACGTTCACCGCGGTCCAGAGCACCGTCACCGCCAGCGCGTAGTAGAAACTGAGCGGCTCGGTCGGGCCGTAGCCGCGCGACGCCAGGATGTCGACGAAGTTCGCGAGGCCGACGAACGTCCAGCGCCCCTCGCGGTGGTCGAACAGCGAGAGCGCGAGGCCGACCGCGAACGGCACGAAGACGAGCACGGCGGTGGCGCCGAGCGCCGGCGCGACCCAGGCGAAGCCGCGGGCCGCCTCGCCCGCCTCGCCGCGGCGCCTCACCGCCACCAGCCAGCGCGCCAGGAGCGCCACCGCGCCGAGGCCGAGCGCGGCGAACAGCGCCACGTACACCTGCGGGCTCGCCGGCGGCGGCGGCGGCCTCGTGATCGCCGCCAGGCGCCGCTGCGCGGCCGTCGCCGCCTGCTCCGGGGACGCCTCGCCGCGGAGCACCTTCTTGAGCGCCAGCTTCGCCGGCTCCCAGACGCCCGACATCTCCGGCCGGTTGTCCATCGGCGTCGCCAGCGGGAGCTGCGCGCGGAACGCCGCCACCACCGGGTCCGACGCGTACGCAGGATCGTCCCACGCCGCCTTCGCCGCCACGAGCTGCCCGCCCACGGTGCCGCGGACGAGCGCCCCCTCGGGCCCGGCGATCCGCAGCGCGACCTTCCGGGCCGCCGCCGCGTTCCTCGCCTGCGCCGAGACGAACAGCGCCTCCTCGGTGAGGAACGGCGACGCCGCCTTGCCCGTGGCCGTCACCACCGGCAGCGGCGCCACCCTCCACCACCGCTCGACCGCGTCTCCCGGAGCCGGCCCGGCGCCCGGCGCCCGCGCCGCGAGCTCGCCGATGAACCACGGCCCGTTCACCACCATCGCCGCCCGCCCCTCGTTGAAGAGCTGGGTGACGAGCGCGCCGGTCGGCTCCTCGGGCACGAGCCTCCGCGCGGTGAGGTCCCGCGCGAACGCCAGCGACGCGATCGCGCCCGGCGAGTCGAAGCCGACCGAGCCGTCCGGGCGGAGCAGCTCGCCCTTGAAGCCGAAGTACCAGGCGGCGTGGAAGAAGAAGTCGTCGGTGAGGTAGGCGAGGCCGAAGCGCGGCCTCCCGTCCTCGCCCGTGCCGGAGAGCCGCTCGGCCACGGCCAGGAGCTCGTCGGTGGTGCGCGGCGGCACCGGCACGAGCGCCGGGTTGTAGAAGAGCGCCGCGCACTTCGCCGCCAGCGGCAGGCCCCAGAGCTTCCCCTCGAAGCGGAGCGGCGGGAGCGTCTCCTCGAGGAAGAGCGCCTCGTCGACCTCGCCGTCGAGCGGCCGGAGCAGCCCCGTGCGCGCCCAGCCGCCGATGCGCTCGTGGGCGAAGACGAACAGGTCCGGCCCGTTGCCCCGCGGGATGGCGGCGGTGAGCTTCGAGGCGAAGCCCTCGTTCGGCTGCGCCAGCACCTGCACCCGGAGCTCGTCCTGCTCGGCGTGGAACGCCTCGACGATCCGGGAGAGCGCCTCCTCCTCGGCGCCGCGGTAGCTGTGCCAGAGGACGACGGTCTCGGGCTCCGCCCGCGCGGCCGCGGCGGAGAGGAGGACGAGGGCGGCGGCGAGCCCGCGCCTCACCGCGGCGCGCCGGCCGCGAGCGCCGCGGGCGCCTCGTGGGTGGCGGTCGGGGCGAGGAGCGCGGCGCCGTCGGCGCCGAAGAGGTGCACGCGCGCGGGATCGACGAGGACGTGCACGCGGTCGCCGGTGCGGACCCGGGCGGCGCCCTCGCCCTCGAGCCGCACCACCACGCGGTCGTTGCCGAGGCGCACGTGGGCGTGGGCCTCCCAGCCGAGCGGCTCGAGCACCTCGACCACGCCGGGCGCGCCGCCCTCGCCGAGGGCGAGGTCGTGGGGCCGGACGCCGAGCGTGACCTCGCCGGGGCCGAGGCCGCCGCCTCCGCGCAGCGGCACCTCGAGCCCGGGCGCGGAGAACGCCACCCCGGCGCCCGAGGCGACCAGGCGCCCCTGCACGAAGTTCATCGACGGCGAGCCGATGAAGCCGGCGACGAACCGGTTCGCGGGCCGGTGGAACAGGTCGAGCGCCGGGCCGACCTGCTGGAGCACCCCGCCCTCGAGCACCGCGATCCGGGTCGCGAGCGTCATCGCCTCGACCTGGTCGTGGGTGACGTAGATCATCGTGGCGCCGAGGCGGCGGTGCAGCGCCGCGAGCTCGGCGCGCATCTGCACCCGCAGCGCCGCGTCGAGGTTCGAGAGCGGCTCGTCGAAGAGGAAGACCTGCGGCCTGCGCGCGATGGCGCGGCCCATCGCCACGCGCTGCCGCTGCCCGCCGGAGAGCTCCTTGGGCCTGCGGTGGAGGAGGTGCCCGAGCTCGAGGCTCCTCGCCACCTCGTCGACGCGAGAGGCGATCTCCGCCTTCGGCAGCTTCCGGAGGGTGAGGCCGAAGGCGATGTTCTCCGCCACGGTCATGTGCGGGTAGAGCGCGTACGACTGGAACACCATGCCGATGTCGCGGTCCTTCGGCGCCACCTCGTTGACGACGCGGCCGCCGATCCGGATCGTGCCCGCGCTCGGCGTCTCGAGGCCGGCGATCATCCGCAGGCAGGTGCTCTTGCCGCAGCCGGACGGGCCGACCAGGACCAGGAACTCGCCCTTCTCGATCGAGAGCGAGACGCCCTTCACGATCCGCGTCTCGCCGAAGCGCTTCTCGACCTGCTCGAGCTCGACCGAAGCCAAGGCGTCCTCGTGCTGGGGGGCGTCGGGACGCTAGCACGGGTTCCGCCGGCCGGATCCGGCCCGGCGGGCGACCGCACGCCAGGCCGGGGAAAAACAGCCGCCGCGGCGTCGCTGGGACGCCGCGGCGGAGGAGCCCGGGCGGGCGCGGCGCGCGCGGGGGGATGTACGCGCCGCGCTCCGGCGTCCGGCTCGCTAGGTGCCGCCTAGTGGACCGAAGGCGGCGGGATCTCGTCGTCCCTCGCGGGCGGGGTGGCGGGCGGCGTCCACTTCTCCGCGCCCTGGACGGTGGAGGTCCTCGCCTCGGCGGAGCGCCGCAGGCGGAACGGCGTCGCGGGCCGCCGCAGCTGTCCCGCCGGCGCGCCCGGCCGCTCCTCGCGCACGGCGCCGGCGGCGCCGCCGAGGATCGCGGCGCCCATCATCGCGATCAGGCCGAGCGAGGTGAACCCGAGGGAGACCTGCGCGGCGTCGGGGGTGCCGCCGGCGATGAGCGAGATGCTGCCGCCGAGCAGCGCGAACGCGAACGAGCCGAACGTCGCCGCCGTACCCCAGACCACCAGGCCGAGGATCACGCCCGGCCCGCGGCCGACCGCCGCCCAGCGCGACGCCACCGCGCCGCCGACGAGCGCGAAGAGCGTCGCGGAGCCGAGGCCGATGAGCCCGCCGAGCCACGACGCCGGTCCGAGGCCCTCGAGCTCGCCGATCGCCAGCGCGCCGCCCACCACCTCGCCGAGCCAGGAGCCGCCGATGGCGATCACCGCGCCGGCGAGCACGCCGCCCCACAGCCGCCCGTCCAGCGTGGCCTTGCCTGCCTGCCGCTCCATCACGCTCTCCTCCGGCTGCCCCTGGGGCGACCGCGTCCGTCGAGGGAGAACGTGAGGAGGGCCCCACCCCTCGGCAAGGGTCGGCCCACCGGCGGGCGCGGCGACAGGCGAGCGCTATTCGGGGACCAGCACCTTCGCGCCCCGCGCCGGGACCCGCACCGCCACCGTGCGGTCCGCGCCGACGACGAAGAGGTCCTCGGGGTCGTCGTCCTCGAGCACGTTCACGAGCCGCGTGCCCGCGGGGAAGCCGACCTGCATGGCGCCGAAGCCGAGCGAGGTCGCGCTCGTCTCCGACGAGCCCTCGTCCTTCGTGCTCACCACCACGAGCACGCGCTCTTCGTCGGTGTGACGCTCGAAGGCGACGAGCCCCGCGTCCTGCTCGGCGCCGGTGCGCTCGCTCGACCAGCGGAAGGTGGTCTCGCCGCGGCGGAGCGGCTCGAGCTCCCTCCGGAGCCGCGTGAGCCGGGCGACGTGGCGGAAGGTCGCGCCGTCGGTCGGGAAGCCGGTCGCGAACAGGTCCTCGCGGTTCGCGGGGTCGACGCCGCCGGAGAGCTCCTGCTCGGTGCCGTAGTAGAGCGCCGGCACGCCGTCGTAGGTGAAGAGGTACGTGAGCGCCGAGCGCAGCGCCGCCGGCGACGGGTTCACCGCCAGGAAGCGCGGCACGTCGTGGTTGTCGAGGAAGGTGACCATCGCCCGGCGCGGGGCGATCCCGATGCCGAGGGCGTGGGGCTCGAGGCCGACCTCGCGGTCGCGGGCGTCGTGCAGCTCCTGCAGCCGCTGGGTGCCGGCCTCGCGGCGCGCGAACACCGCGTCGAACCCGCCGAACTTGAGGCCGAAGTCGACCACCGAGTCGACGGCCTCGCCCTTGGTGTACGAGCCGAGCGTGGCGTAGTTGCCGTCGAACGCCTCGCCGAAGAGGAAGAAGCGCTCCTTGCCGAGCTCCTTCGCCCGCTGCCGGATCGCCGGGCAGAACTCGCGCCAGAACGGCTGCTCCACGTGCTTCAGCGTGTCGATGCGGAAGCCGTCGACGTCGGTCCGCTCGATCCAGCCGGCGTAGACGTCGACGAGCGCCTCGCGCACCTCGGGCAGCGTCGTCTTCAGGTCCTTGAGGCCGCCCTGCGGGAAGTCGCCGTTCACCACCTGGTCGGGATCGTCCCAGCTCAGGATCTTGCCGCGGCGGCCGTACCAGTCCGGGTTCGCGAAGACGGAAGGCGTCGGGGCGGTGCGCTTCTCGGCGGGGTCGTCGAAGAAGACGATCGGCGCGTCGATGCCCTCCGGGCGGTAGTCGGGGTTGAACTCGCCGTCGTCCTCCACGCCGTCGCCGTCGAGGTCGTAGAAGAACAGGCCGCCGACGTGGTTCACCACCACGTCGACGATCACCTTCATGCCGCGGGCGTGGGCGGCGTCGACGAGCGAGCGCAGCGCGGCCTCGTCGCCGAAGTGCAGGTTCGGCCGGTCGAAGCCCACCGCCCAGTAGCCGTGGTAGCCGCGCTCGACGTTCTCCACCACCGGCGAGATCCAGATGGCGGTGACGCCGAGGGCCTCGAGGTAGTCGAGCCGCGCCTCGACGCCCTTCCAGTCGCCGCCGTGCCAGGCGTAGGGATCGGCGAGGTCGACGCCGTCGTCGTTGCCGGCGTCGCCGTTCTCGAAGCGGTCGACGAGGAGCTGGTAGATCACCTCGTCGCGCCAGTCGTCGACCCAGGTGGTGAGCGGCGGCGGCGCGGGCGGCGGCTCGACCGGCGACGCGTCGTCGCAGGCGCAAGCCAGCGCCAGGAGCGCGAGCGACGCCCGCCTCACGACGCCCGCCACGCGAGCGCGATCTCGGGCGCGCCGCCCTCGAGCGGCACGAAGAGGCTCCGGTTCCCGCCCGCCTCCCAGCGCAGGCTGCCGTCCTTCTGCCGGATGACGAGCTTGCACTCGTGCAGCGAGCCGCGCGGGATCGCGAGCACCGCCGGCAGCGCCGGCGCCGCGGCGACGTCCCAGCCGCCGAGCTCCTTCCCCGAGCCGGCCAGGAGCAGCACGTCGCCCTCGCCGAGCGGCGCGCCGGACGGCGCGAGCCGCACCGAGGCCGGCGCCGCCTCGCCGAGCGAGGCCGGGAGCGCCGCCACCGCGGTCGCCCGCGGCGGCACCGAGAGCGCGCCGCCGTCCACGCGCC